>JBGPDC010000186.1:0-11319 GCA_041482115.1 Terriglobia bacterium | reverse complement strand
GTAGCGATTCGTTTCCCCTTCAAGAAAGCGGTTGAACCAATCGAAAAACCTTCCCAGGGGGCCCCTCCTCTCCTTCCTGGGCCGAAGCATCAGAGCGGCGAGCGCCGGGCTGAGGGTGAGGGCGTTGAAGGCCGAGAGAATCACCGAAATCGCGATGGTTACGGCGAATTGCTGGTAGAGCCGTCCCGTGATGCCCGGTATGAAGGCGGTGGGCACGAACACCGCCGACAGAACCAGCGCGATGCCGATCACCGGGCCGGAGATCTCTTCCATCGCTTTCAAGGCCGCGTCTTTGGGAGCCAGGCCGTCCTCGATGTGGCGCTCCACAGCCTCGACCACGACGATAGCGTCGTCCACCACCAGGCCGATGGCCAGCACCAGACCAAATAGAGAGAGTGTGTTGATGGAGAAACCGAAGACCGGGAAGAATACAAACGTGCCGATCAGCGAGACCGGCACGGCGAGCAGCGGAATCAGAGTGGCGCGCCAGCCTTGCAGGAAGAGGTAGACCACGAGAATCACCAGCGCCAGCGCGATGACCAGCGTCAGGATGATCTCCTTGATGCCTTCGGTGACCGCCCGCGTGGTGTCGAGCGAGATTACGTAGTCCACGTCCGGCGGGAATCGCTGCTTCGCTTCGACCAGCAGCTTCTTGACGCCCGCGGCGGCGTCGACCGCATTGGAACCGGGCAACTGGTAAACCGCGACGATGGCGCTCGGCTTCCCGTTCAAGCGGCCGGCCACGCTGTAGTCCTGACTGCCGAGCTCGACGCGGGCCACGTCCTTGACCCGCACGGTCCCGCCATCCGGCGTCTCGCGAACTACGATCTGTCCAAATTCCTCGGGGGAGGTCAGGCGGCCTTGCGCGCGGACCGAGTAGGTGTATTCCTGTCCCTTCTGCAGGGGCTCGCCTCCCACTTGTCCGGCCGGATTCACCGTGTTCTGCGCCTGGATGGCGCTGACGATTTCAGGGACCGTGATGGCCAGCTTGGCCAGTTGGTCGGGCTTGACCCACAGCCGCATGGCGTACTGGCCGGAGCCGAAAACCTGGACATTGCCGATGCCCGGCACGCGTGTGAGCTGATCGTTGAGGTTGATGTAGGCGTAGTTGGCGAGGAATCGCGCGTCGTAGGTTCCGTTGGGCGAGTACAGGCCGATCAGCATCAGCGGAGCCGTCACCGATTTCCGGATCGTGATCCCATAGTTCGTAACCTCCGCCGGGAGCTGGGAAGCGGCTTGCGTCTCGCGGATCTGGGTGAGGATCTGATCGGTGTTCGGGTCGGTCTTTACGTCGAAGTTCACTACCAGGGTCATCCCCCCGTTGGCCGTGGCGTTCAAGGAATACATGTAGTTCATGTTGTCCACGCCGCTCATTTGCTGTTCGATGGGGGTGGCCACCGACTGCTCGATGGTCTGCGCGTCCGCGCCGACATAGGTGGCCAAGACCTGCACTTCCGGAGGCGCGATGCTGGGGAATTGGGCCACGGGCAGGGTCGCAATGGTAATGGCGCCCACGACCACCAACAGGATGGAGATCACCATGGCGACGATGGGCCGGTTGATGAAGAATTTGGACATGTGCGGCTACCTTCCCTTCGGATCCATCCCCTTTGTCTCGGGCCCCTTCGTCTCGGGCGCAAAGGGCTTGGGATTCACCTGCATGCCGGGACGAACTTTCTGCACGCCTTCGGCGACCACGCGTTCTCCGGGTTTCAGCCCTTCCTCAATAATCCACAGGGCGCCGACGCGATCGCCGGGCTTGACCGTCCGGATGCCGATCTTGTTCTCAGAGTCCACGACGGCAGCCTGATAGCTGCCTTGCAGCTCCGTAACGGCCCGCTGGGGCACCAGCAGAGCGCCCGGCTTCGTTCTGGTCGCCGTCCGGACCTTGGCATAGCCTCCCGGACGCAGCAGATTTCCCGGGTTGGGGAACACCCCCGCGATCTGGATCGCCCCCGTGTTTTGATTCACCTGCCGGTCCGCGAAGGAAATCCTCCCCGCATGCGGATAGGTCGCCCCGTCCGCCAGGATGAGATCGAGCGGCATCTGCCGCCTCTCCGCCTGCACCGTGGCCTCATCCGGGAACCGCCGGTGGAAGTCGAGGTACTCCGATTCGCTGGCCGTGAAATACACCTTGATGGGATCGACTGTTGAAACCGTCGTCACCGGTCCGCTGTTCGGGCTGACCAGCGAGCCGACTTGCTGCTGGGCCAACCCCGCGACGCCATCAATGGGCGAAGTGAGGCGGGTGAAACCCAGGTTGAGCCGGGCGGTTTCGACGCCCGCTTGGGCGCCCTGAACCGCCGCACTCGCCGCCTGAATCTGAGCCCGGGCCGTTTCGATGCCAGCCCTGGCCGCCTGGACCTGGGCCTTGGCGGCCTGGTTGTTCTGGACCGCATTATCGAAATCCTGCTGCGTGATGGCTTGCTGCTTCAAGAGTGGGGCGTAGCGGTCTTCGTCGAGCTGGGTTCGCACTTGATTTGCCTGGGCCTGGGCAACCTGAGCTTCGGACTGCAGGAGCTGCGCCTTGGCTTGCGCCAGTTGTCCGTTGGCCTGCGCGAGCAGTCCCAGGGCCTGATCGAGCACCGCCTGAAACGGCCGCGGATCAATCTCAAACAGTAACTGGTCCTTCTTGACGGGGGAGCCTTCGGTATAGTCCTGCTTGAGCAGATAGCCCGATACCTGCGCTTTGATGGCCGCATTCACCATCCCGTCGAGCGTGCCGATCCATTCGCCGTAGATGGGAACGTCTTTCTGCTGGACCTCGACCACCTCGACGACGGGCGGATTGGCCGGCGCCGCGTTCGACGTGGCCTTCGAGCAGCCGGCGGCAACCAGCAGAACCATAGCGGTCAAACCAAGGGTTGCCCGTATCACGAGCGGGGGTTTCAACTGAGTAGTCACTTTCACCTCCGACGATGCCCGTACCGACGGGGCTTGGGGCGGGGCGGTCTGTTTACCACCCCGAGGCAGTGATGCGCAGACGAATCATGCGCGGGTTTCGATCAAGAACTCATCGGCGTCCAGCCCGTTTCGCGGTGGGGGACAAGCGGCCTGTAGCCGCGTGCGCCCGCATAGTCCTTCGCGCCGGAGGCAGTGCTCCAGGCGCCTGCCATTGATCGTTTTTATAGTTGTTATAGTCGCAAACTTCATGCGCGCGTCACAATTGGGTTCCTGACAGTTCGCCACTCCATATTGTCGAAAACCGCACGCTACTGCAATCCTCACCTGAAGCATTTTGCGCCCAGGAGGCTGCCAATGGTCCCCATCCGTTAGCAGATGCCTGAGCAGCTCTTTAGGATGCGGCCGTCTGCCGCTCCGTAAGGACAAGTTAAGCCAACGTGTGCAAGTGGGTGGCGGCCGGGGTGAACGGATTCCCTGGAGTTCTCAGTCGCCGGGAGAGGGCTACCAATCGGATTGGAATACAGTTACCTTGGGTATGTCGCCAAGCCGGAAGGGTTCGTGCCGTGGCGCCGCCACCCCGTCGTGTTCGCCATTGCGGAGGGTTACTTTGACCATGACGATTGTTAAACGTGGAGTGGGGTTGCTTTGCACCGCCATCGCTGTTGCGGTTCTCGCACCCCCCACCGCCTCTGCGGAGTCGACCATGATGACGTGGATCATCGACGGCGCCAAGCGGGAGGCCATCGTATATCCGCCGACCGCAAAAAGCCCGAGCGGGAAGGTTCCTCTGGTGTTCTCTTTTCACGGCTACGGGGATGACATCCAGAGCTTTCAGCAGGTGGACCTTCAGACCGCCTGGCCCCAAGCGATCGTGGTGTATTTCCAGGGTCTGCCGACGTCACGCTCCAGCGCACCGGGGCTGCCCGGGTGGCAGGTACAAACGGGCACGGATGGCGATCGTGATTTGAAGCTCGTGGACCAGGCGCTGGTCTCGCTTCGCCAGCGCTACAAGATCGATGACGCCCGAGTCTATGCGACCGGTTTCTCGAATGGCGCCAATTTCACTTACTTGCTCTGGGCCGAACGTCCCCATGTGTTCGCGGCCTATGCGCCCGTGGCGGCGGTACTGCGGGCGGCAACGCCTCCCCGGACGCCCCGGCCGATTTTGCACGTCGCGGGCCGCCAGGACCGTAGAATCCAGTTCGAGCGCCAGGAAGAAACCATCGAACTGGCCCGCCAGATCAACGGCGCGACGGGTAAGGGCGAGGGGTGTGGCCCCGGCTGCACGCTGTACAATTCTTCCAGAGGAGCGCCCGTCATGACGTGGATTCATGGGGGTGGGCACGAATATCCGGAAGGAACCTCCGGGCGGATCGTGAGGTTCTTCCAGCAGCATGCGATGAGCAAATGAGCCCGGGTGGCTCTTAGAGCCGCGGCCTTCTAGTGCATCATCGAATAGAGGATGTAGTTGATGCCGATGCGGTAGGCCAAGGCCGTGAAGGGCTCGGGGTAGCGCGGGTCATCGGCATATTGCCAGGCGTCTCCGAGATCCACGTTGTGGCAGATGGCCACCTGCACGCGGCCTTTCTCATCGAAGACCGCCCGCCAGTGCGCTACGGTGCCGTCCTGGCGCTCGTAGGTCAACCCGCTCCACACATATTGGTAGCCAGGGACCTGAAAGCGCTCTTTCAGGTCGTAGAGCACGTGAAGAATGGGCTCCTCATCCTGCAAGTCGACGACCGGGCGGTCCGGCAAGATGCGCTGCAGACTGGCCATAAAGATCTGCCACTCATATTCCCCGTGAAAGTCGTCGACCATGAGGAAACCGCCGCGATCCAGATATTCGCGCAGCCGCTTGGCCTGGGAGTCGGTCAATTGCCAGTGGCCCACCTCGACGGCGTATAGCCAGGGCCAGTTGAACATCTCGTCGCTGTCGGCCTCGATGATCTCCTCGACCGACCGCGCATCGAGGCGCGTAAGCCGGCGAACGCCCTGCATGAGGTGGCGCTCCGCCCGGTTGGAGTCCACTCCCCAACTGCGCCGGCGGCCATAACCGCCGCGGCCGAAGCCGCGCCCGTAGCCACCTTGAAACTGGGGGTATCGCAAGCGCGCGAAAGCGTACTCGCCTTCGACATACGCATCCGGCGGATCGTCGACCGGGTCCTGCATCTCCCCTTCATACTGCTCGTTGCGGCGGCCCCGAAAATTCTGCAGGGCGTAGAGGGCTCCCCACGAGGTACATACCAGGATCAGTACGACTATGATGCGCCGCCAAGTCATCTTCGGCTCTCCCAGGATTATAGGCCGCTCTAGCCGGCTGCTCAGAGTAAGAGTACCAGTTGGCGGGGAATCTGTGGCAGACTGATCTTCGCCCGATCGATGGCAATCCGGCTCGGAGGCCTTCATGAGAGTGCGTGTGTGGTGGTGCTTGATTTTCCCGGCCTGTGCGGTCCTGGCGCAGAGTCCGGACGCCGGCCGGCGGCAGTTCGAGAATCGCTGCGCCATTTGCCACGGCGGCGATGGCAACGGAGGCGAGCACGCCCCGGGCATGGTGCCGCGCCTGGCCGGGCGCAGCGACGAAGAACTGGCGGCGTTCATTCGCACCGGCCTCCCCAGCCGCGGCATGCCTGCCAGTGACGTTCCCGCCGGCGAAATGCAGGAGCTGGTCGCGCACTTGCGCACGCTGCGTCCGCCGCAACGGGGCGGCATGACGCCGATGCCCGGGAAGGTCCCGACCATCGACGGCCAGATTTTGGAAGGGCTGATCCTCAACAAGGGCCCCGAGGAAGTGCAGATCCGCACCCCTGACAAGAGGATTCACCTGCTAAGGAAAGCTTCCGGGGACCGATACCGTCCGGTCACCTCGCAGGCCGACTGGCCCACCTACCACGGCCAAGTGAGCGGCAACCGTTACAGCGCTCTGACCCAGATCAACAAGAACAACGTCTCCCGGTTGGGAGTCAAGTGGATTTTTGCGTTTTCCGATACGGCGCGTTTACAGACGACGCCGCTGGTCGTCGACGGCATCATGTATGTGACCAGCGGCAACGAGTGCATGGCGCTCGACGCGGGCAGCGGCCGCCAGCTCTGGCAGTTCCAGCGTCCCCGCACGCCGGGCCTGATCGGTAATGCGGCCGGCGGGTTCAACCGGGGCGTGGCAGTGGCGGGCGAGCGGCTCTTCATGGTCACAGACAACGCCCACCTGCTGGCGCTCAACCGGTTTACGGGGGAGCGGGCCTGGGAAACCGAAATGGCCGACTGGCGGCAGAACTATAACGCCACCGGCGCCCCGCTGATCGTCGGCAATCTGGTGATCTCGGGCACCGCCGGTGGCGAGCAGGGGGTGCGCGGACTCCTGGCGGCCTACGACCAGGAGACCGGCAAGGAGGTCTGGCGGTTCTGGACCGTGCCGCTGCCCGGCGAGCCGAAGTCGGAAACCTGGGCGGGAGTCGGCATCGCCCACGGCGGCGCGCCCACCTGGTATACCGGGACCTACGATCCGGAGTCCGGCACCATTTACTGGCCGACTGGGAACGCCAGCCCCGACCTGAACGGCGACCTCCGCCCCGGCGACAACCTCTATGCGTGCTCCCTTCTGGCTCTCGACGCCAAGACCGGGAAGCTGAAATGGTATTACCAGTTCACGCCGCACGACGAATGGGACTGGGACGCCACCGAGCCGCCGGTGCTCGTAGACATGACCTGGCAAGGGCAGCCGCGCAAGCTGCTGGTCCAGGCCAATCGCAACGGTTTCCTTTACGTGCTGGACCGGACCACCGGTAAGCTGCTGCAGGCCACGCCTCTGGTGAAGAAGCTGACCTGGGCGAAAGCGATCGGAGCCGACGGGCGGCCGGTGCTGAATCCCAACCAGACGCCGACCCCGCAGGGAGTCAGGATTTGCCCTTCGATGTCGGGAGCCACGAACTGGTACTCGACCTCCTATAACCCGGGCACCGGCTTGTACTACGTGCAGACGCTGGAGGACTGCGCCATCTACACGAAGCGGCCGGTGGAGTGGGGCGCCCTGCGGGGCTTCATGGGCGGTTCGACGCGCCCGGCGCCGGACGAGCCGCCGGGTCAGAAAATCCTGCGCGCCTTTGACCTGCGGACGGGCCAAGCCGTCTGGGAGCTGCCGCAGACCGGGCCGGCCAACACCTGGGGCGGCGCGCTCTCGACGGCCGGCGGGGTGGTCTTTTTCGGAGACGACAGCGGTTCCTTCAGCGCCGCCGACGCTGCTACCGGCAAGCCGCTCTGGAGCTTTATGAATAACCAGAGCTGGCACGCGTCACCGATGACCTATCAATTCGACGGCCAGCAGTACGTCGCGGTCGCGGCGGGGCCCAATATCGTCGCCTTCGCGTTGCCGGAGTAGCCAGCGTCCCACGCCGCCGGGTTCGTGGCCGGCGGCCACGGAGCGGCCAGGAAGCTGTGGTACCTTTTCTACCAATGTCCTCCCGATTCCTCGTTCCAGCATTACTGGCCGCGATCGCCGGCTTGGCGTCCGCTCAGCAGCCGGACGCGGCGGCCGAGCGAGGACGCCAGCTCTTTGAGAAAGCCTGCACCGCCTGCCACGGACAGAACGCCAACGGCGGACGCGGGCCGAACCTCACCGGCAAGCTCAACCGGGGCGCTCTCGAATCCGAGATCGTTCAGAATATCGTCGCCGGTATTCCCGGAACGCAGATGCCCGCGTTTCCCATGCCGCTCGAGAATGCCCGCTCCATCGTCGCGTACCTGAGGTCGCTCAAAGAGGGAGGTCCCGACCTTCCGGTCACCGGGGACGCCGCCGCCGGACAACAGTTGTTCTTCGGAACCGCCCGCTGCAGCAAGTGTCACATGTACCAGGGGCAGGGAGGCCGTCTCGGCCCCGACCTCAGCCGGACCGGAGAGGCCCGGACGGTCCGCGAACTCCAGCGGATCCTTTCCGAGCCACACCAGGAGCAGGTGCGGGGCTTCGAGACCGTGGAGGTCCGGCTGCGTGACGGGCGCCAGATCCGCGGCATCCGCAAGAACGAAGATACGTTCTCTCTCCAGATGATGGACGAAAACGAGAAGCTCCAGTTGCTCCTCAAGAAGGACGTCGCGAACGTGCGGCTCACCGGACAATCGCTCATGCCGCCGGCGCTGGTTTCCGGACCGCAGAGGGACCACGTGATCGCCTTCCTGAAGGCCGCTCCCGTGCTGGACGCGACCGCCGCGAAGTGGACTCCCAGCGCCGACTTGAATGTCACCTTCCAGCGTTTGACCGCCGCGGAAAAGGAGCCGCAGAACTGGCTCACCTACTGGGGCGATCTGCGCGGGACCCATCACAGCGGCCTCGCCTCCATCACCCCTGCCAACGTCCGCTCGCTCACCGCCGCCTGGGCGTTCCAGTTTGGCGGCACCCGTGTCGAGACGACACCTCTGGTCGTGGATGGCGTCATGTTCGTCACCGGACCGCTCAACAACGCCGCCGCCCTCGATGCGCGCACCGGCCGCGCCATCTGGCGCTACTCACGCCGCCTGCCGCCCGACGTGCATTCCAACTGCACCGTCATGACGAACCGCGGCTTCGGAATTCTAGGCGACCGTCTCTACCTGGCCACCCTCGACGCCCACCTGGTCGCGCTCGATGCGAAAACCGGCAATCCCATTTGGGACGTCGTGGTCGAGGACTACAAAGCCGGATTGTCGATCACCCACGCGCCGCTCGCCATCGACGGCAAGATCATCGTCGGCATCACGGCCGGCGAATGCGCTCTCACGGGCTTCCTCGACGCCTACGACGCCGCTACCGGACGCCGGCTCTGGCGCGTCAGCGTCATCCCTGGCCAGGACGACCCGGCCCGCGCCACCTGGGCCGGCAACTCGGCTGATTTCGGCGGCGGCCCCACCTGGATGACCGGCACCTACGATGCGCAGACCGACACCTTGTTCTGGTCCACCGGCAACCCTTCGCCCGATTACGATGGCACCGTCCGCGCGGGCGACAATCTTTACACCTGCAGCGTGCTCGCGCTCGATCCTAAGACCGGCAAGATGAAGTGGTATTTCCAATTCACGCCCCACGACACCCACGACTGGGACGCCACCGAGACCAACGTCCTCGCCGATGGGATCTTCCGCGGGCGCATGCGGCACCTGATCCTGCACGCCGACCGCAACGCCTTCTTCTACGTGCTGGACCGGGAAACCGGCGAATTCCTGCTGGGCAAGCCGTTTGCCAAACAGAATTGGGCCAAGGGACTCGATGATCACGGCCGCCCCATCCTGATTCCCAATATGGATCCAACACCTGCCGGCACTTACGTGTGTCCGGATGCCTCCGGGGCGACGAATTGGGCCTCGCCCTCCTGGGACCCGCAGACGAAGCTCTTCTACCTGAGTGTCCGCGAATCGTGCGCGGTCTACACTAGCGTGACCAAGCGGCCCCAGCCCGGGGATCCCTACACCGGCTCGGGCCAGAAGGAAGACTCCAACCGGTTTCCGGGCGCCATCCGCGCGATCGACCCCCAGACGGGCAACGTGCGGTGGAGCTTCGAGCTGCACCAGGGCTCCTGGGGCGCGGGCGTGTTGTCCACCGCCGGCGGCGTGGTCTTCGCGGCCGCCAAGGACGGCAACCTGATTGCTCTCGACTCCCGCACCGGAGCGGAGTTGTGGCACTATCAGACCGGCGCCGAGATCAATAGCTCCCCGATTTCCTATAGTGTCGGCGGACGACAGTATGTGGCGGTATCGACCGATTCGGCGCTCCTTACCTTCGCGCTCCCGTGAGACGGGTGCCATGACTCGCTGGCGGACGCTGGATACTTCTTGCCGTTAGCGACCGCAGCTGTTGTTTCTATCGCCTGTCGGGATTGGCAAGAAACCAAGCATACGTCTCGGCCAAACCCTCGCGAAGCGAGGCTGTGGAACGCCATCCCGCCGCCTGGAGGCGCGTCGGATCCAGCACCTTGCGGGGCATCCCGTCGGGCTTGCCGGTGTCGAACCTCAAGCCTCCCTGGTAGCCAATCACGCCGGCAACCAACCGCGCCAGTTCCGCGATGCTGACGGTTTCGCCGCCCGCCACGTTGATGATCTCTTCCTCGGAATAGCGCTCCATAAGGAAGACGAGAGCCTCCGCCGCATCGTCCACGAAAAGGAACTCCCGCTCCGGACGCCCGGTGCCCCACACCTCGACCGGGCCGGTCCCACTCTCGTGCGCCCGGTGAATCTTACTCATCAGGGCGCCGATCACATGGCCGCTGGCGAAGTCGAAATCGTCACCGGGTCCGTAGAGGTTGGTCGGCACGGCGGCGATGAAGTCCTTGCCATATTGGCGGCGATAGGCCTCGCACAGCTTAACGCCGGAGATTTTCGCGACGGCGTACCATTCGTTGGTCGGCTCGAGCGGACCCGTCAGCATCGCCTCCTCGCCGATCGGCTGCTCCGCGGCGCGGGGATAGAAACAAGAGGAGCCGAGAAAAAGCAGCTTGCTCACGCCCCCGGCGGCCGCCGCGTCGATCACGTTGGCCGCGATCATCAAGTTGTCGTAAAGAAACTCCGCCGGCCGCGTGCGATTGGCCTCGATGCCGCCCACGGTCGCAGCCGCGACAAACACCGCGTCCGGCCGGTGCGCCGCGACCCAATCGCGGACGGCGGACTGGCTCCGCAGGTCGAGTGCCGAGCGGTCCACGGTCAGCAGGACGGCGCCGGTTCCCGCGAGCCGGCGGACCAGGGCGGCGCCGACCATGCCGTTATGGCCGGCCACCCACACGCGCTTGCCCGACAGGTTGTAGATTTTCTCCGCGGGCATACGCGCCGCTAAGCGTTCCCGTAGATGGTCTTCTGGAGCATTCGATAGCCCTTCATTAACTCACGGATACCGTCGTCCAGCGAGAAAGCCGGCCGAAAACCGGTGCGCTCGATCTTTTCGTTGGAAACGATGTAGTCCCTCTTATCCGGGTCCTCTCCGATAGGCGCTTCCAGAAAGACGAACTTCGGCAGGTGCTGCTGGATCTTCTGGCACAGCTCCAACTTGGAAAGGTTGGCATCGGAGAGGCCGACGTTGTACGCTTCGTTCCGCATGGCTTCAAAGTGATCGATGCCATGGATAAAGGCGCGGGCGACGTCCCGGATATGGATGTAATTCCGCTTGAAATGAGCCTCGAATAGCACCACGGCCCGGTCATGAACCGCGCGATGGACGAAATCATTCACCAGCAGATCGATGCGCATGCGCGGCGACATGCCGAAAACGGTGGCCAGCCGGAAGCTGATGGCGTTGCCGCGGTCCAGCACGGCGCGCTCCGCCTCCACTTTGGTGCGGCCATACAGCGTGATCGGCCGGAGCGGGGTTTCCTCAGTGCAAAACTTGCCGGCTTGGCCCACGCCGTAGCCGCTGTTCGTAATAGGCGTCAGAATCCGCTGCTGTTTGTCCGCCAGGCGGAGCAACGT
>JBGPDC010000185.1:0-11444 GCA_041482115.1 Terriglobia bacterium | reverse complement strand
CGGAGGCCTGGCGGTGGGGCGCATCACAGCGCGGCTGGAACTGCCGCCGGGGCAGGGAAGGCTGGAATTCGAGGACCGCAATTACGCCGGGCGCGCCGGATGGAAGGAAATCGTCATTGCCGCGGGGGAGGGCGCGCGGCTGGTGCAGGCGAGCCACGGCTCGACGGATCGCAGCAAGGCGCTGACGGAGTATCCCGCCGAGCCGACGATCGCGCCGCCCCAGGATCTGCGGGCGACGCTCGCCTGGAGAGTGGACGGACGCGAAACGGTCGCCCAGCACGATGTTGCATCCAGTGTTCCGTCCGCTCCCGCAGCGACCCAGGCCGCGGCAGGCACGGTGGTCAAGGGAGATTTCCTTTCCCGGATGCTCGGGAATCGGGGCCTCACGCTGGGAATGATGGCCCTCGGTCTCGTGGTGGCGTTTGGGCTCGGGGGGATGCATGCGCTGTCGCCGGGGCACGGGAAGACGATCGTCGCGGCCTACCTGATTGGCACGCGCGGCACCGCGGCGCACGCCGCCATTCTGGGCGCCATGGTGACGTTCACACATACCGCCAGCGTATTCGCGCTGGGACTCGGAACGCTCTTCCTTTCGAAATATGTGGCGCCGGAGAAGGCCTATCCGGTGCTCGGCGCGATCTCGGGGTTATCGATCGTGCTCATTGGCGCGTCGCTGTTCTGGAAGCGGATGCGGAAGCTGCGGGCCGCCGGCCACCATGACCATCCGCACAGCCACGCGCCTGGGCATGAGCATGTCCACCATCACGACCATGATCACCACCACGAGCATGACCACTCCCACGATCATGACCACCATCACGATCACGGCCACAGCCACGGGGCGCACAGTCACACGCATTACATCGACGGCGATGTGACAGTGGGCAGCCTGCTCGCGCTCGGGGCCAGCGGGGGACTCGTGCCGTGTCCCTCGGCTCTCGTGCTCCTGTTGAGCTCGATCGCGCTCGGACGCGTGGCCCTGGGACTGACCCTGCTGGTGGCGTTCAGCCTGGGCCTGGCGGCGGTCCTCATGGGCATCGGGATTCTGGTGCTCTACGCGAAGCACCTGCTGCCCGACACGGACCGGGCCGCGCAGCATCCGGCGTTCAAGCTGGTGCCGGTGCTTTCGGCGGCGGTGATTACGGTAGTCGGGTGCGTCATGACGGCGGTGTCGCTCGGATGGGTCCGGCCGGGCGGCTGGGTCAACTGATCCAGCTTGCCTAGGGTGATTCTCCTCGTACCTTAGGGCGCTATCCCAGTGCCACCGCTTCCCATCCCTTGGCTAGGATGGCTGCAGGGCAATGCCTGCGTGACGACAACCCGGCGCGAGTTGGTCCGCAGAGGTCTCTTCGCGGTTGGTGGCGCCCTGCTGGCGCCGCTGCTGAATTTCGGGCGCTGCCGCCTCTTCGCCAACTCGGCGCCCTACTCGGCCCGTGCCATCGATCTGGTCGACGGCTCGCTCGTCACCGATATGCTGGGCCTGGTCACACTGGATTGGGCCAAGCAAACACGCTGGCTGGCGGAGCCGTCGTCGTTCCCGGCTGCCAGCCTCCAAAAAATCCAGTCCTCCGCGATTTCCGTGTTCCATCCGGCGGTCCACTTCCCGTCGGGCGAACCCACCCAAACGGCGCGCTATTTTTTGCAATCCTGGAACCATTTCTTGCAGTACCAGCGGGACCACTTCCTTCGCGTCGAGCGGGCCGAAGACTTCCTCACGGCCAAGAACAGCGAGCGGATCGGGGTGCTGCTGGGCTTGCAGGACTCCGAGCATCTGGTCTCCGTCGACGACGTGAATCGCTATCATGCGCTCGGCCAGCGGATCTCGCAGTTGACCTACAACCAGCGAAGCCGTCTGGGATGCGGCTGTCTCGAGCCGCGCGACTCTGGTCTGACCGCGTTTGGCGCCGCCGTGGTGCAACGGATGAACGAGACCGGGATGGCGATCGACGTTTCGCATTGCGGCCCGCGTACCACTCTTGACGCCTTCGAAGCGTCCCGCCGGCCGGTGCTCATCACGCATTCCAATTGCGCGGCGCTGGTTCCCGGCCAGCCCCGCTGCAAATCCGACGAAGTGATCCGCAAAATGGCTCGCCAGGGCGGCGTGATCGGGATCACGGCGATCCGTTCGTTTGTCCATCGTGGCGAGCCGGTCCACGTCGAGCAGGTGCTCGATCATTTCGAGCACGTGGCCCGGCTGGTGGGTGTCGAATACGTGGGCATCGGCAGTGACCTGGATGTGGATGTGGGACGAGGGGAAGCGGTGCTGCACCCGACCACCCGCATCTTTGACCTCACGGAAGGGCTGCTCCGGCGCGGCTTTTCCGAGGACGCGACCCGCTTGATGCTGGGGGGCAACTTTGTCCGGGCGTTGAAGGACATCTGGGGCCCTCGCCCTGGCGGGTAGCGGGGCAGTTCGAAAACCCAAGCCATTTCCCGGATGTATCTTCCCGCTGGGTACCACTTCGGCGGTTTGGGCGTGATACGGCCAGGCGATGCGAAGGGAATCTCATGAAAGTAATGCCACACGACCGCTTCCCACAACGAGATCTTTTCGTCTCCGGATGGGCTCACCATCCTTCACCATGACACTCGCAACTGGCGTCCCCGAAGCAGTTGACCGTTCAGTTTTTCGATTGCCTGAGCGGCAGCCAGGCGATCAGACATTCTAACGAACGCAAAGCCACGACTCAAACCTGTCACAAAATCCGGCGGTATCTTGACAACGACGATTTCGCCGTACTTGGAGAAGAGCGCTTCCACTTCCTGGGAGCTTGCATCGTAGTTAAGATTCCCGACAAACACATCGACGAAGTCCGTTTCTCGTCTGGCTCTTGTCGGTCCCAGGTCTGGGGCTGGCGTTGCCGGCCTCCGGATTGGCCCAGGAAGCTCTCGTGCCGACGCAGATCGGCGCGGAACGCGGCGAGTAGCCGGCGGGCCTGCGTCGGCTCTCGCCATCGCCGACTGGCCCCAAAGACCTATCGTCACGCTAGTCGGCAGGCGAGCGTCGTCGATCAGGGTGAGAAGGCGAAGCGTCTTAGTGAGTTCAGCGGAATTGGTATGATACGGGTTTTGGGGCGGCAGGCCCTCCAGAATCCGGTTGACGTATGAGGGATTGACAACCGACGTGGGGCCAAGGTCGCGCAACACACCATAGAGGCCCGAGAGTGCTTGCTCGAGATCTGCGGGCTGTCGGACTGCTAGCCTAGGTATTGATCGTTGAGATAACTTTTTGACGCGCGCCTTTTGTACCTTTACCCGCTCCGGCATTGTGTTGTAGACAACTCCTTTGGCCTGGATTTGCTCAATGATCGAACGATAGACATCCCAATCCACCAAGCTGAGCCGTGCATAAATCTGCTGTGGAGACAATAGATTGCCTTCCTTTCCGAGGAGGGCAATGAGCATTTCTTCACGTGTCAACTTGAACGGCCTAAACTCATCCAGCCATCTTTGGTCAGTATCAGAAAACACGGATTTATGGTGGAGGATCATGCAAAATCGTCCGGCCTCCGATTGCAGTTCGGGAGGAACGAGATCGGCGTCCCTCATCAACCGGAAGATGCGACGCATACCTTCTCCCATTTCGCGAACGTAGCCTATTTCCTTTAGCGTTCTCGCAACGAGGGCGTTGCGCGACTCGTGATTTCCCCTTAACTCTCTGAGAGCCTCCAGCGGAATACTAGATAACAAGTTGCCAGGCGACCGCACCTCCATGCGGTCATCGAATATGAAAATTTCGATTCCTTGCCCCTCTACAGCATAGTCTCTGTGCGTGATCGCGTTGATTAGCGCTTCTCGACAAGCATCTTCGGGATACATCACCCGCTCCTTAAACAGAGCATCCGGCGTCATCTTCGTCTCGACCAGGTGAGGTCTCAATTTCTCCCAAGCCTCGGTAACTAGCTGTAGGATATTCCCGTGTGCTGTTTCATCCGAAATAGCGTTGTAATCTCTGCCAGTCCTAAGCTCTGTGCCACGGATTCTGATTACGCGAACCTGACACCGGGGGTGCCAGCGTGCAACATCCTTGGCGAAGAGCAGAACTGCTGCCTTCTGCAGCCGCAAGACTCCGGTTCCAAATGCAGCCAAGCCCAAATATTGCAGACATTTCTCTACGCTCATGCCGCCGACCTGATCCGACACTCTCTTGATGAGTGTGACGTCAAGGTCACTCACCTTTGCCCCGTCTACGAAATGCCTGTCGTACTCGCGAGACATCTGTTCTTGTCTCTCGAACTGGAGTCTGCCGACGGATACAGGTCGGCTTTCAAGATCCTTTCGCTGAAGGCACTTTCCATCGACGGTTTGAGCGACCGAGCGGGTTCCCTTCTCAACCGAGAAGTAGAGGATGTCCTTTTCTTGCACCAGGACACGGCGAGCCAGTGGACTCTCAAGCGGCGTCTCAGGATGAATACCAGTGCGCGGCACATCGAGTAGCTTGCGAACAGTGTCATCGCCATACAAGAAGCCGGTGACATTGGAGTCATCTTCGACTCCAACCAGGAGCTCGCCCCCATCGGCGTTTGCAAATGCAACCAAAGTCTCGGCGATGTCCTTAGCGACTGCCTTCGGGTCACGTGCCTTCTTATTCCCGGCAGGACCGTCCAAGGCACTCTTGAACTCTCTGAACTGACTCTCTCCGAGGATGATGGTTTGGCTAATACGTTCTTGCAATAAAAGAGCGTCCATCTGAGCCCTCCTCCTCTATGCCTGTCTTATCTGATTGTTCCTCGCGCCCGCTGTTGACCGAGTCTGCGCGGAACGCGCTGGACGAACTCCGAATCTTGGGAGCCGGAGCGGACGGGGCCCACCGACTTCTTCTTGGCAGCCGGATTAGGTTCAATTCCGCTTGCTTCGCGCAGCAAGTTAAAGTTCCGATCCTGCAGCGAGGTAAGGCGTCGAACCTCCGCAATCGCTTGCCAAGATCTTCCGAACGTCAACTCGTTCACGCTTGCCAACCGCTTACCAGTGAGGTTTGCCAGGAATTAGCGACCCTAACCCTAAATCATACATCGGTGGGTGGGATCTGGTGAAACTCGCTGTCGCCCGCCTAGCCCCGGAGCTAATGCCCCGGGGCCTGCAGGCGACGAAAGCCTCTCGAATCCTCGATGACGGACGACGGGTCCGAGAGATGCGTACCGTGATACGCCATACCTAAAACCACCAACCGCCGTTTGGCGAAAACCACTTGTCCGTATCGTCGGCAACCCGCGGAAGTGATCGTCACCTCGGACAAAAACAGCCCCCCTACCCCCCACGAAATCCCGTCCTCCCAACCGGTGACGGCAATTTCCAGAATATTCACCCCGCCTTTTCAACCACTTACCTCCCGCCGCCCCCCTCTTTCCATACCTCCACCCTGTACCCTGGAATTAGAAGCACCAACCGGCGGAACCTCCGCCCAGGAAGATCCACGCATGGCCTCAAAAAAACAAATCGAAGCCAATCGCCGCAACGCTCAGAGCAGCACCGGCCCCCAAACCCCCGCCGGCAAAGCCCGTTCCTCGACGAATGCGCTGACCCACGGCCTCACCTCCGCACGTGCCCTGCTTCCCTCCGAAGACGCGGCCGAGTTCGACCAGCTCTTGCAGTCCTTTCAACACGAACTGTCCCCGGCCGGCTCCCTCGAGACCGAGCTGGTGGATTACCTCACCATGGCCGCCTGGCGTCTTCGCCGCTTCCGCGTCTTTGAAAGCCGCTACTTCCACCAGCGCCTGGCCGACCTGAAGGACTCCCTGAGCGAACGCCGCTACAACCACCCTTCCGACGGCATTAGCTTTATCTATAGCTGGGACTGCACGAACGAAAAGGGCTTCGACAACCTCTCCCGCCACGAGGTGCGCATCGAGCGCGCTTTCTACCGCGCCCTCAAAGAGATCCAGCGCCTCCAGGCCGCCCGTGCCGGCGCCCCTCTGCCCGCTCCGGCCACACCTCTCCCCCCGTCGCCCATTGAAAATTTGCAAAACGAACCCAATTCGTCGGGCAGCCTACCGCGCGCGCCCCAGGACGTCCCGGTAGCAAGCCTCGTACTGCGGGATGATTCTCTCGGTGCTGAACCGGGTCTCGGCCGTGCGCCGGGCCGCCGCCGAAAAACGCTCGAAACGCCGGTCATCCGTCAGCAGCGACAAGGCGTGGGCGGCCATCGCTTCGATGTCGCCCGCCGGGGCCAGCAGGCCATCCTCGCCGTCCGTGATCAGCTCCGGGATGCCCCCGGTGCGCGCCGCGACCGTCGGCACGCCGCACGCCATGGCCTCGAGCGCCGCGAGCCCAAACGCCTCGTACTCGCTCGGCAGCAGCATCACGTCGGCCAGCGCCAGCAGCTCGGGCACGCGGTTCTGCTTCCCCAGGAACAGCACGTCGTCGGCGATGCCCAACTCCCGCGCCAGCATCTCGGCGGGACCGCGGTCGGGCCCGTCGCCAATCATCATGAGCTTCGCCGGAATCTCCCGGCGCACCCGCGCCATCACCCGCACCGCGTCGGCCACGCGCTTCACCGGCCGGAAGTTCGAGAGGTGCACCAGCACCTTCTCCCCCGGCCCTGCGTATCCTTCCCGCGCCGTAGGATCCGGGTTGCGCCGGTAAAGGTCGCAGTTCACGAAGTTGTAGATCACGCGGATCGGCCGCTTCACCCCGAGCGCCGTTGCCGTGCGCTCTTCGAGGTACCGGCTGACCGTCGTGACGTCGTCGCTCTCCTCGATCGACCACCGCGTGATCGGCAGGTACGACCGGTCCTGCCCCACCAGCGTGATATCGGTGCCGTGCAGCGTCGTGATCACCGGAAGCCGCCGGGGCGCGAACATTTGCTTGGCGAGCAGCGCGCTCACTGCGTGCGGAATCGCGTAGTGGACGTGCAGCAGGTCCAGGCCCGCCGTCTCCGCGACCTCGACCATCCGCGAGGCGAGCGCCAGGCAATAGGGCGGATATTGAAACAGGGGATAGGTGCTGACCTCCACCTCGTGGTAGTGAATACGAGGGCTCTCCATGCTGAGCCGGATGGGGTTCGCGTAGGTGATGAAGTGGATGTCGTACCCGCGCGCCGCGAGCTCCATTCCGAGCTCGGTCGCGACGATCCCGCTGCCGCCGTAGGTGGGATAACAAGTGATCCCGATCTTCATAGCGCCCCGTTACCGAATTGCGCCCCGTTGCAGAGCCGCGACCGTAAGGGAGCGGTCACCCCGGCGCCAGCAGCCGTTCTTTTCTGTAAACCAGCGACGCCGTGTCGTAGCTCGCGAGCTCGAAGTCATGCCCGTGGGTGATAGCGTCGGTCGGGCACGCCTCCACGCAATACCCGCAGAAGATGCAGCGGTTGTAATCGATGTTGTAGACCGTCGCGTACCGCTCCCCGGCGCTGATGCGCTGCTCGGCGGTATTCTCGCCGGCCTCGATGTAGATACAGTTTGCCGGGCACGCCGCGGCGCACAGGAAGCACGCCACGCACTTCTCGAGGCCGTTCTCGTCGCGTTGCAGGACGTGCTTGCCGCGGAACCGCTCCTCGAGCACCGCCGGCTCGTCCGGATAGCCCTCTGTAGTGGTGGGCTGGAGCATCTCGCCGAAGGTCACGCTCATCCCCTTGGCGATCGCGGCCGCGGCGCTGATAATGTCCTGGATCTTCGCCGGCATCGTGCTTTCAGTCTATCAGAGGCCGCGCGGCTACTCCGCGAGCCAGATGTTGCCGGTGCTTTCGTAGATCGAGAAGATGATCTGCTGCGACCCCATCGCCGGACCGAACGGATGGCCCGTCGGCATACTTCGCTGCGCCTGCGGCGAATAGACCACGAATGTCTCGCCCCGTGGCTGCTTGGTCTTGGGATCGAGCCGCCGCCCCCAGATTTCCACTTGCCCCGCCGCCGTCGAAAGAAAGTACAGCACACTGCCGTCCGGCGACCACCACGGACGCGGATTCACTCCCGGGTTCGCCATGACGGTAATCCATTCGCTCTGCGGGCCCGCTGCGCCGTTCTCCCCCACCGGGGCGATAAAGACCCCCTGTGGCGCACCCACGCCGCCGTAGTGCACCGCCATCCAGCGCTGGTCGGGAGAATAGACCCCGCCGTAGATGCTGTACTTGGGGTGCGAGATGATCTCCGTCTGGCGCCCGGTCGTGGCGTCGATGCTCCAGAACTTCATCGGGTTCCCCGTCCGGTAGAGGATCTTCTTTCCGTCCGGCGTCCAATCGTAAATCAGCCCGCACGTCTCGCAGAATTGGCGCGCGTCGCCTCCCGTGGCCGAGATCAGGTAAATTACCTTCTCGGCTTCGGTGACGGTGGGAGTGTACGCGATAGTGGACCCGTCCGGAGAGAGCCGGGCCCGCATGTCGTTCGGCCCCTGCACCAGCGTGGTCTCCACCCCCGTCTTGGTGTCGCGGACGCGCACGCCGTATCCTTCGAGGCCGTGGTAGACGTAACTCAGCCGCGAGCCGTCGGCGGAGAGCGAAGGGGTGGTGCGCCCGAGAGCGTCCGCAAACAGCTTCTTTGGCTCGCCCAGGACCTTGGCGGCGTTGAGGTCGAGCGGCAGGCTCCACAAGGACTGCGATCGCTGGCTGCTGGCGAAAACGAGGCGCCAGCCTTTGGGTCCGGTGATCGCGCGGGGCGACCCTTCGAGCGCCGTACTGGTGGTCAATCGCTCCGGTGTCCCGAGTTTGTAGTCGCGCGAGAAAGGGACGCGCCACAGATTTCCCGCCGCGAACAGGACCTGGTCATTGAGCCATTCGGCGGGGCGCAGAAAACGGCCCGCGAGGGGCAGTTTCCCCAAGATCGCGACCGCTCCCGTCTTCACCGCTGGGCCGCCGTCGAGGGGAGCGATCCACCAGTCATTTGGGTCGCCCTGTTGCCGCTCTCCTATGAACAGGATCTTGGCGCCATCCGGCGACCACGCCGGCGTGTAGGCGCCGTAGAACTCCGGGACGATCGGACGTGGCGGGCCCCCCGAGACCGGCACCACCACCAGTCTGCCTTGGTAGTTCGAGGGAGACCAGGTCGCAACCCACTGTCCGTCCGGGGAGAAACGCGGCGTGACATACGGCCCGCGCAGCAGCAGGCGCTCCTCGCCTCCCAGGGCCGGCATGATATAAATGCCTCCGCCTTCCCGGCCCGAATCAAAGACAATCCGCCCGCTGTCGGGCGAGAAGGAAGGATCGTCGTCATCGGCCTTGTTCCGCGTGAGGCGGATCGGCTGCGCGCCGGCCGTCAGTTGCTGCACCCAGATGTCCATCCCGCCGTCGCCCGCGCGATCCGAGGCGTAGGCCACCAGCTTCCCGTCCGGCGAAATGGCGGGATCGGTGGTGCGTCCCGTGTCTTGCGTCAACTGGCGAAGGCTAAGGCCGCCGCCGGAACTGCTCGGAGCCGGCGCGCGGGACCGCCACCCGTACACCGCCAACCCGGCGAGCACCAACACCATGGCAACTGCCGCCCAGACCACCGGCGAGCGCCGGCGTACGGGAGCGGCGGCGGGGATCTCGGTGAGGCGTCCGGACTCCGACTCCTCTTTCACCTCTTCGATCGCCACCTTGAGGTCCGCCATGGTCTGGAACCGCCGGGCCGGGTCCTTGCGCAGGCAGCGGGTGATGATTTTCTGCAAGTCGCGCGGGACCGTCTCGCCGGTCTCGCTAGGCGGCTTGGGGTCGTCGCGCAGGATGGCGGTGAGGGTCGTCAGGCGCGAGTCGCCCTGGAACGCCCGCCGGCCCGTGACCATCTCGTAGAGCAGACTGCCGAAAGAGAAGATGTCGCTGCGGGCGTCAATCTTCCGGCCTTCCGCCTGCTCCGGCGACATGTAGGCGACGGTCCCCAGCACGGCTCCTTCCTCGGTCAGCGCGGGGGCCGCTTGCTGCAGCGTTTGGGTCGCCGCCTGGTCGAGTTCGGCTTTCTCGGTGAGCTTCGCCAGGCCAAAATCCAGGACCTTCACCTGGCCCTTTTCGGTCACCATCACGTTGCTCGGCTTCAGGTCCCGGTGAATAATGCCCGCCTCGTGCGCCGTCGCCAGGGCATCGGCGATCTGCACGGCGTGCTTCAGCGCTTCGCTCAGCCGCAAGCCGTGGCGCTCGATCGCGTGGTCAAGCGTTTTGCCCGCCACGTACTCCATGACCATGAAGTCCGTGCCGCTCTCGGACGCGATGTCGTGGATGGTGATGATGTTGGGATGGTTCAGGGCCGAGGCAGCCTTGGCTTCCTGCACGAAGCGCCGCTTGCGCTCCGCATCGGCGACCTTGTCGGCGGGGAGGATCTTGATGGCGACGAAGCGGTCGAGACGCGTGTCCCGCGCCTTGTAGACGACGCCCATCCCGCCTTCGCCGAGCTTCTCGACGATCTCGTAGTGAGAGAGCGTCCGGCCGAGCCACGCATCTGCCATAAGCTTGGGCGGATTATCTCACAGTCGGGCGGCGCACAAGAGCCACAGGGCCGCGGCGACAAGCACTGGAGCAGAGTAGACACCGGGCATGAGACGGCCGAAGTAAAGCGAGCCGGCGAAGTGGAGCAGGCCATTGAAGGTCATCAAGACGCCGAGCGGATAGGCCGCCAGGCGCAGTCCGCGGGAGCCGCGAAAGGCGAGTGGGGTGAGCGCCAGCAGCAGTGCCACGCCCGCGATCAGTCCGCCGAGCCAGACCGGGAAGGTAAAGGTCGGCAGCGGGACCCACGGCACGCGTTCTCGAATCGAGGTGACGGTGAGATTGTAGACCGGCAGGAAACCGGTCAGCGCTTCGTCGGCGACGTGGAGTCCCAAGGCCAGCGCCAGAGCCACCCAGGCTCGTCCGAACCGGATGTGGGCCGCGTCAGTCAAGTGGTACAATACCAATATGGCCCACAAAAAGGCAACGGCCCCCGTCGAGCACTACAGCGTCCGGCTGGGCAATCGCGGCCGCCTGGTGTTGCCCTCCAAGCTGCGCCAGAAGCTGCGCGTGAAGGATGGCGACCGCATGCTGTTGACGGTTCAGCAGGATGGCACCGTGCGCCTGGCGAGTGCGAGAGAGGTGGTCGAGCGCCTGGCCGGTTGCTGGAAACACCTCGTGCCGCCTGGCGTGAGAGTGGCGGACGAGCTGATCCGGGAGCGGCGCGAGGATGCCCGGCGGGAGGCTAAGAAGTTCGGGTGGTAGGCTCGCCCTCGTATGTGCTCGACGCCTCCGCGCTGCTGTGCTACTCACAGCGGGAGCCAGGCTGGGAGCGGGTGCGGGACGCACTGCTCCAAGGGTCGGCGATTGGCGCGGCCAACTGGGCGGAGGTGCTGTCGTGGCACGTCCTACGCGGCTCGGATCCTCAAGTAGTTGCTCTGGAACTCACCAACCAGGGACTCTTGGGACAGTTGCTCCATGTCTATCCGCTCGACGACACTCTCGCCCACGAGACCGCACGCCTGCACCGGCTCACCCGTTCGGCCGGGCTCTCCCTCGCCGAGATCCTCCGCGTCTTCTTGCCGCGGGGCTGGTTTCCTCCCGTCACGCCCGGCACCAAGTT
>JBGPDC010000184.1:0-11471 GCA_041482115.1 Terriglobia bacterium | reverse complement strand
CTGGTCGAGAGCGCCGCGGATTGGACGGCGTGCATCGTTATTATTCTACTGGCGTCGGCTGGGAAGTTCGGCGGCAGCTATGTGGCGGCGAGGCTCGCGGGGCTGAGCCCGAGGGTCGCGGCGAGCATCGGCATCCTGATGAATACGCGCGGGCTGATGGAACTGATTGTCCTGAATGTGGGCCTCGATCTGGGGATTCTGTCGCCCACGCTCTTCGCCATGCTGGTGTTGATGGCGCTGGTTACGACTTTCACGGCGACGCCGGTGCTGCAATGGCTCGACCGGGGCGGACCGGCGACGGGAAAATGAAATTTTGCAAAACGAACCCAATTTGGCCGGGGCGGCCGGCGGGGAACCGCTCGGGGAGGAGCTGGAGGGGGGCGCCACGGGGGCCGGGCCGGGGGTGAGGGTGACGTCGATATCGGCGACGACGGGGGGCGGCACGGGCTGGCCGGCGCGGCGGGCCTGGAGGCGCTCGAGCTCGTGGAGGGCGCGATAGAAGGTCCGCTCGAGGCGGGCCTCGTGGCGGGAGAGGTTCGTCAGGGCGCTGGACTGAACGCAATCCTGGCGATAGATCTCGCCCAGCACGTCCACCGGTTTGAAGCCCGTATAAAGGTTTTCGAGGGTCCCCTTCGCGTCGATGGAGTGGAGGCTGAAGAGACCGGTCTCGATGAATCGGAGGCGGCGGAGACGCCAGGCGGCCATGACGAGGCGGTCGACCAATTCGCTCTCAAGGGGATCGAGCGGCGAGAAGTGGGCGCGCATCGATTGGAGTAAAGACTCGAAATCGGGCGCGTCGTCCAAATGGAAGACGGCCTGCCGCGCCGTGAGACCGTGCCGGAGGGCGTTGAGAGAGGACTGGGCTTTGCCTTCGGGGGTTTGGGGGCCGGTGCTCTTCCCGGCGTTGCGGCGATTGGCCGCGATTTGTTTTGGTGTGGCCATGCGAGAGCTCCCTCTACCTCCAGGGTAGAGGCGGAGGCAAGGGTTAAAAGGCGTGGAAAGAGTTAAGTTATTGAAACAATGGAGTGAATATTCTGGAAATAGCGGTGACTGAAAGGCGGGAGGCAGCCTCTGCCCAGCGGTATGCCAGTCGATATAAGCCATCGGGCCTACAGACTCGGGGAGGGGAGCTAGCCTATTATTAGGGACATATTGTGAATTGGAGGGTACCGTGAAGAGGCTGCTGACACTGTTTCTGAGCTTGGGAATGGCCGGGGCTTTCGGGGCCACCTATTACGTGGCGACCACCGGAAATGACGGGAATGCGGGCACTCTGGCCCAGCCGTGGAGGACGCTGCAGCACGCGGTGGACACGATCGCGGCAGGCGACACGATTCTGGTCGAGTCGGGCACCTACGTGGGATGCCGCATCGAGACGTCGGGGACGTCGAGCCTGGTCAAGACGCTGAAGGCGGACACCGGGGCGGCGGTGGTGGTGAACGCGGCGGGTCCGGGCAACAAGCACTCGAGCAACATTGAGATTGAGAATTTCAGCGCGCGGGTGAGCTACTGGGTGATCGACGGGATCGAATCGGCGAGCTCGCTGAAGTACGCGATCGACCTCCGCAATGCCGACAACATCACGGTCGAGAACTGCCACGCCCACCATAGCACCAGGACTGGGATCTTCACGGCGTTCGCCAACCATCCGCTGATCGCGAACAACGAATCGGACAACAACGGCGAGCACGGCATTTACATCAGCAACAGCGGCGATTTCCCGACGCTGCGGGGCAACCGCTCGCACCACAATTTTGCGGCCGGCGTCCACATGAACGGGGACATCACGCAGGGCG
This sequence comes from Terriglobia bacterium, assembly GCA_041482115.1. GTDB lineage: Bacteria > Acidobacteriota > Terriglobia > Bryobacterales > JACQDG01 > JBGPDC01. The sequence goes on along the minus strand of JBGPDC010000184.1, from coordinate 9,675 downwards.
GCGACGGCATTATCTCGTTCGCGACGGTGGAGAAGAACGTCATCTGGGAGAACGGCACCGGCGGGGCCTCGGGCATCAATTGCGATGGGGTCGACGACAGCATCTTCCGCAACAACCTGCTCTACAACAACCACGCGAGCGGCATCTCGCTCTACGCGATCGACGGCGCGCATGGGTCGAGCCGCAACAAGGTCTACAACAATACGATCGTGATGGCGGCGGGATCGCGGTGGGTCATCAACATTCCGAAGTCGCCGAGGAAGAAGGCGAGTCCGGTGGGGAACCGGATCGAGAACAACATTCTTTATACGCCCGTTTCGAACCACGGCTCGGTGCTGATCTACGGGAGCGCCGTGTCCGGCTTCGTGAGCGACTACAACGTGGTGGTGAACCGCTTCAGCACGAACGGCGGGACCACGGTCATTTCGCTCGCAAGCTGGCAGGGCCTGGGGTATGACCAACACTCACTCCTTGCCACGCCGGCGCAGTTGTTTGTGGATCCGGTGAATAATGACTACCACCTGGCGGCGGGTTCGCCGGCGATCAATGCCGGGACGTTCCTGACCAGCGATGTCACCGACGATATCGAGGGTGTGGCGCGGCCGCAGGGCGGGGCTTACGATATCGGGGCGTACGAGGCGCATTAGGGGAGACGGGCCGGGCGGGCAGGGCCGATTACGTTGAGCGTCCGGATTGGGGACCGTTGCCGCGGATGTGCTGGACCGGGACGGTGTGTCCCCAGGAAATATCGTCCGGCGAAACGCCCAGGACCGCGGACAGGCGCTGGCGCTGCAACGGACTGGCGGTGTAGTTGCCGCTTACGATGGCCTTGACGACTTTCGGGTCCAATCGCGCGGCGGTGATGAGCTGGTCGACGGTGATGCCAGTCTGTTCCAGGTAGTGGGCGATGGGCTTCATTATGGCCGCAATCTTATCACGTTGCGGAGGCAGGACCGAAGCGGTTGGATCCGATTCACCCGGGCGAGATCCTGGTGGAAGGCTTTCTGAAGCCCAGGGGCATCAGCCTAAACCAACTGGCCCGGGATCTGGGCGTACCGCCCACTCGTATTCAGGGCATCGTTCACGGGACGCGGTCGGTCACGGCCGATACGGCGTTGCGCCTGGGAAGGTATTTCGGCGTGTCGCCGGAAGCCTGGTTGAACATGCAGGCCGATTACGACATGCGGGTCGTCGAGCGGGCGCGCGGCGCCGAGATCGCGAAACGGGTGCGGCGGCGGCGGGCGGCCTGAGGAGGCACCGTATTTCTTCCGATGGGGTGAGCAGGTCAAGGCTGGGCTTGGTAAACTTGGAACGTTAGGGGTGCGGCCTTGGAGAGTCAAAGCAAGCCTCAATCCACGGCGGAGAAATACGCCCGCGAAGGTCATCCGTCGATTGAGGAACTCGTCGCCGAGCAAGGCACCGTTTTCCCCGCGGACCCGCGCGAACTTCTGGGTGACTTCTGGCCTGAAGCAGAATCGATTGAGGACTTCCTTACCGCACTGCACGAGTGGCGAGGTCATCGCAAGACCGATCGCGCTGCATGACGCCGTGGTCGCCCCGAACTACTTGCCACAATCGGAAACTCCGTAGAGGTGAGCATCGGACCCGCTTGCCTGGCCAGTCCACGTAACGCCGCCGTCGCCGGTTCGGAGAATGGTTCCATAAAATCCCACTGCAATTCCCGTGGTGGCCGAAATGGAAACACCGAACAGATGGTTTTGCGTGCCGCTGGACTGGCTGTCCCAGCTCTGCCCGCCGTCCTTTGTCCGGAGGATCACCCCATGACTCCCGACTGCGACTCCGTAGCGCGTGTCGGCAAAATGGACGCTGTACAGGAATTCTGTGGTTGGGCTTGCCCGAAGCGTCCAGGGCACACCAGGCTCTGTTCTGAGCAGAATGGTTCCGCCCCCACCGACAGCAACCTCACGGCCCGACTGATTAACGACAAGGCTCACCAACCAGTTCCTTACTCCGCTGGACTGCCGTGACCAAGCCGCACCGCCGGTGTCAGTGCGAAGAATGATCCCGTCTTTGCCCATTACTGTGCCTGTGTTGGGATCCGTGAAAAACACTCCGCAGAACTTCTGCGCACCCGCTGGTCTCCCCATTCCGCTGGGCTGCTGTGTCCATTTTGCGCCTCCGTCCGTTGTGCGGAGAATCGTGCCGTTACTCCCCACCACGGTCCCTATGAGTGGACCGGTGAAAAAGACCCCGCAAAGGTCATCCTGTGTCCCACTGATCTGACTGGTCCAGGTGTCGCCGTTGTTGGTGGTGCGGAGAATAGTTCCGCGCGCGCCCACAACCGTTCCTATTTGCGGGCCGGTAAAGAAAACGGCTCGGACCGTTCGGGTCGTCCCGCTTGGCCGGATGCTCCATGTTGTTCCCCTGTCTGTGGTTTTGACGATGACACCCCCCTCGCCAATAGCTACAAATGTGCCGTTGTCAGCGGCATTCAAACAGGACGCCGCCGTCAGAAACAGAACGGAAAATACGGGGCTGATTTTCATCTTACGAACTGACCACCTGAACAGTTTGAACCCGCATCGGCTGAAGTTTGCCATATGTCAGTGTTCTCCAGACCCACTCCAGGGGGCCGAACTGGAATCGGCGCAGCCACCATACGCTCAGGAGAACTTCGAAAGCGTAGATGGCCAGCACCAGTACCAGAATCAGAGACGCCGACGCGCTCAGATACAGTCCGAACCCGTAGCCATAAAACAAAGTGGTCATAATCAACGATTGCAGGACGTAATTGGAGAGCGCCATACGGCCAGCCGACGCCAGCGGCTGGAGCCGCCTCCGCCAGGATGCTTGCTGAACCAGGAGAGTGAGGCCGGCGACATAGAAAAGCGTGAGTATGTGCACGAGTGCTCCAATAAATACAGGATTCACGTCCTGGAAATAATACACATGCTCCCATGTGGCAATCCGCAGCAGGTTGCCGAGCAAGCCCACTCCCAAGCCCCACCACATCATTTTGTTTAGGAAGGGGAGGTGTTCCCGGGGGTTCTGAAAAATTCCGCGACGGCCCGCGTATAATCCCAACAAGAAAAAGCACAAGATCCAGATCATACTTTCATCAACATAAAATTGCCACCGCGAGTATCGGGCTGCTGCGTGTTTCGCGCGTTTGGCGACGACCTCGGCATACGTTCCTCGAGAGCGGTCCCGAATCCGTTCTTCCTCGCGCACCTGCTCGTCTACGCGTCTCACGGCGGCCCTCTGACTGTTGGCTCGCGCAGTCCGCGGATCGACCTGCAGATGCTGGGTGACTCTCTCTACCACCGGCCCCCATAAGAAGCAATACGAAAGGCCAAGCCCTACGAAAACCAGCAGGACCCGGGGTGAGCAGGCCCTAAAAAGCAGCAGGACGATACCGAGGATGGCATAATTGCTGAGAATTTCCGCGTTGGGCAGAAGGACATGGTGTGCGGAGCCGATGACGAAGAGAATGAGCAGGCGCCGCGTATAGAGGGGAACAATCCGCACGCCACGAGTCTCGGCTCGTAGCATCTGCAGCGCGAAGCCGAGCCCGAACAGGAAGGAGAACAGCGGCCAGAACTTGCCATTGGCCAGCAAATCGTCGAGCCGGAAGATTATGTGGTCATGCCAAGTTTCCCAGACGGGCTCACCCACCCCATCCATATTTACCCAAAGGATTCCGAACAGAGCAAACCCGCGCAGGATGTCAAGGATCTCGATTCTCTCTTTGGAGAGTACCGGGCCTAGGCCGTGCGCCGGCGCGGTGCCAACTGCGGGCGACAAAGGCATTTAGCTTGAATCTCCGAAGTAGCATAACATACAATTGGCCCCGCCTCCGAGACCGGTGCAGGCGGCTTTGCATTACCAGGACTGGCGAACGCACGAGGCTGCCACCTACTTCCACGTCGGGTTGACGAAGGCGCCGTTGGTGGCGATGTCCCAGACGGCGAGGCGGGCCCATTTCCAGTTGGGGGCGGAGAATTTCCACTCGAAAGTTTGCTGGCCGAAGGGGCGCGTGGAGTCGAGTGGGAATTCCTGGCGGTAGGTGCGGACGCCGTCGCCCCAGATGACTTCGGCCATTTGGAGGGGGAAGGTCCAGCGGAGGGCGGCGTTCACCGTGATTTCGGAGGCTGAGCCGGAGATCTTCACGTCGGGCAGGAGGACTTCGCCGGTCGAGACGAAGAAGTCGCCACGGGCCATGGTCTCGAGGACTTGCCCATAGTGATCGAAGTCGGGGAGACGGGGGAGGCGGACGTAGTTGATGTTGAGGTGTCCCCAGAGCTCGTGGGTGGGGTCGATCTGGAAAACGTCGACCTCGCCGAAGAGGAGCTTGTGCAGGCCCCAGTTATTACTAATATCATCGAGCGTGTTGAAAGAGCGGTCGCCGAGGCGGGGCGAGGAAAGATCGGAGTTCATGGCTTTCCATCCGACACCGAGATAGCGCGAGTCGCGGAAGTGCTCGGTCTCGCGGATCTTGTCGGGATAGCCCATCGAGCCCTTGGTGCGGGGGTGGGTCTGGTACATCCAGCCGCCTTCGCGGCGGATGAGGGCGAGCAGCTCCTGCTCATCGAATATGCGGTAGATGTTGCCGTAATGGGGGTCGAAGTCGAGGAATTCCTCTTCGATATCGTCGCCACGCTTCATGAACCAGTAAGTCGGTTTGGGGAAAACGACGGACCAGTGTCCGCCAAAGTAGACGTTGGCTTCCTCAGAGGGGATGAGGAGGAAGCCGGGGCCCGACTGGGCGCGGCAGGCTTTGTAGAACGCCTCGAGCTCGCGGAGGCGGAGGTCGGTCGAGTCCTGCGGGTGGCCGTCGCCGTGGAAATCCATGATGATGGCGGAGTCGATGCCGAGGTCCTGCAGGACGGGCTTGAAGGGGGGCGTCCAGTCGAGTCCGTTGGCCATGGCCTGGACGGTGTAGGCGAGGTGCCAGTGGGGGGCGACGGTGACGTAGCCGGGGAGGCGCTCGAAGCGGTCGCGGCGGGTGAAGCGGAGGACGTCGTCGAGGGCCGCCGCGGCGGGCTGGTCGGAGAGCAGGAAGAAGACGCCGAGGTGCTGCTTGGAATCGGGGGGCGCGTTGATCCAGGGATAGTAGGGCGAATTATCGTCGGGAAGCTGGCGGATGCCGAGCGAGATATTGCCGCGCCAGGCGGTGTGCCAAACGAATCCCATGTTCGTCGTGTAGTCGCGGGGGAAGAAATATTGGTGCGGCGCGGGGAAGACGACGACGCTGCCGCCGTTGAGACGCGCGGCGAGGGCGCGGTACTTCACGGCGACGGGGGTGCGCTCGGAGCTGTTGGGGTGCAGGGTGCGGAGCGAGCCGGAGGCGGGGTCGAAGTAGGAAAGCTCGGTCGCCATGTTGTTGCCGGGAGTGCGGTCGGAGGGGGCGGCGAAGCGGAGTCCGGCATCGTAGATGTAGGCGGTGTCGGGCTCGGAGGTGGAGACGACCGCTTCCTGGTGGAGGAGGCGGGTGCCGGGATAGAAAGTGTAGCGGAGGCTGCCGTGGAAGATGCCGAGGTGGAGGCCTTCGAACTCGAGGACGACGCGGTCGCCGACGGTGGAGGCACGGACAAGGGTCGGGTCGAAGACACCCTGGAAGGTGCGGGTGCCTTCGGGGTGGCTGGGAGGGAAGTCGAAGAACTGGTCCCAGCCGCCGCGGCGCTTGCCGGTGCTGCCGGAGTAGAGAGGGCGGGCCTGCTCGAGGAGGGTGCGGTCGTCGAGGCGGACGGCGGTGAGGAGGGGGCGCGTGGGGTTGAGGGAGAACTCGGCGGTCCAGGTGCGGGATTGTTCGTCGGGCCAGCGGACGGTGAGGGTTTCGCCGGCGGCGTCGACGGAGATGGGGCCGGGGCGGAGGCCTTCGCGGTTGAGGGGGATGGCGGCCACCGCGAGGCCCGGGGCGAGCAGAAGCAGGAACGCTAGGATTCTCGGGAGGCGCATCGGTATCCTTATTCAAGGCGATTGTACTGCAAGATGTACAGCAGGAGGCGAGGGATGCGAAGACGGACGTGGATGCTACGGGCGGGATTCGCGGTCGCGGTGCTGGCGGCGTGGAGGTGGGCCCCGGCGCAGCAGCCGGCGGCCGGCGGCTATGTGCTGGGGCCGGAGGAGGGCGAAGTGCTGCGGCGGCCAAACGGGCGGGTGATCGTGAAGGTGGATCCGCGGCGGGGGGCGAAGGGGATGGCGCTCGGAACGCAGGATCTGATCGTGGGGGCGGGCATCGGAGTGCACCGGCACGAAGGCGCGGACGAGGTGCTGCGGATCGAGCAGGGGCACGGGCGGGCGGTGCTGGGGGACCGGCGGGTGGAGGTGGGTCCGGGGACGACGGTGTTCGTGCCGCGCGGGACGTGGCACGGGGTGGAGAATACGGGGGAGGCCCTGCACCTGGTGTGGGTGGTAACGCCGCCGGGTCTGGAGGGCTTCTTCCGCGCCATCGGCGCCGCGCCCGGAGAGCCGCTGAAACAGCTCACGCCGGCGCGGATGGCGGAGATCGGACGGCAGCACGGGACGACGTTCCAAGGGCCGTGAATACAGGGGTGGAGAGAATAATAAAAAAAGACCTAAATATCTCTTGACAAGTTTCGCGGAAAGAGTATGATGAGATTTGGAAGGGGGTAGTAAAGAGAGAGGGAGTTAAAGGAAGAAGGGAAAGCAAGATCGAGGGCGGCCATCAGCAGCAAGCGGCGGCCGGCGGTAAGCGGTGACCCCTGCCGCGAACCGGAAGGCCCCCGGGGACGCTGAAACGGTCCGAAAGGCGCACTCCAAAGGAACCTGCGCCGGCAGCGAAGCTGCTAAAGCGGACCGAATCAACAGCGGAGTCCGGGCGACTGAAGTGAGGCGGGACGCCTGGTTAGTCCACGGGCGAAGAACCCCGCTTCCCTGCCGCGAAGCCTGGTGAGCCGCCCTCGCAGTTTTCAAAGCAGGCCGTTTAGGTGCGGGGCCGCCCGGGTGGGGCGGCCCCTTTGCTTTTGAGGGGGGAGCCCGCAGCGGGTGTAAGCTGCCTGTATGCAGGCGACCGATTTCGAGTTTCGCCACCGCGTCTGGTTCATCGGGGCGCTTTTCACGCTAACATTCTGGTCCCGCGCCGTCGATCCGGTGACGGCGGGGGCGGCGGTGGCGGGATGGATCGGAGGACCGCACCGGCGGCGGCTACTGCAGGCGGTGTTCGGGGCGGGAGCGGTACTCACGATCGCGGCGGCGGCGCTGCGCACCTGGGCGAGCGCCTACCTCGATAGCGAGGTGGTCCACGACTCACGGTTGCGGACGGAGAGGGTCGTGGCCGATGGTCCCTACCGGTACGTGCGCAATCCTTTGTATTTGGGTATCAGCTTGATGTCGGCGGGGATGGGGCTGCTGGCGAGCCGCTGGGGAGGGGTGCTGCTGGTGGCGGGCCTCGCGGTGTTCGAGTACCGGCTGATCTTGCGGGAAGAGGCGCTGCTGCTCGCGACCCAAGGCGAAGAGTACCGGAGGTTTTTTGCGGCGGTGCCGAGGATGTGGCCGGCGCTGACGGCGCGCGTGGAGGCTTCGGGGCGGCGTCCACGGTGGGGACAGGCGTTCGCCGGGGAGGCGTTTTTCTGGGGGTTCGCGGCGGCGCAGACGGCGTTCGCGGTGACGCTCAACCGCAACGTGGCGGGCTACCTGATCTTGCTGAGCCTGGGGGTGTACGCGGTGGCGCGGCGCGTGGTGCGGCGGAAAGAGGCGGAGGGATGAGACTGCGGTTGCTGGTGCCGATGGTGGTGGCGACGGCGTGCCAGGCGCAGCGGTGGGAGATCGGGTTCGCGGGCGGATATGGCTTCTACCGGAGCGCCAGCATTTACGCGCCGGCGGGCAAGGCGACGGCGGGAGTGCAGAACCGGTTCGTGATCGGCGCGACGCTCGGCGAGGATAGGTACGAGCACGTCAGCGGCGAGGTGCGGTACACCTACCAGGACGGCGATCCCGTGCTGAAAGGCGGCGGGGCGAAGGCGAACATCCAGGGGCAGTCGCACGCCTTTCACTACGACCTGCTGTTCCACGCGCGGGCGCGGCGGGCGAGGGTGCGTCCCTACATGGCCGTGGGGGTGGGGGTGAAGCAGTACGTCGTGACCGGACCGGAGAACGCGTTCCAGCCGCTGGGCCAGATCGGGCTGCTGACGGACGTGAATGAGGTGAAGCCGCTGCTGTCGGCGGGCGGCGGGGCGAAGATGCGGTGGGGGGAGCACGTCCTGTGGCGCGTGGATTTCCGCGATTATGTGACGCCCTTCCCCAAGAAAGTCATCGCGCCGGCGCCGGGCGGGACGGCGCGGGGACTGTTCCAGCAGTTCACGCCCATGGTGGGGGTGAGCTATGTGTTTTAGGGCTGCGGACGGCTACTGCAGCCGGTAGTGCACTTCGACCGCCGCCTGCACGTCGACGGGCCGGTCCTTCTTTCGCGCCGGCTCGAAGGACCACTGCTCGATCGCCGCCACGGCGTTGTGGTCTAAGCCGGGGTCGAGGCCTTGTGTCACGCGGATGTCCCGGGCCTTTCCCTTCCGATCGACCACCAGAGAAAGCTTGACCGTGCCCTGAATTTTGGCGTCCTTGGCCTGCGGCGTGTAGTTGGCATCGACCTTGGAGAGCAGCCGCGGCGGGCGGATGTCGGGATTCGCGCTCACGGCGTACGGCCCGTGGTGGCAGGCGAGAGGAATCAGCAGCGCGAGCGACGTCAGGACGACCAGAGCCACCCGGCCCGAGCCGCGGCTTAGGGAAGGATCCAGGATGGCGCGCACGCGCCGCTCGAAAGGGGCGGTCCCGATCATGGGAACAGCCGCAGCGGGGGCGATCCAGACGGCGCGCGCCACGCGGATCAGGTAAGAGGCGTAGTCGGCCGGAGGCACGCCGGAGCGCAGGACCTGGTCGTCGCAAGCGCGCTCGGCTTCGTCGCGCATCCGGCGCAAAGCCCACCAGGCGAGCGGATGGAACCACCAGGCCGCACAGATCAGAGCCCCGAGCGCCGACCAGACGCAATCGCGGCGCTGCACGTGCGCCAATTCGTGGCGGAGTACATTGCTACGCAGCGCGCCGGTCCAGGCGAGGGACGACGGTGGCAGCAGGATCGCAGGCCGCCAGCAGCCGGTGACCAGCGGCGAGACTTCCTCTCGAGACAGGAGGACCGGCACGCCTTCAAAACTGCCGGCCCACCGGCTCCCGAGGCAAAGCTGGCGGGCCTTCCACCAGGACCGCCACCACCGCAGGAGGAGCGTTACGGCGCCGCAGATCCACAACGGCAGCGCCCAGGCCGGCGCCGGCGCGGCAGCCGAGGCGACACTTTCCACGCGCAACAGGAAGTCGCCCGCCGGACCGGCACTGGTTGCGGGCAAAACCGCCGCGAGCACCGGCAGCAGCGCGATCGAGAGCAGCGCCGCGGTCCACAGGGCGTGGCGGGTGGCGGCCGCCGACCGGCGGAGGAGCGGCGCGGCAACGCTCGCGCCCGCCAGCAAGAGGGTGGCTTTCCAAATGAGGTTCATGATTTTTCCTTTCGCGCCCTCTCGACCAGCGCCGCCAGGCGGTCGAGGTCCTCGCGGCTGAGCCGGTCGGCGGCGCCCAGCAAGGCGGCCGCCGCTTCGGCGGGCGAGCCGGCGAAGAAGGTCTCCACCAGGCTGCGAAGCGCGGAGCGGCGGGCGGCGAGACGCGAGACCTTCGGCAGATATACGTAGCGGCCGGCTTCCTCGCCATGCG
>JBGPDC010000183.1:0-11613 GCA_041482115.1 Terriglobia bacterium | reverse complement strand
TTTCTCGTCCACCTGCAGGATAATTTCGGACTGCTGCTTGGCGATGAACTTGAGATAGCCGAGCAGCGGCGGGGCCTTCGGGATCGGGACGTCCTCGAGAATGCCCACGTCGCGCGCGACGGCGACCGGCACGGGCCGCTCCACCGCCGAGGAGCCGGTGTGCTCCATCACGTCGCGCAGCAGGACTTGCTCCAGGTTGGCGAAGTCGAGAATGAAGTAGGATTTGCCTTTCGCGATGGTGGCGATGCGCTCGAGGTAGTTGCGGTTCACGTCCTGCCCGAGGCCCACGGTGGAGATGGTGACCTGCTGGGCGACCGCATCGCGGCCGGTGGTCATGCTGTCGCCTTCCTCCGAAATGCCGTCGGTGAGCAGCACGATGTGGCGGTAGACGGCGCGCACGCGGCGCACCTGGCGGAAAGCCTCGGCGAGAGCGGGGGCGATCTGGGTGCCGCCGTCGGGCGTGATGCCGGAAATCAGCCGGCGCAGCAGGGCCGGGTTGTCGGCTTTGCGGATCGGCACGGCCCACTGGTAGGAATTGTCGAAGATCAGGATGCCCACCTGGTCGACCGGCCGCAGGTTCTGCACCACGCCGATGGCCGAGAGGCGCGCCAGCTCCATCTTGCGGCCCTCCATCGACGAGGACTTGTCGATGATGAGCACGACCGCGGTGCCCTCCGGGGTGCGCGGAGGCGTGAGGTCGGCCGGCATCATCTTCACCAGCGGATCGTCGTCGGGCTTGCGCTCGGCGTAGATGTCGTTCTCGCCGGCGATCAGCAGGAAGCCGCCGCCCTCCCGCACGAACTCTTCGAGGCGGCGCTTGGTGTCGCGCGGCCAGGACTCGACGTCCATGTTGTTGACGAGCACGATCTGGTAATCGCGCAGGTTGGGAGGCAGGACGCCGCTCGATTCCCCGACGTCAAAGCGGGCCGCGGCCAGCACCTGGCGCAGGTGACGGGAGACTTCCGCGGTGTCCTTGGTGAGGAGCAGCAGCCGCGGCTGCCGCAGCGTCACCATGCGGTCGAACAGCACCTCGCCGAGTTCGGGGGCCGAGATCTTGCCGTGGACGTGGGTGGCTCCCACGGCGTCGAGCTGGGCGCGGACCCGGAAGGTATTGGAGCCGGCCTGGAGCTTCACTTCGGCGCGGCCGATGGGCTTCTCCTCGGCGATGATCTCGATCGTGCCGGGCCCGGCCCGAGGGCTCGTCACGTCCATCTCGATGTAGAACTTCTCGCCGGTGAAAACGTGCGAGGGCAGGTTGACGGCGGTGAGGCGCAGGGCCGGCTGGCGCGTGCCCGCGAGCGCCACCGTATCGATCGGGATGCCCAGCAGGCGCGCCTGGTAGATGGCGCGCTCGATGCTGCCGGCGTTTTCCTTGCCGTCGGAAGCGAGCAGGAGGCGGGGCACCCGGCCGTGGGGCAGCAGGCCGATGGCGTTGCGCAGGGCGGCCTCCAGGTTGGTGGCGCGTCCCTCGGTGCGCAGCGCGGCCTTGCTCTGCGCTTCCTCGGGATGCAGGTCCCGCGTCTCGCCGGCGAAGGCCACCACGCGCAGGCTGTGCCGTCCCTGCTCGGCGCGCAGGCGGTCGATGAAATCCGATTCCTTGCGCAGATCCTCGGCCGGGATGCTGGCGGAGGTGTCGGCCAGCATGACGAGTCCGACCTTCTGCTCGAAGACGGTCATGGTGGGCTCGGCCAGCGCCACCACGACCAGGGCGGCCATCAAGGCCTTGGCGCCAAGCGACCACTTGCGGGAAGTCTTACGCCATTCCCAGGCGAGCCACGCGGCCACCAGGAATAGCCCCCACAGCGCCCACGGACGCAGCCAGATCACGACCGGACCTCCTGAGGCTCCACAGTCTGGGGTGTGACCGGTGGGGCGGCGCTCGAATGGACATCGGAGGCTGCGGCGGCCGGGGCGAAGAGCGAGAACCGGCCGTAGAGCATCCAGTCGGCCAGCAGGCCGAGGGCGCCGAGCAGCGCGAGCCAGGGCCACAGCGCGGTGTGCAGCGGTCCGCCGCCGGCCACCCGGGGCACGCCGCGCTTCACGCCTTCCGGCGCCGTCCAGTGCGCCTCACCCACCTCCGGCAGGCTCAGCGAGAAAACGACCTCGTGCTGCGGCACGGCGACGCGGACAGTGCCGGGGCGGTTCGAGAACAGGCGCACGCGATTTTCGTTCAGGGTCGCGACCAGGTCGCGGTTCTGCGGCGCCGAGACCTGCACCTGGTCCGCCTTGGTGCCCGGCTGCGTCTCCATCTCGATGAGCCCGGGGGAGGCGGCGCGGATCTCGGAGCTGCGGAATAGCTCGGGCGAAACCCACTGCGCGATGTTGGCGAAGAGCAGCGGAATCGCCAGGTGATTCTCCATGCCTTCGTCGAGCGGGTGGAAGCCGAGCCGCACCTGCTTGTGAGCGCCCTGGGACGCGGTGATGACGGGTCCGTTATCGGATTCGGCCACCACTGTCTCGCCGGCGGCCGGCTGCAGGATGGTCACGCGGCTCACCTGGACGTCTTTATTGTGCAGACCGGCGGTGATGGGATGCTGCTCGTTCCACCGCTGGACGTGCGTCTTGCGAGGCGGCCCCGGCGGGGCGATCAGGACGGAATCCGCGTCGGGCGGGGCGGCCGGCTGGAAACCATCGAGGATCACGAGCCGTCCCGCCGGACCGCTCGCCGTGTACTGTCCGGGCGCGAGAAATTCCGGCTGGAGGTAGGGGCTGGCGGTAAGCAGGGGCCGCCAGACGGTGGGGCGCGCGGTGAAGACCTGCACTTTGAGAGCCGCGAGTCCCGGCAGTTCGACGGCGGCGCGATTGTCGGCCCGGTAGTCGTCCCGGATTTCGAGGACGGCCTCGAGCGTGCCGGGCTGCCCGGCGGCGCGCAAGCGGAAAGGAGTTTCCGCCGTGCCCCGCGCGGGCACCGTGAGCGTGCGGGCTTCCGAAGACTTGCCGCCGAAACTGAGCCGCACGGGAACGCGCTGGCTCGAGGCGCCGTAGTTGCGGACGCCGACTTCGACCTCCCACTCGTTCGGATCGGTCGCGGAGCGCCGCGCCGAGAGCCGGCGGATACCGCAATCGTTCGGCTCCGGCCCGAACAGGATGGCGCGCAGATTGGAGCGGTCGAGGGCGCCGAGGCGCTCGGGATCGTCCGCGCCGACGCGTCCGGCGCTGACGATGACGATCTCGCCGGGATGCGTGGAGGACAGCTTCTGGGCGTTGCGGGCGAACTCCACGGCGGCGGAGAGATTCAGGGCCGTGAAACCCGCGCGCGAATTCTGGATGGCCTCGGTGAGCTGGCGGTGATCGCTAGTGAAGGTTGTGACGGGCGTGACGAGGGCGTCGGCCCGCACCAGCAGCACGCGGTCGCCCGAGGGCACGGCGCGCAGGTAGTCGAGCGCCCGCTGCTGGGCGGTCTGGAACAGGGTGCCACGCCCGTCGGCAGCGCCCATCCAGGCCGAAGTATCCAGAATGAGAACGTGATCCTGCGAAGTCTGGCCGGGGCCCCCCAGCTCGAGCTCGGCGATGGCCAGCAGCAGCAGGGCGATCGAAACCAGTTGCAGCAGCAGCGACCAGGGCTGCTGGATTTTCTTGCGCCGCGAGAAGACGGGCGCCTGGGCCTGCTTGGGGAAGAAGCGCAGGGTCGAGACGAGATGGCGGCGGCGCGTGCGGTCGTAAAGGTAGAGAGCCACCACCGCGGCGGCCGTGGGACCGAAGATGGCCAGAAACTCGACCAGGGTGAGATTGATCAGGCCCATGACTGGAATCCGCCGCTTACCGGAAACTTACGCCTCCCGACGACACCAGCGAGTCGAACACGGCGTCCTCGAGGGGGGTGTCGGTGGTCAGGCCGACGTAACGTCCCCGGTTCCGCATGGCGAGGTATTGCAGGGCGCGGCAAAACTCGTCGTAAGTTTCCGTGTATTGCTGGGCCGCGCGGCGGTCCATCTCGAAGCGCCGGACTTCGCCGGTTTCGGCGTCGAGCAGCTCGAGCTCGCCGCGCCACGGCGGCTGGCGATCGTCGAGGCCCGCCACGTGGACGAGCAGCAGCTCGTGGCCGTAGTCGGCCAGGTGCTGCAAAGCTTTCTCACAACCCTCTTCGTGGTCGTCGAGGAAATCGGAAATCACCACCATCAGCCCGCGCGGCTGGCCGTCGGAGATGAAGCGCCGCACCACGGCGAGGAAGTCGGAGCGGCCGCCGGTTTCGAGTCCGGCGAGAAAATTGAGGGCCGGAGCAAAGCGGTGACGTCCGCCCTGGGCCCGGTAGCCCTCCGGCAGGTGGTCTGAAAACGGTTGTAAGACAATTGTATCGAGACGCACCAGGCCGACGTAGCAGAGCATGGCGGCCAGGCGGCAGGCGTACGCGAATTTCGGCTCGCCGGGTTGCGCTCCCGTGGCGCCGCACGCCATCGACTCGCTGGTATCGATGAAGAGGCGCACCGGAATGCGCGGCTCGATCTGGAACATCTTCAGGAACAGACGTTCCAGGCGCATGAAGGCCATCCAGTTGACGCTGCGCAGATCGTCGCCCTGGTGGAAGTGCCGGTGGTCGAGGAACTCCTGGCCGGGCCCGGCAAAGCGGGACGGATTGTGCCCCCCAAACAGGCCGGTGAACGACCGCCGCCAGAGCAGGGCGAGGCGCTCGAGCTTTTCGAGGGTTTCGCGGTCGATGAGCGGGTCCGGCGGCCGCATACGGATCTACTGTAGCATCCGGACGGCGGCGGCGGAGCGAGGGCAGTGTTTGAAAGGTGCGTTGATCCCAAAGCGAAGCCTGACCAACCACGTGTCGGCTCGGTCTGAATTGCCGCCAGGTTCGACCAACCTCCCCGCTGGACATGCTAGACTGCGCTTCACAGGGAGCGCCCTATGCGCAGTTGCCCTCTGCTCGGGCTCGCCGTGTGGCTGGTTCTCGCGACGATCCCGGGACTAGTCACCGACACTCCTCTTCCGCCTTTTATCCCGCCTGCTCCGTACGAACCAGACTTGTCCGGCGGAGCGTCTTGGTAGAAATGTCCACGGCGGCCAGGGTGGCACTCCCGATGGAGCGGTGGAAGGACCGCGTATTCTACACCGGAATGGCGGTGACAGTGATCGCCACGATTTTCCGTGGCTTCGCACGATCCTATTTTCTGAGGGGCCAATATTTCTCAACACCGCTGGCGCCCATCGCCAAGTTGCACGGCGCGGTCTTCCTGTCGTGGGCCGTGCTGTTTCTCGTACAGACGGTGTTGGTCGCGCGGCGGCGGACGGATCTCCACCGGCGGCTGGGCCTGGCGGGAGCGGTGCTGGCAGCCGGGATGGTCGTCGTCGGCACAGCGATAGCCGTGGTTTCGATGCGGCACAATTTCGCCGGCGGCAACGAGGGGGCGCTGTCGTTTTTCGCGATTCCGGTGGGGGACATGCTGGTGTTTCCCATGCTCGTCGCAGCCGCTTTTGCCTGGCGGCGGCAGACGGAGACGCATAAGCGCCTCATGCTGCTCGCGACCATCAGCGTATTGGACGCGGCTATCGCGCGGTGGCCGCTCGCGATCATGGCGAACGGGCCGGTGGTGTTCTTCGCGGTGACCGATTTGTACATCGTGGCTGGTGTTGTTTTTGACCTGGCGTCGCGGGGGCGCGTGCATCCCGCTTATGTTTGGGGCGGGCTGCTGATCGTCGGGTCTCAAATCGGGCGGCTCGC
This sequence comes from Terriglobia bacterium, assembly GCA_041482115.1. Lineage (GTDB taxonomy): Bacteria > Acidobacteriota > Terriglobia > Bryobacterales > JACQDG01 > JBGPDC01. Next base: position 5,948 of record JBGPDC010000183.1, on the reverse strand, counting down.
CGTGTGGCACACGGCGGTATGGCTGGCGTTTGCCAGAACGCTCGCGAGCTGATTCCCGCCTAAGCGGATCGTGTATAATCGCTGCCAACCATGAACCTCGAGCGTAGAGCTATCGTGATGGCGGCCTTGCTACTGGCGGCAGCGCCGCGGGCCACACCGGCCGACCGGCATCGCATCGTTTTCAGCCGGCTCGGCTCACCGCGCATCGGCCTGTTTCTCGCCGATGCGGACGGACGGAACGAGCGTCCGCTGCTGCCGGCGACGGGACTCGACTACAACGCCTCGTTCTCCGCGGATGGGAAGTGGATCGTTTTCACGTCGGAGCGCGAGGGCTCGGCGGACATCTACCGCGTGCGGCCCGACGGCGCGGGGCTCGAGCGTCTCACCGACGGCCCCAGCTACGACGACCAGGGGGCGCTTTCGCCCGACGGGCGCACGCTCGCCTTCGTCTCCACGCGCGCGGGCGGCACGGCGAATATCTGGCTGCTCGAGGTTGTCAGGCGCAAGTACACCAATCTGACGAAGACCACGAGCGGCAACTTCCGTCCGAGCTGGTCGCCCGACGGCAAGTGGATCGCGTTCAGCTCCGACCGCGATGCGAAGCCGGGCCGGGCGGTCCCTTCGTGGGAATTGCGGCAGTCGACGGCCATCTACCTGGTGCGTCCCGACGGCAGCGGGCTGCGCCGGCTGACGGAGCTGGGCGGTTTCAGCGGCAATCCGCAGTGGTCCCCCGACGGGCGGCGGGTGGTCTGCTACCAATCGACGCCTGCCGACGTATGGCCGGCGCGGGAGAATGGCAGCGTCACCTCGCAGATCGTCTCGATCGACGTGAAGACGGGCGCCCCGCAAGCGCACACCACCGGGGCCGGCTGGAAGATTTCGCCGCGCTACCTCGACACGCAGGAGATCGGCTACGTCGTGAAGTCCGGCGAAAAGCGGGGGCTGGGGTTCACGGGGGGCCGGGACGGCGCCAGTGGCGCACAGCGGAATCCGGCGTGGTCACCGGACGGCAAGATCATCGTCTACCACCAGAGCGTCCCCTCGGAGCCGAACCGGATGGCGCCGGCGTTTAGCCGCGATCCGGAATTCGAGCTGCTTCTGACGGGCAGCTTCCCCGCTTATGCTCCCGCCGGGGACCAACTGGTAGTCACGCGGACTCGCGAGAGGCTGGAGATCATGGAGGCCGACGGAGCGAATCCGCGAGCCTTCTTCGAGGCGAAGGGCAAGGTGATCGTCTTCCCCTCGTGGTCGCCGGATGGCAAGTACATTGCGTTTGGATTGGGAGCGTTTTTCGACCGGCCGCCGAAGCCGGGTCAAGTCGCGATGATCCGCTCGGACGGGTCGGATCTGCGGATGCTGACCCAGGGCGAGACGAGCAGCGGGTTCCCCAGCTTCTCGCCCGATGGCAAGCGCCTCGTCTACCGCGTCCTGGGACACGGCGAGCAAGGGCTCCGCATCCTGTCGCTCGAGGACGGCAAGATCACGACGCTCACGACGGAGTACGACACTTTCCCGGCGTGGTCGCCGAAGGGCGATCGCATCGCGTTCACCAGCTTTCGCGACGCGGATTATGAGATGTACACGATCCGGCCGGACGGTTCGGAGGTCCGCAAATTGACGAACAGCCGCGGCAACGATGGACATTCGATCTGGTCGCCGGACGGGCGCTGGATCGTCTTCAGCAGCTCACGGAAGGGTTGGAAGGACGAGGCGCTACTCTATGACGCCGGGCCGCAACCTTACGGGGAGCTATTTGCAATGCACGAAGATGGCGGCGACGTGCGGCAGTTGACGGACAACCAGTGGGAAGACGCGACCGCCGCCTGGCTGCCGGCGAAACGCGGGAAGTAGCAGTGACTTAAAAGGTATATGCTCCTGAAAAGGGGAGACAAGATTCTCGTCGCTCACCGCCGCCTCTTCGAGCGAGACGACGTGCGGTTTTTCGTGGGCCAGGTTGACGATTACGAGGACGGCGTCGTAAGGGCGAAGGGGCACTCCTATATCCGGGACGTGATGGGCGGGCTAATGATCGGAAAGGCCGAGGAGCGGACGAAAATTCTGGCGCTCTCCTCGGGGACTCTCCTGGTTTATCAATTGCCGGACGCGGTGGCGCTCGACGAGCTGAAATTCGTGATCGTGGACGGCCTCCTGTCGCTGACGGACGGCAAGGAGTTCACGATGGACCTGGCGGAGCACAGCCACGCCGGGCGGTTGTAGCAAGCACGACGAAAAGCTCTCCGTCCCTATTTTCACCAGGCAAACTCGATCCCCACTACCGTGAGGGTCCCTCTTTTCTCGCGATAGCAGATCCGGCCCCGGCACTGGTAAGCCTCGCCCAGGAGGTGAACGAGTTGCCCGGTTTCCAGCTCGACGTCTTCCGTAAGCTCGACTTGCAGTCCATCCTGGTTGACATTCCGGACCTCCACGGACGTGCTGTGCTGGCCCGCCCGGTCGCTCCAATTGAGTGTGGCGCGCCCCGTGGTGGGAGATCGTGGTTCCCGCCGGCGTTCATCGTCTTGCGGGGGTTCCTGGAACTCCGCCATTAGAATGAGTATCCCTCCCGGCAAACCAGGATGCAATCGGGCCAGGTCCGCTTTGGATAAGTAACTACGCCAGGGTGGTGACGGGGATGCGGGCCATGATTTCGCTGAGCACGGCGTCGGCGGTTTTGCCCTCGGCGTGCGCGTCGAAGTTCAGGATGATGCGGTGGCGGAGGCACTGCAGCGCCAGGGACTGGAGGTCTTCGATGCTGACGTTCCAGCGGCCGCGCATCAGGGCCAGCACGCGGCCGCTCTGGATGAGCGACTGCGCGCCACGGGGGGAGCTGCCATAACGGATGTACTTCTTCGCCAGCGGATCGGCGATGCTCTGCTCGGGCTGCGTGGCCATCACCAGGTGCGTGGCGAAATCCCGTACGTGGGGCGCCACCAGGACCTCGCGGCTCGCCCGGCGGAGGCCCATGATCTGGTCGCGGTCGACAACCTTTTCGAGGTGAGGCTGTTCGGCGGCCATGGTGCGCTCGACGATGGTGTCGAGCTCTTCGCGCGTGGGGTAGCCGACCAGGATCTTCATCAGAAAGCGGTCGAGCTGGGCTTCGGGCAGCGGGTAAGTGCCCTCCATTTCAAGCGGGTTCTGGGTGGCCATCACGAGGAACGGGTCTTCGAGCTCGTGGGTGACGGTGCCGCTCGTCACGGTGCGCTCCTGCATGGCCTCGAGCAGCGCCGATTGCGTCTTGGGGGTGGCGCGGTTGATCTCGTCGGCCAGCACCAGGTGAGCGAAGATGGGGCCGCGCTGAAAGCGGAGATTCTTGACGCCGCCGTCGTGCGTATCCATCACCATGCTTCCCACGATGTCGGCCGGCATCAGGTCGGGGGTGAACTGAATGCGGGAATACTTGAGCTGCAGGGCGTGGCCGAGGGTCCGCAGCAGGGTGGTTTTGCCGAGGCCGGGGACGCCTTCGAGCAGCACGTGGCCACCGGCGAGCAGGGCGATCAGGACGCCGTCGACCACTTCCTGGTGGCCGACGATGACTTTGCCGATCTCCCGGCGCACAAGGTCAATCTCTTGCGTGAAGCGATCCAAAGATTGCGGTGAGGGCACGTTTTTCCCGTCTACGGTTGGGGTGGTTGCTGCGGCTGCGGTGACGCGGCGGGCGGCGGCAGGGGTTCCTGCGGCTGCGGCGCCTTGGCGTTCTGACGAATCTTGTTGAAGTATTCCTTGACGTAGGCCTGGTAGGCGAGCGGGATCTCGTCGCGGTTGACCTCGCCGCCGGCGTCGCCGTGCCGGCCCTGCTTGGCCGTCTGGGGGGTGCGCAGGCTCTGCTTGCCGGCCGGGGCTTCGACGGTAAACTCGCCGTTCACGTTGGCGGCACGGCGTCCATACAGGTCGGTGAGCATGCCCATGGCCTCGAGCTGCTCGGCCTCCACGGTCTTCTTGTCGCCTTCCTCGCTGCCGGCGGCGCCGCCGGACATCGACTTCGAGCCGCCGCTCCCCTTCATGGCCTTGTCGCTGTTACCACCGCTTTGTTTCCCCGCCTGGTTGGAGGCGCTCTCGGCGCCCTCGCCCTCGGTGGCCTGGTCGCCGCCGGCCTGGGCGTCGCCGGGTGTCCCCTTGCCGTCGCCCTGGCCCTGCTGGTCGTCGCCCCCCTGAGAGGACTGCCCGGCCGAGGCCTGCTGGTTCGGCCCGCCGGGGGATTTCTGCTGCAGCTTCGACAGCATGTTGCTCATGGCGTCCTTGAGCTTGGCGAGGAAGCTGCTGTTCTGGTTCTCGGCGCCGTTGCTGCTGCCGCTCTGATCCTTCGGGTTGTCCTGGCCGTGCTGGGCCTGGGTAGGAGCGATGCCGTTCTTCGAGTCGCGCTCGAGCATGTCCTCGTAGGACTGGATGGGCTGATCCTGCCCGAAGCTGGAGGGATCGCTGCTCGCCTGGTCGCCGCCTTCGGCGTCGCTGCGGGAGCTATCTTTGTCGCCCTTTTCCTTGGAGTCCTTGGTTTCGGGACCCTCGCGCGTGCCGCCCGAGGAAACGTCCGGCCACTGCAGGCGGATGTTGGGGTTCTGCTCCTCCTGGTTGGTGAGCGGGAAGGCTTCGCCGACGTCGTCGCCAGTCTGCCGCGCTTCCTGGATGTAGCCCTCTTTGCGGCGCCCGGAGCGGTCGGCCTCGTCCTCGAAGGCCTGGGCCAGCAAAGTAGGCAGCGCCTTTTCCATGCGCGGCGGCTTCTCGAGAAAATACCGGATCGCGAAGAGCGTGGAGGCCACCAGAAAAACCGAACCCAGCGCGTAAAGGGAACGGGGCGCGCTCCAGGGAAACACGGCTTCGACGTTGGCGCCTTCGGCTACCGCGAGCGCTGCCTGGCGCTGCACGAGGGCGGCTGGTCCCGAGGTGTCGAGGAAGTGGACGGCGGTCGAAACCTGGTCCTTGGTGTGCAGCCGGGCGTCGAGGACCTGGGCGACCTGATAAGCGGTCGGACGCCGCTGCCACCACCGCCGGCCGGCGACGCCCAGCCCGGCCGCGGCGAAGAGCACCAGGAGCGGCACCGTCGAACGGCGCTGGCCGATCACGAGCACCAGGATGGGTCCGAGCAGGGCGATGGTCGCGGCGACAGTCGCCTCGCGCAGGATCTGGTTGAGCAGGAACCGGCGGCGCGCCCGCGCCACCGCCACCGTCAGCCGTTCTTGTTCGCGTCCGTCTGCGCTCAAACTTCAGACCCTCGCAGTATCACTTTCAATTATAGCGGCACACACCAACTCTGCACGCCCTGGGATAGCGGCGCAACCGAAAATTCTAACAATCATGTGTATTACAACCCGGGGGAAAGTGCAACTTTATCTTGTTCTTGAACGGGGGCAGGGGGGGTCCGGGCGGACGGCCGGGGCGCGTCAGGAGCCGGTTCGCGGCTGCGCCCCCCGCAACCAGGACTGCCGGAGGCGGCGCTCGGCATTGGAGGCGTGGGGCTTCTCTTCGATCTGGTAGGCGCTTTGGCGGACGAAGTCGGGAGTGGCGGTGACCGTGCGGCGGCGGCCGCGGCGCTCCACCTGGAGGGTGACGCTCGCGCCGGGCTTCAGGCCGGCATCCTGCAGGGCATCCTCGAGCGAGTCGCGGAGGGCTTTGCCGTTTACGGTGACGATGCGGTCGCCGGTCTCGAGGCCGGCCCGCTCGCCGGGACCGTCGGGGTCGACGTCGACGACGATGCCGTATTCGGGCGCGCGGCCGGTGCGCACGGCGAGCGTCGGCAGGCTCGTGACCACGGTCTTGAGCCGGTAACCGGCGTAACCGAGGAAATGGTCCCAATCGACCGGCTCGGGGCGGCGGACGAGGCGGTCGAAGAAATCCTTCAGGCTGTGTCCGGCGGCTTCGCTTGCGAGGCGCTCGAGGGCGGCGGTTTCTTCGAACGGCTTGCCGCGCTTAGCGTAGTCCGTGTTGAGGCGGCGCATCACGTCGTCGAGGCTGCGGAG
>JBGPDC010000182.1:0-11653 GCA_041482115.1 Terriglobia bacterium | reverse complement strand
GGCGATCTCGTTGAAGCTCGTGTTCTCGGGCGGCAGCAAGGGGAGCTTGGTGACCGGTGCTTCCTCAGGCAGCGGGCGACGGAAGTATCCGACGGCGAGGCCCCCAAGGAGGCACAAGGCCGCGACTGCCCACGGGACCAGGCTCGAGCGCCGGGCCGGGACCACGAGGGCGGGAGCGGCCGGTTCGGCGACCGGCGCGTCCAGCTCCATCGCCACGTCACCGATGTCTCGCAGGCGGCGGGCCGGGTCCTTCTGTAAGCAGCGCTCCAGCAGGCGCCGGAGGTGCGGGGGCGTCGCGGGCGGCAGGGCGGCCCAGTCCGGCTCGCCGCGCACGATGGCGGCGAGGATCTCGGTGACGTCGGTTCCCCCGAACGCCTGCCGTCCGGTGAGCATTTCGTAGAGCACGCAGCCGAATGCCCAGACGTCGGTCCGGCGGTCGATGGGCCGGCCGCGCGCCTGCTCCGGCGACATGTAGGCCGCCGTCCCCAGGATCGTCCCTAACACCGTCCCCAGGCTCGCCGTGGGGGAGTGCGAGGGGTCCGATGCGGCGCGGTCCCCGGTGAAGGCTTTGGCGAGGCCGAAGTCCAGCAGCTTGACCTTGCCGGAAGGCGTGATCTTGATGTTGGCGGGCTTCAGGTCGCGGTGGACGACGCCCTTTTCGTGCGCCGCTTCGAGCGCCTCGCAGATCTGCCGGGAGAGGGCGATGGCCTCGTCCAGTGGAAGCGGGCCTTGGAGCGTCTCCCCTGCCACCAGCTCCATCACCAGGAAAGGCGCCCCGTCGGCCTGCTCGAAGCCGTGAAGCGTCGCGATGCCGGGATGATTCAGGGACGCCAGCACGCGAGCTTCGCGCTCGAAGCGGGCGAGGCGCTCGGGATCGCGGGCGAAGGCTTCGGGCAGGACTTTGATCGCGACCTCGCGTCCGAGGCGAGGGTCGCGGGCGCGGTAGACCTCGCCCATGCCGCCGGCCCCCAGCGGCGCAAGGATCTCGTAGGCGCCGAGGTGCGCGCCAGTGGAGAGGGGCATGGTTGGGTGAATTGTACTACAGGGGAGGGGCCGCGACTGGAGATGTACACTAGAGATACATGGCCACGTACATCGAGACGAGGAACGGGGGCTACTACTTGGCTGGGACGCGGATCTCGCTTGACTCGGTGGTCCACGAGTTCCAGCGGGGTTCCTCACCGGAGAGCATCCTGCGGTCGTTCCCGCTGATCGGAAAGCTGGAGCTGGTGTACGGGGCGATCACCTACTACTTGGCCCATAAAGAGAAAATCGATGCTCACCTGTTGAAGCAGGACAAGCTGTGGAGCCGGAGGCGCCGGGAGCAGTCCTTACCCGCGGGATTGAAGAAGCGGATCGAGCAGGCGCGGCGGGGGGTTAGCGCCGAGCGCAGGTGAGGCCGCGTTTTCAGGCCGATGCCGATCTGCATTTCGATATCGTGACGGGCGTCCTGCGACGTGAGCCGGCGATTGACTTCCAGAGCGCCCAGGAACTACTTACGGAAGCGATGGAAGATCCGGAGGTGGTGGCGGCTGCCGCACGGCAGGGGGAGTTTCGCACGACGTCAACGCTATGCCGGAATAGTTCTGCCGGAACATTTCTGGCGCTTCCTAGCGACGCACCGGCATTCTCCTGGCTTGTTTCTCCTGCCCCAAACGATCCCAGTGGCGCAAGCGATCGAGGAGTTGGTTTTGATCTGGGCCGTGTCGGACGCGGCGGAATGGGAAGACCGGATGGTGTGGCTACCGCTCTAAGGCCGGGCTAACAGGCGGGCCGCTTGAGAGACTTCCTGCGTCACCGCCACGATGGCCTTCCGCAGAACCTCGGATTGGCGGCGGGCCAGGTCCCACTGCTTGAGATCGATGGCTTCCCGCAGGCCTGGGAGGGTCTTGGCGTCGTAGCCGGTGTAGAAGCCGGGGGCGTAGAAAAGATGCCGGTACCACTCGCGCCCGGGGAGACCGTCGGGGGCGAGCATGGCGCGCTCCACGCGGAAGAGCGCGGCGTTGAGCGGCGCCAGACGCTCGCGATCGGTGACTTGCGCTGACTGGCGGGCGGAGGCCAGGGTGGTGGCCGCCTGCCGCAGGTCCTGCACGGCAGCTCGCAAAGGCGCGAGATCGACGTCTTGCGGCTTCAGTGCCTCGATTTCGTCCAGGTACATGGCGAGGGTGTCGGCCAGGTTGGTGAATTCGAAGGGAACCACCGGGGTGTCCGCGAGGCGCAGCAGCAGGGTGCCCATCACTTGGGCGAGGGTGCGGCCGTAGACGAAGGTGGGGTCGCCGAAGCGACGGTACCAGTCGTAGGAGTCGTAGATGGAGTGATAAATACCGCCGCCGGGACCGCCTTGCGAGAAGCCCAGGTTGAGAGAGGCGACGCCGAGGTGGTCGATGAACGCGGTGTAGTCGGAGCCCGAGCCGAGCGCTCCGATGCGGAGGTCGGGGCGGGCGGCGAGGCGCTTTCGCTCGTCGTCGTTCGCGGCGCGCTCGAGAGCATTGGCCTTCTCGCGCTCCCACAGCGACTCGCCGGTCAGCGGATCGGTCAGGTCGCGGGCGACGTCGTTGACGAGGTGCTCCAGGCTGTGGGAGCCCGACGCGCGCAGGATGCCCTGCGAGGTGCTGTCGGTGTTGAGGTAGGCGACGGTCTTCTGCTGCAGCTCTTCGCCGTGCTTCTCGGCCCATTCGGTCGAGCCGATCAGTCCCCACTCTTCGGCGTCCCAGCTCGCCAGCATAATCGTGCGGCGGGGCTTCCAACCCTGCTTGACCAACTCGCCGAGGCCTCGGGCGGTCTCGAGGAGCGCGGCGGCGCCGCTGCCGGGATCCTGCGCGCCGTTGACCCAGGCGTCGTGGTGGTTCCCATAGATGACCCACTGGTTGGGGAAGTCCACGCCGGGGATCGTCGCGAGGACGTTGTAGATGGGGCGGACCTGCCAGTCGAAGGCGAGCTTGAGGCGAACTTTGGCTGGTCCGGGGCCGGCGTGATAGGTGAGCGGCAGCGCTCCGCGCCAGGCTTCGGGCGCCACGGGTCCACCGAGGTTGCGCAGGATCGGCGTGGCGTCGACGTAGGAAATCGGCAGCACGGGAATCTTGACCAGAGTGCGCGCGTCTTCGCGGCGGAGTTTGCGGCCGCCGCGCTCGGAGGCCCAGCCGGGCGAAAGCGGGTCGCCGGGATAGAGCGGCATGTCCATGGCGCTGCCGCGCTGCACGCCCTGCGGCGGCCGGAAGGGGCCTTGCGGGTAGGTCTCGCCCTGGAAGTAGCCGTCGTCCTTGGGGTCGGAGTAGATCAGGCAGCCGATCGCGCCGTGCTCGGCCGCGACCTTCGGCTTGATGCCGCGCCAGCTTCCGCCGTAGCGGGCGAGCACGATCTTGCCCCGGACGTCGATGCCCAGCTTCTCGAGGCGCTCGTAGTCGGCCGGTACGCCGTAGTTGACGTAGACTACCTGCGCCGTGACGTCGCCATCGGGCGAGTAGGCGTTGAAGGTCGGCAACTGGCCGCCGTCGGAGGAGTCCTTGTCTTCGGCGATGGCGGGCTCGCGTAGCGCCGCGGTGTAGCGTTCCGGTTCGAGCAGCTCCAGCGCGCGCTCGCGCGGGGTGGGCAGCAGGGCCTCGAACTCCTCGATGCGGGCGTCGAGGCCCCATTCCCGGAACTTCGCCAGCACGTACTCGGCGACCTTCTTGCTCGCCGGAGAACCGGCGTGGTGCGGTTCCTCCGACATCTCGCGGATGTATTGGTCGATCCGCCCGGGCTGAGGAATCCGGCGGAAGCGCTCTTCCCAGGAAGGGGTTTGCTGGGCGAAAGTGGCTTCGAGACCTAACAGAACCATCACCAGAATCCTCGCGGATCGCACTAGAAGCCTCATGGATCGTGAAGCTTGCGAGCTGGCGCGCATAGGCTTAGTGTAAACCCCAGACGGAAGATGAACGTTTTTTAATTCCCGATTCATGGAGACTTCATAGCTATAGCGCACACTCAGGACCGTCTGAGGTTTCAGACAAAATTTAGAGGAGAAACAAAACAAATGAAGAAATTCTTCACCTGGATGCTCCTGCCCGTGATGGCGTTCACGCTCTCCCTGACCGTGCCGACCATCAAGGCCCAGGATAAGGACGAAAAGAAAGACGAGACGAAGAAGAAGAAGAAAAAGAAGAAGACCGACGACACCACCAAGCGGGCCCCTCGCTAAGCACGCTGGTCAGCATCTCTGGCCGCAGGGGGACCCTGGATTTCCTTCTCGGGCCTTCCTGCGGCGCAATCCATCCGACACCGGCTAAAATATAAGTGAAGGGCCGCCCGGCCCGTATCCAGAGGTGTGGTGCGAATCCTTCTGGTCGAAGACGAAGCGAAAGTAGCCAGTTTCATCCGCAGCGCCCTGGAGGAGCACTCCCACGCCGTAGACGTCAGCCAGGACGGCGAAGAAGGCTACGAGCTCGCCGCGACGACCGACTACGACTTGCTGGTGCTGGACATCATGCTGCCCAAGCTGGACGGCTTCCAGTTGCTGCGCCGTCTGCGGCAGCGCAAGCCGAACCTGCCGGTGCTGGTGCTGACGGCGCGGGGGGCGGTGGAGGACCGGGTGCGGGGGCTCGATCTGGGGGCCGACGATTACCTGGTGAAGCCCTTTTCCCTGGCCGAGCTGCAGGCCCGGGTGCGCGCCCTGCTGCGGCGGGGGACGCGGGAATCGTCGGGCGAGCTGCGCGTCGACGACCTGGTGCTCGACTCGGCGCGGCGGCGGGCGGCGCGGGCCGGCAAGGCCATCGAGCTTTCCAACAAGGAATACAGCCTGCTCGAATACCTGATGCGCAACGCCAACCACGTGGTGACGCGCAGCATGATCGCCGAGCACGTCTGGGACGCGAGCTTCGACAGCTTCACCAACGTCATCGACGTCTACATCAACCACCTGCGCAACAAGATCGACCGGAACTTCCCGCGCAAGCTCATTCACAGCGTGCGTGGGGTAGGATATCGGTTGTCGGCGAGCGATTCGGATAATGACGCAGCTTCATAGAACCGTCCGGTTTCGCATCACGGTCCTGCACACCCTGGTGTTTGCGGGCCTGTTCACGATTTTTGGATTTGGGCTCTACTACGGGCTGCGGGACCTGATTTTCACCGACGTCGATGAGCAGTTGAGCCGCCGGACCAAGGCGCTGCTGCCGGAGCTGGCCATCGTGGACGGCGAGCCGACGCTGCGTCGAGAGGACGAGCCGCTCTCGCAGGAGCTGCGTACCACCTACTTTCACTCCGAGATCGCGGACGAGAAGGGGCAGATGCTGAAGCCCTCGCCGCGGTTCCGGACGCCGGGCGCGGTCCGCCGGAAGGCGCTGCCGCCGCCTCCGCCCGAGCGCAAGATCTCGAAAGTCGAAGACCCTGTGTTCACGACGATCACGTCAGAGGGAGAGCGTTTTCGCCTGGCGGCCGTGTCGCTGCGCGATGAAACCGGCGACAAGTATGTCGTGCGAGTAGGCTATCCGCTGGGGCCCATCGACGAGGCTTTCGAGAACCTGCGGCTGTTCCTGCTGGCGGGGGGACCGCTGATTATGGCGATGGCGACGCTGGGCGGCTGGCTGCTGGCGCGCCGCTCGCTGCAGCCGGTCACGCAGATCACGCAGGCGGCGCGGCAGATTTCGGCGCAGGGGCTGGCCCGGCGCATCCCGGTGCGCGGCGTGAAGGACGAGCTGGACGAGCTGGCCCGGACCTTCAATGAAATGCTGGAGCGGCTGCAGCGCAGCTTCGAGCAGGCCCGCAACTTTTCCTTCGACGCCGCCCACGAGCTGCGGACGCCGCTGACCATCATCCGGGGCGAGACGGAGGTCGCGCTGCTCCGCGACCACTCCGCCGAGGAGCTGCGGCGCGTGATGCGCTCCAACCTGGAAGAGATCAACCGCATTACGGCCATCGTGAACGATCTGTTGATGGTGGCGCAGGGCGAGGGCGGCACGCTCGACTTGCGGCGGGAAACCGTGAAGCTATCGGACCTGGCCGGCAACATCGTCGATACGGTGCAGGCGCTGGCGGAGGACAAAGAGGTGACGCTCGAAGCCGCCATCGAGCCGGACGTCCAGGTCAACGGCGATTCCCTGCGGCTGAGCCAGTTGCTGCTCAACCTGCTCGACAACGCCATCAAGCACAGCTCGCCGGGGCAGACCGTGCGGATGACGCTCGAAACGAACGGCGCCGGGCCGACCTTGAAGGTGGAGGATTCCGGCTGCGGCATCGCGGAGCAGGATCTGCCCCACGTTTTCGATCGTTTTTTCCGCACCGACCGCTCGCGCTCGCGCCAGGTCCCCGGGTCGGGGCTGGGGCTGAGCATCTGCAAGTGGATCGTCGACGCCCACGGCGGCTCGATCGAGGTGGCGAGCCATCTCGGGGCGGGGAGCATTTTTACGGTTCATCTGCCGCAGACCAGCTAGGCGAGCATGGCAGGATTGAGACTCGCCGGCAAAGTCGCCCTCGTTACCGGCGCGGGCAGCGGTATCGGTAAGGCCACGGCGTTGCTGTTTGCGCGGGAAGGCGCGCAGGTGCTGGCCGCGACCAACGAAGCCGCCGACCTCGCGCCGCTCGAGCAGGAGTCGCACGGCCTCCCCGGCGCGTTGAGCGCAATCCAGATGGACGTGACCCGGGAGGCGGACGCCATCCGCGCGGTGGGCACGGCGGTGGAGCGTTACGGGGGCCTGGACATTCTGGTGAACAACGCCGGGATCGCGAGCTTCGGGGTGGCCGCCGACACCACCGCGGAGCAGTGGCAGCATGTGCTGGACGTCAACCTGAAGGGCACTTTCCTCTGCTCGAAGCACGCCATTCCCGAGATGATGAAGCGGGGAGGCGGCGCGATCGTCAACAACGCCTCGATCAACGGCATCCGGGGCAACCATCGGCTCGTGGCTTACGCGGCTTCGAAGGGAGGTGTCGTGGCGCTGACCTATGCGCTGGCGATCGATGGCGCGCCGCACAACATTCGGGTGAACTGCGTGTGTCCGGGCGCGATCGACGGCACCCGGATGGCCCAGGCGGGCCGCCAGGCGGCGCCCGATGAGGCAAAGTATCAGGAATACCTGGTCGCGAAGCACCCGCTCGGCCGCGCCGGCCGGCCGGAGGAGGTCGCCCAGGCGATCCTGTTCCTGGCGAGCGACGAGGCGTCGTTTATTACGGGGGTGGCGCTGCCGGTGGATGGGGGCCGGTCGGTGCGGTGAAGGGTGGGGCCTACTCCGAGCGCACGAGCCGGTCGTAATCGGCGTGGCTGCCAATCCAGACCCAGGTCATCGACTCGCCGTGCAAGCGGCCCAGTGCACGGTAGTGTTCTCCGATGCGAATGGTGAAGCGATCCCTGCTGCCTTTCAAGATTCGGAAGTGAAGGGAGGGATGCTTCGGGTTTTGGCGCCAAAGGTGGTAGTTTTTTACGGCGACCTTTTGGACATCCGCCGGCAGAGCGTGAAAAAGTTCCCAGAATCGCCGAGTGGCGACGGACTTCATTTCTTGGGCGGCCACTCGCGAAGAACGCCTTCGCCGGATTCCTTGGCCGCCTCTTCGAACAGGAATTCGAGCCGGCCGGAAGCATCGTCAGCATCCAATTGCCGATCCCAGAGCTGCTGGTCGCGCTCACGGAACCATTGAGCGAAGCGGCGGAACTCGTCGGGCGGCAAGCGGTCGATGGCCTGTTCAATCTCTTCAACCCGGTTCATATCTGGAGTCTAGCATTGTGATGCACTCGCCCGCATCCGGCTCAAAGGCTCCAAAGAATTGAACGAAATTGCTAATACTTTGGTTCATCCAGGGTCTGGCTCGAACTCGCCCACGTCGCCCGTCAATGTGGCAGCGATGCTTTCCAACAAAACCGTGATCTTCATTAGCGCGTCTATTTGCTTCTCTGGTGGTACGTTTGGAAAGGCTACGAGTTGGTTAGCGAAATCAACGTGGCTGAGCATTGCCTTCCTAAGCCTCTCGTACTTCCCGCTCTCTGCCACGCTCGCCGCACTCAGGGACATGCGCAGCTGGTAATAGAAGGCCGGCACCGCCATTAACCACATGATCAATTGCCACTCGTCAGCGATCCCCCATGCTTCCGAAGCCGTATGGGTGGGTTCGGAGAGATCGGCTTCGTGCACGATTCGATGGCGCCTCTTCATCATCTGACCAAGAGGTGCGTAGAGCGATTTGAATGGCGTGGTGTCAAGCCCCATCTGGACGAGGACGCTGTCAACAGCAGCGCACGAGCCAAAGCTCTCCCTGTCCAAGTAGTCCTCGACGGACTCTTGAATCACCTGATCGACGGTCTTTCCGCGGTGCGCCTCCAATGCGCCCAGATGAAATTTCTCTACACGGCTCCCGACCAAAGGGATGCTATTCAATACCTGCGGTCTCGCAGCACCAAGGCGTTGACGAGCCGTCGTCCGCAGAATGTCCTCAAACGTGGCGTGGAGAAACACGACGATGGATCTGAGGATGTCGGCTCTCGCCCCTTCGCTTTGAAATATTCCCGTGGGCTTCAGCGCTTCATTAGAATAGAGCAACTGAACCAAGCCATGAATTCTGCCCATGTTCAGCAAGAAGCGCGCCTTCGGCAGCTCATCCATGCTTCACCGGCTTTCAGTTCTTGTCTCGCAAGAGGAACGTTTCGCATTAATAACGCCCACGACAAAGGCATCGGTGGATTCAACAAAGCTAAAGATGACGCTGATTGCATCTTTAAATCCGGTCTTGCTCTGGACATATCTTGCCACAGCTGACTTGCTCAATCCAGTCACATGATCTGACCGTGCCGCTGGTGGCGCATGAACAATTGCATGTCGGCGATCCCAGACAGTTTTCATTTCCCCGGCTAAGCCCGCTCGATACTTGGCTCCGAATTTCTCCAGCCGTGAAATCCACTCTCCCGGCTTACCTCTTAAAAAGCGTTTGGTCCAGCGCTGGCGCATAATCTCCATGAGTTCTTGTACTGCGTTTCTGTGGGGTGTGCTGCTTCTATCTTCAACACATCAGCGCCGGATACTACCGGATAATTTGTCACCATCCATGCCGGATGAGCTGTGGTGAGAAGTAGCAATGCGTTTTCCAGGTACGTCTCCGCAAATGTGACCAGCATCACGAGCATCCAATCGAGCAAAAAGGGATGTACCTGCACATTTGCCTGCAGGATGGTGCCGATCTCATCGGAATACTTCTTCAGCGCGTCGAGGTCGGTGGAAATTTGTGCAACGTAAACAACCCCGGCACGTGCAAGCGTGTTGGGTTCGGTGTTGCCCGATAGGCTCTTCCTCAGTTTC
The DNA here is from genome assembly GCA_041482115.1 of Terriglobia bacterium. Lineage (GTDB taxonomy): Bacteria > Acidobacteriota > Terriglobia > Bryobacterales > JACQDG01 > JBGPDC01. The sequence continues at coordinate 2,396 of JBGPDC010000182.1, read as the reverse complement.
TTGACTGTAACAGCGGTGCGCGCCGTCAGTTGGTGTGCTGCATCTGTTGGGTTCTTTAACTGCTCGATGTCGCGCAAAATACCGCGAAGCAGATACATGAGGTTGGCCCAGTGTGTGTCGAATACTTGGAAGGCTTCTGATCCCGGTGATTCGCTGCGAGCTTCTTGCTCCATCCCCTCATTCTAGGCTTGTGTGAACCTTATAGGTTCTGGTCAGCAACAAAATTGAGGGCCCGCCGCTCGGATGTTTAACGCCCTAGCCGTAGAGGTGCAACGCCATTCCCGGAAACCGACTGCGCCCGTCGTGTGACCGCACTGCCGGAGCAACTGCTCCCCTCACCCGCCACGCGGCAGCGGCAGCGCCACCACGTCCCCGGTGGCCGCCGACTTGTACCCGGCGAACAGCGCCTCCACGATCTTCGCGCCGTCGGCGACGGTGACTTCCGGCTCGCGGTTCTGCTCGATGCAATCGACGAAGAGGCTCTGATCCGACCGCGCCGGCTGCGATTCGGGCGTCAGCCAGTCGATGGTGGGACGTCCCGTGGCCCGCGGCTGGGTGGTGCGCCAGAAGCCCATGGGATCTTCGGGGTTGACCTCCACGGGCGCGAGTCCCCGGTCGGAGACGATTTCGGCGCGGGGGAAGTCGGCTTCGAGCGTCACGCTGCCGCGCGTGCCGAAGAGGCGGACCAGATTGACGCCGCCCCGGGAATGGCCGCGCCAGCCGATGCGCCCCACCGTGATCGTGGCGTTCATGCCGCCCTCGAGCGCTACGGCGAGAGCCGCGAAGTCCTCGAAGTCGTTGTTGCGGTGCCCGGCGAAGAAGTAGTTGGCGGTCACGGCCCGCACGGAGCGGAAGTCCTTGCGCCGGGTGAGCCAGCGGATCATCGCTAAGGTGTAGACCGCCAGGTTATACATCTCGCGCTTGCCGTCGGTGGCGCGGAACTGGGTGGGCGGATACTGTTCCTGGCGGGGCGAGCCGAGCGGCGCGGTGCCGGGATTGCCCTTTGAGAAGAGCATGTCGCAGTGGATGGCCCGCAGCTCGCCCAGGCGTCCGGAATCGACGATGCGTTTGGCGCGCTGGGCCTGGGGCAGGTTGAGCACCGTGTACATCTGACCCTTGACGCCGGCCCGGCCGACCGCGTCGGCGAGCGCGTAAGCGTCCGGGACGCTGCCGGCCATCGGCTTATCCATGTAGAGGTGCTTGCCGGCGTTGGCGCAGCGGACGGCGAGCGGTCCCTGGCGTTCGTGCTCGGTCGAGACCGAGGCGATGTGGATGTCGGGGCGGCGCAGGGCGGCGTCGAAATCCGGCAGCACGGGGATCTGCAATTCTTCCGCGAGGCGGAGGTTCAGGGCGGCGCGGCGGGGAGTGATGCCGGCGTCGTCGGCCACTCCGATGAGCCGGCAGCGGGGGTCGGCCCGGAAGCCGAGCGCGTAGCCTTCCTGGTGGGTCAGGCCGCCCGTCACGAGCAGAACTCCGAAGGGGGGCCGGTCAGGCACCGGTGACCTCCACGGCGCGTCCGGTGCGCAGCGAGCGCTCGATGGCCGAGGTCCAAGGCTGGTAGCGGGCCGAGGTGGCGGGCAGGGCGGGGAGCATGACGGGGAATGCGATGCCGCCCGCGCCGGGCTGGTCGTCATAGCGCAGCGTGCCGTGGTTGCCGAGGATCAGCACCAGCACTTCCGACTCGCCCAAGCTGGGCCCGTTGGGATGGCGCGCTTCCGAGGTGAGGAGCGCCGTCTGGCCCCCGGCGAATTCCACGAGCGCCGAGACGTAGCCCGCCGCGGCGCCGCCTTGGGCAAAGAGGCGCGTGGGGCGGGCGTTCAGCCAGCGGGCCGCCGCGGCGGCCGCTTCGGCCAGCGCCGGCTGGAGCAAGCCGTGGTCCTCGCTGAGCTGGAAGAAGGCCCGCACCGCCACGGGCTCGCCGATCGGTTTGTCGGCGAGGCGGGCGGCCAGCGTCTGCTCCAGCCAGTCGAGGTACGCCATCAGAAAGTGAGTCTGGACGGGTTAGCAATAGAAGTCAAGAAACCTCCGGCGCTTCCTCTTGACGCCGCCGCTCTTTGATCAGTAGCATGACCCAGGAGACTCCCATGGCTGTCAATCTCACGCGTCGCCACTTTCTAGTTGCGGCTTCTTCGCTGGCCGTTCTCCGCGCGGCGGACAGTGTTATGAAGCTGTCGATCACGGTCCGGATCGCCGAGGCGCCGGGGTCCAACCAGAAGACCACCATGGGCTTTGAGGAAGTCGTCGTCATCGCCAAGAAGACCGGGTACGAGGCGGTCGACATGCGGGCGTCACAGGGAGGCGTGCAGACCCCCCCGGACCGGCTGCGCGAGATGCGCCAGATCCTCGACCGGGCCGGCATCAAAGTTTCCTGCGTGACGGGCGATTTCGACGTGCCT
>JBGPDC010000181.1:0-11674 GCA_041482115.1 Terriglobia bacterium | reverse complement strand
CGTCGAGTGGGGCCTCGCGCGCGGCCTGGCCCTCGACGAGTTCGTACCGCGGCTCAGCTTCTTCTTCGACGCCCACAACGATTTCTTCGAGGAGATCGCCAAGTTCCGCGCCGCGCGCAAGATTTGGGCGCACGTGATGCGCGAACGCTTCGGCGCTACGAGCGAACGCGCGTGGAAGCTTCGGTTCCACACGCAGACCGCCGGCTGCTCGCTCACCGCCCAGCAGCCTTACGTGAACCTGGTCCGCACCACGGTGCAGGCGCTCGCGGCGGTCCTGGGCGGCACGCAGTCGCTGCACACCAACGCCCTCGATGAGGCCTGGGCGCTGCCCACGGAAGAAGCAGCGCTGCTCGCGCTGCGCACGCAGCAGGTGATCGCGCACGAGAGCGGCGTTACCGATACCGCCGATCCTTTCGGCGGCAGCTATTTCCTCGAGCGCCTCACGCTCGACCTGGAGGGAGGCTGCCACGACTACTTCGACCGCATCGATGCGATGGGAGGCATGATCCCGGCCATCGAGCGCGGCTTCCCCATGCGCGAAATCGCGGAGGCCAGCTACCGCTACCAGCAGGCCATCGAGAAGGGCGAGAAGATCATCGTGGGCGTCAACGCGTTCGCCTCCGAGGACGAGCCGATCGACACCCTCTACATCGACCGCAGCGTGGAGGAGAAGCAAGTAGCGCGGCTGCATCGCCTGCGCACCGAGCGGGACAATCGCCGCGTCGAGAAGGCACTAGCCGAAATCGAGCGGGCGGCCGAACAAGAGCGCAACCTGATGCCCTATCTCGTGGAGGCGGTCCGCGCCTATGCCACCCTCGGCGAGATGTGCGGGGCTCTCAAGAAGGTCTACGGCGTCTATCAGGAGGTCTCCGTCACATGAGCGCGCGGCCCCTGCGGGTGCTGATCGCAAAGCCGGGTCTCGACGGCCACGACCGCGGCGCCAAGGTGATCGCGCGCGCCCTGCGCGACGCCGGCATGGAGGTCATCTATACCGGCCTCCGCCAGACGCCCGAGATGATCGCCACGGCCGCGCTCCAGGAGGACGTCGACTTCATCGGCCTCTCGATCCTGTCGGGCGCCCACCACGCCATCGTGCCGCGCGTCATGGAATTGCTGAAGCAGCACGGTATGGACGATGTGCAGGTCGTGATCGGCGGCATCATCCCGGACGCCGATATCGCCGAACTGAAGCAAATGGGCGTCGCCGCGGTCTTCCAACCGGGGACTTCCATGGAAGAGATCGTGCGGTTCCTGCGGGAGCACGCGCCGCATGCGGTTTGAGGATTTCCTGGCGGAGGAAGCCGACAGCATCGGCGCCGCCGCCGCGCAGGCCCGTCTCGATCGCTACCCGCTGGGCCTTCCGGATTTCGCCCGGGCGTTGCACGCCTCCGTGGAGCGCTATGCGCCGCAGGCGCGGGGCCACGAGTTGCGGGCCTTCCTGCTCGATCTGCGCCTGGAGGATCTGGCGCTCGCCGCCGCCTGCGCTAGCGGAATCGAGTCCGCCTGGGAGGAGTTCCATCGCGCCTATCGGCAATACCTGGAAGATGTCGCGCGGGACGACGAGGTGGCCGGCGAGGTGATGGCCGAGCTCTTCGGGATCAAGGGCGGCGGCGGCCAGATCGCGCAGTTCCGGGGACGCTCGTCGCTCAAGGGCTGGCTGCGCGCCATCGTGAGCCAGGCCCAGATCGATCGCCACCGGCGGGAAGCGCGCTTCGAGCCTCTAGATACGCTCCCGGTCGAGCCGGCCCGCGAGGCGCATCCTGAGGATTTCGAGCGGCGCGAGAATGCCACCGCGCTCGCCCGGGCCCTGCGGTCCGAGGTTGCCGCTCTCGCGCCGGACCAGCGGCTGCTGCTCTCCTGGTACTATGTGGACGAGTTGCGGCTGGCGCAGATTGGACGGCTCCGGGGGGTCCACGAATCGACCGTGAGCCGGGAGCTGGAGGCGCTCCGCAAGGACCTGCGCAAGCGCGTGGAAAAGCGGCTGCGAGCCGGGGGCTTCAGCCCCGACCGTATCGCAGAGTGCTTTCGGCATTCGGTCGAGGCGCCGCTCGATTTCGCCGAGCTTTTGGAGCGTGCAAGAAATGCCGGGTGAAACGTACTCCTTATAGGGAAGGCTATGGCTGCGCCCAACACCAATCCGGCTGACCGGGCGACCGACGCCGCTCTGCGGCAGGTGCTGCGGGCCACCGGTCCCGTCGCGGGCTGCGACGCGGAGCTGGCCGCGGCCTACGGCGAGGGCCGCCTGCACGGGGCCGAGCGCCGCCAGGTGGAGGCGCATCTGGCGGAGTGCGCCGCCTGCCGCGGGGTCGCCACGGAGTTGCTTCAAGAACGGGCGCCGGAAGAGCGGGCGGCGGAGCCCGCCCCGGCACGCGCCTGGTGGCGGTGGCAATGGGCGATCCCGGCGCTCGCAGGGGTATTAGTTGTAGGCTCAGTCGTCTTCTACCAGCGTGAACAGGTTTTACGGCAAACGAGTGCTCCGGTGGCGGCGCGGCAGGTCGCGCAGCTCGAGGGAGCGTCGGAGCCCGCGCGGGACCAGCCCGTCCTCCAGCTACCCCAGCAACCTGCGGCCGCAGACGCCCTGCGCCAGAGGGCCAAGCGGGCCGCGGCCGAGCCGGCGGCGCCTCCCGCTGCAATCGAAGAGTTCCGTGACGCACGCGGCCAGGTCGCGGAGGCGGAACAGCTCAAAGACGGGCGCGAGGCGGCCGTGTCTGCGCCGACGGACGAGGTGGCGCGGGCGAACAAAGTGGCGAATGCGGTGGCTCCTCCGGCTCCGAAGGCCGCCCCGGCAGCACCGCCGGCGGCGGTCGGCGGCGCGATCCAACTCGAGAGCGGCACGGCTGGTGCGCGGCGCCAGGAAGCGGGGTCCCTCGACAAGGAAAAGTCCGTCGCGTTGCTTGCCGGCCGCGCCGACGTGGCGCCCGCCCCTCTCCCGGAGGGCGCTCCACTGCGCGCCTTGGCTCGCGATGGTGAGCGCCTCTGGGCCGTCTCCGACGGCGGCCGCATCTTCCGCTCGACCGACGCCGGCCGCACCTGGGCCCGCCTCGCAAGCCCCACCACGGCCGACCTCGCCGCCGTCCGCTGGGACCCGCAGGGCCGCACGCTCACCGTCCAGGACCGCAACGGCCGCGCGTACCGCGTTGAGCCCTAGGCTATACTGGCGCAAGTATGGCAGAACTCGAGATTCACACCGAAAGCGAGGGCTCACTGGACCCCGTCGGGCAGAAGGTCGGCCTCCAGGCGGCCGCGACGGCCGTGTTCCTCGCGCTGGTAACTATCGCCTCCCACCGCACCCACACGGAGGCCGTCATTCTCAAGACCGAGGCCAACGACCGCTGGCAGTATTACCAGTCGCGGCGCATCAAGTTCCACAGCCTTGAGCTGGGCGAGGACTTGATGACCGCCTTCGCCATGCAGAACGACGCGACCCTGAAGGCCCTCGCACGCTACCGCACGGAGAAGGAGCGCTATGAGAGGGAAGGGAAAGAGGTGCAGGTGGAGGCCCGCAAAATCGAGGACGACGCGCGGCGGGCGGAAATGCGCGCCCAGCGGTACGACTACGGCGAGGGCCTGCTCGAGATCGGCCTGGTGCTGACCTCGCTCTTCTTCATCTCCCGCAAGAAACTCTTTCCAGTCGTGGGTGTCGTGGCGGCCGGGGTCGGCCTCGCCATCGCCCTCACTGGCTTCGTGATGTAGGGCGCCAGGAGGCTCTGCTGGCGGAGCGGCCCCGCCGTTTGCTAGGATGGGAGCGTATCCGTCAGCTTTTCGCGCCCGTAGCTCAGTTGGATAGAGCGTCTGGCTACGAACCAGAAGGTCGGGTGTTCGAGTCACCCCGGGCGCACCACTTAGACTGCTTCAAAATAAATGAAATGGGGTATCCACTTGACTCAGGTGACCCCAACCTGTAGTATGGCGGCGCATGGAGGATTACCCGCGGACATTGGCGGAGTTGGAAGCTCGTTTCAGCTCGGAGGAGGCCTGTCGGAAGTATCTGTTCCGGCTGCGGTGGCCGGAGGGGTTTCGGTGCCCGCGGTGCGGAGGTGCGAAAGCTTGGCCATTGCGCTCGGTTCTCTGGCAATGTGCGGTCTGCGGTCGCCAGGTATCCGTCACGGCGGGGACGATGTTCCAGGATACGCGAACACCGTTGACGGTCTGGTTTCGGGCCATGTGGTGGGTGACCAGTCAGAAGAACGGCGTCAGCGCCCTGGGACTGCAGCGGGTCTTGGGCTTGGGAAGCTACCAGACAGCCTGGGCCTGGCTGCATAAACTGCGGCGGGCCATGGTGGGGCCGGGGCGGGATCGACTCTCGGGAAGGGTGGAGGTGGACGAGACGTATGTGGGTGGTTTGGAAGAAGGTGTGCGCGGTCGGCAGACCGAGAGAAAGGCATTGATCGTGGTGGCGGCGCAAGAGGATGGCCGGGGCACAGGCCGGATACGGATGCGGCGCGTCCCGGACGCTTCGGCCGAGAGCTTGGTCCCGTTTGTGGAGGAGTCCGTCGAGCTGGGCAGCGTGGTGCATACCGACGCGTGGTTGGGCTACGCTCCCCTGGAAAGCAAGGGCTATCGCCACAAGATCACCTTCCTAAAGGGCCACAAGAAGTCCCCGTCCGAGCTGCTGCCGCGAGTCCATCGGGTCGTCTCACTGCTGAAGCGATGGCTGATGGGCACCCATCAGGGCGCCGTCAGTTTCGAACACCTGGACTACTACCTGGATGAGTTCATCTTCCGATTCAATCGTCGGAAGTCGCGCAGCCGGGGCAAGCTGTTCTTCCGACTCGTCCAGCAGGCAGTGGCCGTGGAACCAGCCACTTACAGGTCGATCGTCAGGACCGCCCAGGCGGGTTGGCCCTGAAACCACAACGTATAGGGGTTACCTGAGTTAAGTGGATACCCAATTATAAATGATTTAATGGAGAATCAACGTTTCGACTTCTGGGCGCTCGATTTTGCTGCTGTCAAATAAACGTTCAATACGCGATACAACGATACTAGAATCACATAACTGTCGTGAAATCTCCTTCCCATAAGTAAACGCATGCACGGGCCTCTCTTTTGTCTATGCGCCGCGCGGTCAATTTTCAAAAGTAGCTACCGATATCAGTCCATATCGGCGCCTCTTACGCCACACAGGCCGCGCTCGTCACGCCGGCAGTGTCCGGCTGCAGCCGGACCGGCTCCCCTTGTAACTTTCATGGAGTAACCGCCTGCGCTTGCTCCTGGATTTTCAGGCATCCAGCTTCACGGCGCTGTCCGCGTGCCCCACGCACGTCAGCACAAAGCCTTGCGCTCTCGAATCGGGATCGAGTCCCTCTTCCGTGTCCATGCGCACCTTCCCTGCCAGCAGCTTCGTTTTGCAGGTCCCACACTGTCCCTGCCGGCAGGATGAAGGTATGCCAACTCCATGCTCCTCGGCCGCCTCCAATAAGGTCTGGCCGCTACGGACGGCGTACACATTGCCCGATCGAGCGAACTCGACCATCACGTCCGTCTCGGCCGCCGCCGAAACCGGTTGAGCACTCTTCGAAGCCGAGCTGCCAAAACTCTCCTGCATAATACGTTTCGGCTTCACGCCCAGGCCAAGGAGGATCGCGCGGCTGGCGTCCATAAACGGAGGCGGGCCGCAAAGAAAAAAGTCCGGTGAGGTAAGGTCCTGGACGGAGTTTCCGATGAATTCACGGCTGACATGCCCACGTGGACCAGACCACTCCGGGTGAGGTTGCGAAAGCAGAACATGGTACTGGAAGTTCTTCAGCCTGGATCGCAATTGCTGCAACTCGCTCTCAAATATGATGTCGCGGGCGGCGCGAACGCAGTACAGCAGAGTGGCAGTTGTTTCCAGACAAAGGTCGTCCATATAGCGGAGCATCGCCATCAGGGGTGTAATCCCGCTTCCGGCCGCAACCAGAACGACGTTGCGGTGCTTGTATTCATCGAAGCAGAAGTGCCCAAAAGGGCCATTGGCTTCGACCGTCATCCCCACCGACGCGCGATCGTTCAAGAACACCGACACGCATCCTTCCCTTACCCGTTTCGTGGTGATCTCGACGTAACCCGACCTGGCCGCCGATGAACAAATCGAGTACGACCGAATGACTTTCTTTCCATCGAAGAGAAAAGAGAACGTGAGAAACTGGCCCGGGCGAGCGCTTAGCTTCCGGCCATCGGGAACAATGAAGCGCAAGGTCTTGGCGTCGGAGGCCTGCGGTGTGATGCTCGCCAACCTCAGGATCAGCGGACCGCCGGATGATGAAGTTGCGGCGGGGACAGCCCGGACGGGTGCTGGCACTATTCCCGCAGGGGTGTCCGATCGGGCACTAGCAAGAGGGGCCCGGGAGGGCCGCCGCACGACAAGGGTCAGCATGCTCAAGAACACGAATGCCATGAAGCCGATCATCCGGGCTGGATACCTGCGGGGCGGCGCCAGTTGACTGGGAGCGGCAGCCGCTTTTTGCGTCACCATGCTCCGGCCGGCGGAGGAAGCGGCCTCCGCCTGAGCCTTCCGCTGCTGTACGGCATCAGGCGTTTGCGTGGCCGACAAGTAAGTGATGATCTGTTTGTCTTCGCCGGGCTGAAAGGCGTTGCCGCTGCCCTCGGCAATACCGACCATTCGATAGACGGTGGCTCTCCACTCCTCCGGCGTTTCGGCCGTCTTATAGACGCGATCCAGGCTATGGCAGCGCCCGCAGCGCTGGTCCACCACGGCTCTGGCGACTTCCAGGCTAGCCGCAGCCACCGCCCCTTTCGGCCCCATCTGGGAGGCCAGGTATAAAACGATGATCCGGGAGTCTTCTTCCGATATTCCGGAGTCAGGCAGGGCTTTCATGTGGTTCACAGTCGCCAGCCAGCCCCGCGCATCCTTATGAGCCCCCGCGATGCGGTCCAGATTGTGACACTTGGAGCAGCGCTTCTCCATCGTAGCGGCCGCCATATTGATATCGATAGCGGCAGGCGGCAGATCAATGGCCTCCAGCGAAACGGTTTGCATCCTGGCGTGATAAGCAAGAGAGGGACCCGCGGTAATGCCGATAAGAACGAACGACAGAACGAATATCACCAGCCCGATCGGCATCAGAAAGGAATAGTAACTCTTGTAATAACGAGCGACCAGAACCTTGACGAAGAGAAGAGGACTTAGGACCATCGCCAAGGTCAGGTGGATCATGGTGCTGGGCGGAGCGCCTCCGGCGACATCGCCCAGCCGGGCAACCATGAAGTATCCCATCACGCAGAACAGCGCAATGAAGAGATAGCCGCCAATCCGATGGGCGGCAATTAATCGCGTGCTGGCCTGGGCGTCTCTCACTCGGGCGGACGCCTGCAGAATGAGCCACACATTGATGGCGCCGATCAGAACGAACGTAACGCCTAGCCAGAGGCTTGCCGAACTGTTGAGCATCATTTGTCCCAAGTATTTAACCCTGTGCTGAAGCGATTCCTGTAGTGAGCCTCGTTAAGACTGCGTCTACAATCGCCGCTGGCCGTGCAGGTCCCCGATTAAGCGGCGTCGACCAGCCGCTCGCCGAGGTTGCCGGCGTTGTCGCCGTCGGCGATTTCCTGGCACTGGATGCAGAAGGCCGTCCACGGCACTGCCGCCTGGCGTTTGGGACTGATGTCCTCTTCGCAATACAGGCACCCGCCGAAGCTGCCGTCTTCGATGCGGCGCAGCGCTGCGCGGACGTTCCTCAACAAATTGGACTTGCGGTTCAGGTTGCGGATCGCCAACTCGCGCTCGGCGGCGTGCTGCACTTCATCGAAGGCATCGGGACTCTTTTCGATAGCGATGCTGTCGCGATTGCGTAGCAGGTGGGCCAGCTCTGCCTGCTTGGCCTCCAGTACGTTTCGGTATTTGTCCAACTCACTCCTTGTCATTTCTGCTTCTCCTATCTCTTCCAGTAATCTTTTTTATTGCGGCCCATGTTCCGGGCCGTGGCCGATGCGGACCTGAAAGCCGGCGATAGAGAGCTCGAAGACGACCTGCCGCTGGCCGTTCAATGCCATTTCAAAATAGTCGTTAAGCCGGGCGAGTGCCGCGTCGCGGCCCACCATATTCCCAGCGGTTTCGATGGCGGGGCCCAACGGCGGGAAGGTGCGCCCGCCGGTCACTTTAGCTATGAACTGATAGCCGCGTTTCGGAAATGTTTCGATGAACAATGGCGCGTGACGGCGGTCCCCCAACGCCTTTCGGATTTCCCGGATGTACTTCCTGACGCCTTCCGGATTGACGAAGGTTTCAGGCCATAGCGCTTCCAGCATTTCATCCTGAGTTACCAGCCGGTCGGAGCGTTCGACAAGGTAGCGCAGCACATCGAACGCCTTGGGAGTAAGGGGCACGCGCTCTTCCGCACGCCACAAACAAAGATTCACCGTGTCGAGCCGGAAGGGTTCGAATACTTTCATCTCTGGACAGGTGTTCATGAGGGCTGCCTCTCGCTGCTGGAGGCGTAGCGGTTGGAGGCGTGACGACTGAGCGGAGGGTGCGTCGGTAGCGGACGACGAGTTTCTGCCCCAGCCGCTCGTAGGCGTTTCTTCTCCGCTCTGCTCCATTCGTAGATTTGCTGGCGCTCCTGTGACGCGAGAATTGCTTCGCGATGAAGCAGCGTATAACGCCGCAGCGGCATCCGGCCGGTGCGCGCATTACTGCCGATCCGGGTGAGAAGCTCCTCCTGTTCATCCGGGCGGTAGGAATCCCACTTGGAGAAGTTGACGTGACCGCGGGCGTCGTGGACATCCTTTCCAATCATCCACGACGCAGGTGGAATACGGCTGTACCAGGGCCATTGAGTATTCTCCGAATGGCAGTTCTGGCAGGCGCGCTCGAACAGGGCCAGTGTCGGCTCATCGATCTGGGCACCCTGGAAGAGGGGCTCGCCCGGAGCCGGCGGCGGCTGGGGAAGAAGTGCCAGCCCAGTGAGGGTCGCGGCAAACAGCGCTACCGCAAAGAGTGAAGCAGCTATGAAGATCCTCGGCATCTATTTACCCGTCTCTTTCAGAAAGGCGATGATGGCCGCCCGTTCGACGGGATTATCCAGGCGGAACGCCATGTCGGTGTCAGGGATCACGGTTTCGGGATCGGTCAGCCACTTATCGAGGAGCGCTTCGTTCCAGACCACGGCGGATTTTTTGACGGCGTCGGAATAGGGGAAACCGGAGACCGTTCCGGCTTTGCGTCCGACGACTCCGGCGAGGCGCGGTCCCGTCTTCTCGTGGTCGAGGGCGTGACAGCCGGTGCAGCGCTTTTCAAAGGCGGACCGTCCGGCGACGGTGTCGCCCTTGGCGCCGCCGACGGCGGCGAACGCCGCTACAAGCGCGACGCCCGATGCCAGGGCGATGGTGAGAATGACTTTGGGTGGCATGTTCATGGATGGTCCTTTCAGCCGAGGGGAGTGTCGACGATAGCGAGATGATGGTTGCCGGCGGTGAAGTTCACGCTGGTGACCCCGAGCACCTGCCGAAGTCTTTCGGCGGGGACCGTCATCGGGCCGGCGGAGGGAGCGCTGCCGGGCGCGGGTTGCGGGAAAGCCGTGGACATCGCGGAATGGAAGGTGACGTTGCCCTCGACCTTTTGCATCACCTGGTGAATGTGCCCGTTGAGCACGGTGACGGAGCCGAAGCGCTTGAGGATCGCGAGAGCCTGCGCGCTGTCCTTGGTGCCCCAGCCCCATTCGGGGTAAACGGACCACAGCGGAATGTGCGCGAATACGACGATCGGCGTGCTGGCCGCGAGGTGGGCGACGTCCTTGCCGAGCCAATCCAATTGCTCCGCGCCGATCGCGCCGAGCCCTTCCAATTGGGCGCAGTTGTTGAGACCGATGAAATGCACGCCCTGGTGGTCAAAGCTTTGCCAGGTCTTGCCGCCGGTCGATTTGCCGAAGCGCTCGAGAAACAGTTTGCCGTCGTCGCCGGTGACGTCGTGTTCGCCGGGGACATAGAACACTTGTTTTTGACGAAGGCCCTGGAGGATCTGGCCGAGCGTGTCAAATTCGGTGGCCTTGGCAAGGTGGGTGAGGTCGCCCGTGTGGAGAATTAAGTCCGGCTGATGGACGGCGGCGTTGATTTGGTCGACAGCCACAAGCAGGGTGCCGTTGACGTCGGCATTCGCCGGCCGGTTGAAACCGATGTGGCTGTCGCTGATCTGAACGAAAGTGAAGTCGGCGGCTTTGGTCTTGCCTTTTTCAGCGCCGATTAGCTGCGAGCTGGGTACGCCGCCGGCGAAAGACCAGACTACAGCGGCGCCGGCCCACTGCATGCACTTCAGAAAGCCGCGGCGGTCCACGTTGTCATTAAGTTTGAGAATCATTTCGCATCCTTTCCGGTTTTGGTGGTACGAATCGATGTGGTGGCCAAGTGGCAGGCCGCGATCGACGTCGTTTCGAGTACGAGTTTGGTGCAAGGCGCCCGGAGGGTCAATGCAAGCGGAGTGAAGCGTAGATCGCGTGTGGGTGACACGGTAACCAATTGATTCATTTACATTTGTCGATAGAAGTGACATCCGCCCAGGGGCAGGCCGGAGCGGCTGCTTACAGTTCGTGAGAAGCGATCGTGGAACGACCGCTCAGGTCCGGTGGGCAACGGTGTTAGACTCGATACTGTCGCTCTCTTTTTAACTGCAATGGGACCAGCAGTACCATCCCCGCGTCTGATTCGATTCGGGGTCTTCGAGCTTGATTTGCGTTCGGGCGAGCTCCAGAAGCAGGGCCGCAAAATCCGGCTGGAAGGGCAGCCGGTCCAGGTTCTGATCTGTCTCCTCGAAAACCCCGGTGAGCTGGTTACGCGCGAAGAGCTTCACCGGAAACTCTGGCCCGCTGACACCTTCGTGAACTTTGAACATGGGCTTAACGCGGCCGTCAAAAGGCTCCGTCACGCTCTCAACGACTCGGCTGACAACCCTCGATTTGTCGAGACTCTACCGCGGCGCGGCTACCGGTTTATTGCTCCGATCCAGGCCGTCGCCGGGAGCGGAGAGGTGTCGGCGGTCCAGGTGGCTGCTGCGGTTACAGAAGTGCCTGCAACCCGAGCCCTGCCCGAAGCAAAAGATCATGACCCGGTTGACCTTTCTGAGCAGACCGCAGTATTTGTACGCCCGCGCTGGCCACGCACCTGGAAGAGGTCCGGCTTCGCCTTACTCGCGATGCTCGCAATCTTAACGGGCTGGATACTTCGCCCAGGGAGTCACCCGCCACCCGCCATTCGGTCTCTGGCAGTGCTTCCACTGGAAAACCTGTCCGGCGATGCATCGCAGGATTATTTCTCTGATGGCATGACCGACGAGTTGATCACCGAACTGGGGCAGATCGGGGAATTGCGGGTGATCTCGCGTACCTCGATAATGACCTACAAAGGCGCGCACAAGTCCTTACCGCAAATCGCGCGGGATTTGAAGGTAGACGCTGTGGTGGAAGGCGCCGTGCTCCGCTCCGGTAACCGGGTTCGAATCACGGCGCAGTTGATCCTGGCGGCTGCCGACAAGCACTTGTGGGCCCGGAGCTATGACGGCGAAATGGGTGATACGTTAGCGCTCCAAAAGCAGGTCGCCCGCTCCATTGCGGCGGAGATCCGGATCGAGTTAACCCCACACGAACAGGCGGTGCTGAAAAACGGGACGCGTGTGAGTCCGGAAGCCTACGATGCCTACCTCAAGGGACGATACTTTTGGAATAAACGAACCGCAGATGGCTTG
>JBGPDC010000180.1:0-11727 GCA_041482115.1 Terriglobia bacterium | reverse complement strand
TCGACAAAGATGATCGAGTGGCGCATGGCGTAGGTGAGCAGGTCGGATTCGGAGCGCTCCAGGCGCGCCTTGAGTTCCGCCAGTTGCTGGGTGAGCCAGGCCGAGGCCCGCTGCGTCGAGTCCCATTTGGCCGCCAGGTTCTGCTCGATGTAGATCTCGGCCAGGGTGTTGGCGGTGCGCGCGGCGACCTCCTGGGAGACCGAGTCGATCGCGACCTCGACCAGGCGCGTGCCCTTGCCGGGGGTGACCGTCACGGCGTCGAGAAAACGGCTTACCACGGCGGGGTTCAGCTCCCCGCCCAGCCGCGGCGGGTCGAGGGCGGCGCGCAGTCCCCGCCGCCGGTATTCCGGCCGCTCGGCGAGGCCGAGCTTCTCCATCACGCCCCGGGCGAGCGTGCGCGACTTCAGGATTTTGTACTGCGTCTCGATGTAATCGGGCTGCTCCAGGGGCTGCACCAGCGAGTCCTCCAGACGCGCCGTGTTGGGCTGCTCGCGGTCGATCTGCAAGGTCGCGGTGGACCGGTAGACCGGCACGGCGACGTAGTTGAAGAGCAGGGCCGCCCCCAGGGCGAGCGAGCCGCACACCGCGATCGTCCGGCGCTGGGCGTGGACCACGCGCCAGTAATCGCGCAGCCGGAATTCCCCGGGCGGCTCCGGCTTCTCGACGGCGTAGCGCTCGAAGGGAACCTCCAGGAGGGGGGCCGGCGCGGGGGCGGGGAGGCGCAAGGTTTCCATCGCTCAGCGCCTCCAGATGATCACGCCGGTGGTGATTTGAATGGCGGCCTCGGCCGCGCGCCCGGCGGCGGTGCGAGCCTGGGAATCCGGCACGAACAGCACGTCGCTCGGGCCAAGGGAGGGGTCGGGCGCCCGGCCGGCCAGCACGTCGCGGATTTTCACGGGGGTCTCGCGGGGCGCGCCGTTCCCGGCGCGGTGCAGGATGGTGGCGCGCTGCGGGGCCGCGGTACGCTTGAGCCCCTCGGCGAGCGAGAGCGCCTGCAGTACGGTCATGGTTTCCTGGTTCTTGAGAGGGAAGCCGCCGGCGCGCACGACTTCTCCGACCACGTACACGACCCCGGCCCGAGCCACGCGAACGGTGTCGTGGGCCTGCACCCAGGGGTTGTGCTCGGGCCGGCCTGCCAGGCTGAGCAGCCCGGCGACCGGCACCTCGAAGCTTTGCTCGTCCCCGGTGGCGAGCGGCCGCGCAATGCTGATCTCGCTGCCGGCGTCCGGCGCGAGCCCGGCTGCGAGCGCCAGGACGTCGGAGAGCCGCCGCGGGCCGCGCAACTGATAAACGCCCGGCTTGGCAACCGCGCCCAGCACCACCACCGGCTGGCTGTGATACTCCCGGACGGCGACCGAGATCTGCGGATCGCGGATCAGGTCATCGGCGTACAGGTCCCGCAACCGCCGCGCGGCCTCCGGCGGGGTCAGGCCCGCCACTTCGACCGCGCCTATGAGCGGCAGCAGCACGGCGCCGTCCGGCGAAACGACGGCCGGTTTGCTCAGCTCCGCGACCTCGAAGACGGCGATATCGATGACGTCGCCCGCGCCCAGCCGGTAGTCGGAGCCGGCGGCGAAGCCGGGGGAAGGATCTTCGGCGCGGGCGGGGGGCCCACCCGCACCGAGCAAAACCAACAGGGCGTAGAGGAGGACTGGCATGGCACGAGGTTGATCGCCGGCGGGGCCGGGCAAGCTTTAGGGTGTTGACAAGTTTGACAACGGGGCGCCGTTCCCGTCTATTGCCCGGGGAGGGGAAGCGACGATGAGCTTTTATAGGCACCCGGCATGGACACTCGTTCCCCGCTCGAACTCGCGCCCGGTTTCATCGACATTCACTGCCACCTGCTGCCGGGACTCGACGACGGGCCGCGGACGCGCGACGTGGCTGCGCATATGTGCGCCTTAGCCCTGACCGCGGGGACGGTGGCGGTGATCGCGACGCCGCACGCCAACCACCGCTTTACGTTCGACCCGGAGCAGGCGGCGGCGCGCCGCTTGGACCTCGGGGCGGGCCTGGAGCGGCCGCTGCGCTTATTCGGGGGCTGCGAGGTGGAGCTGAGCTGCGAAACGCTGCCGGCGGTGCTCGAGCGCCCGGCGGCTTACACGCTGGCCGGCAGCCGGTACCTATTGGTGGAACTGATGCCCGCCGGCCTGCCGCCCCACCTCGAGCGCGTGTGGGGGGGGCTGCTCGACCGCGGCCTGGTGCCGGTGCTGGCCCATCCGGAGCGCCACGCGCTGCTGCAGACGCGGCCGGACCGCCTGGCGTCCTGGGTACAGCGAGGTGTGCTCGTGCAAGTGACGGCCGATGCGCTGACCGGCCGGCGCGGCGCCCGCGTGCAGGGCCTGGCCGCCGAGCTGGTGCGCCGGCGGCTGGTCCACTTCGTGGCCTCCGACGGGCACGATCCCGTGCCCCGCCCGCCACGGCTGCTGGAGGCCTACCGCGCCGTGCACGAGGGGTTCTCGCCACAACTCGCCGACCGGCTCTTCATCCAGAATCCGCGGGCGGTGCTGGAGAACCGGCCCCTCCCGCCGTATACGGCTTTCTGAGGTATCCGGCTTTTTGAGGCCGGGCGCTAGGGCTGGGGCGCGAGGTGGGCCGGTACGGCCGGCGCGGGTGCCGGGCGGGGCAGGGAATAGTTGTGAGCGGCCACCCCGCCTAGCGCGCCGGCGCCAACGCCGTTCAGGATGGTGAAGGGGGCGTACGAATTTTTCTCGGGATGCGCGCGCACCCGCCACAATTGGTAGGAAAACAACCCGCCGGCGAGGGCGGACTTGATCAGAATCGCTTTGCCCGGAGCGAAGCGCCCCTGGCCATCGCGAAACAGCGGGTTGGCTTCACCGTGTCCGGTCGAGGAGTGCACGTCGAGGACGTTGACGGCGGCGAGGGCGACCCAACTGGCGATCCAGCGTTTCTTCCACGCCGCGCGCTCCGGCGAGGCTTCGACGGCCCCTCCCCCCGGCGCGAGGGCCGCCTCGGGCGAAGCGGCCCGGACGGCCCCGGCCGAGGCTATGATAGTCATAAGTAATACTACCGAGCCGGCCGCCAGCCGACTAACGGACACACTGGTACTGCGCCTGGTGTGCATAGCTCTCCTGCCGCCCGGACCGGAGCGGCTTCCTTTGTTGTGCGGACAGGCCTAGTGTGGGGCCGGTGGTGAAGCGCCGGAAATGACGCAAAAGCTTCAATCCAGCGGGGGTACCTGAGGTTCGCGCGAGACCCCCACGACAGGAACCTCAGTGCCGGTACTCTCCCCTGCCGAAGGTGATAGAGGGAAACACTGAAGTAGAGGTAGTACGCAGGTTTGCCCGCCTCAGGCATGGATACCAGCCCAATTCGGTACTAGCCCGCTATTGAGGTGGGGAGTGCCTTTCCGTTAGAACCAAGACAATGGGTTTCTTCCATCCGGACCGGACGTGGGTCTACGAGCGGGTGCTGCGAATTGCGCCCCTCGTGTGCGCTCTGCTCGTGGTCCTGGGGCTGGCGCTCGAGCAGGGTCTGGGGCTGCTCCTGCTGGTGCTGATGCTGTTGCCGGTGATCTACCTGGCCGATCACTCGCAGCGCCTGGCCCGCGCGAGAATCGCCGCCGAGCAGCGCCACACGCGCGCCATCGCCGAGCTGCATTTGCGTACCATCGAGGCCCTGGCGGTGGCGATCGACGCCAAGGACAACACCACGCACGAGCACTTGCGCCGGGTCGTGCTCTACGCCGAGGCCATCGGCAAGGAACTCCAGTTGCCGGACGACGAGCTCAACGCGCTGCGGACCGCGGCGCTGTTGCACGACATCGGGAAGCTGGCCGTGCCGGAGTACATCATTTCGAAACCGGGCCGGCTGACCAGCGAAGAATTCGAGAAGATGAAAACCCACGCCGTGGTGGGGGCGGAGATTCTGGAGCGGGTGCAGTTCCCCTATCCGGTAGTGCCGCTCGTGCGGGCGCACCACGAGCGCTGGAACGGGACCGGGTATCCGGACGGGCTGCGGGGCACGGAGATCCCGCTCGGCGCCCGGATCCTGGCAGTAGTGGACTGCTTTGACGCCCTGGCCTCGGACCGCCAGTACCGGCGGGCGATTGAGCCCGCGCAGGCGCTGGAGGTCATCCGGAAGGAAGCCGGCGAAACGTTCGACCCGCGCATTGTGGCGGCGCTCGCGAAGGTTTTTCCCCAGCTCGAGCCGGTAATCGCGCGCCAGCCAGTGCTGCCCGACGCCGCGGTATCGAAATACGTGCGGATCGACGGGAGCCGGGCGCCGCAGTCCGGCTTGGCGGTGGAGAAGGCCGACACCTCCTCGGCACTCTGCTCGATCGCCGAGGCTCGCCAGGAGTTGCAAGTCCTCTACGAGCTGACGCAGGCGCTCGGCAACAGCCTGAGCGTCGACGAAACGCTGCAACTGCTGGCCTGCCAGTTGCAGAAGCTGATCCGGTATGACGCGCTGGCGATCTACCTGATTTGCGGCGACCGGCTGGTGCCGCGGTTCGTCGAGGGGGTCAACGCCTCCCTGCTGTCGCGGCTCGACACACCCCTCGGCCAGGGGCTGTCGGGCTGGGTGGCGGGCAACGGGAAATACAGCCTGAACGGCAATCCGGCGGTGGAGCCGGGGTATCTGCAGGACCCGGCGCAGTTCAGCAAACTGCGGGCGGCGCTTTCGGTGCCGCTCGACTCCTCCAAGGGCATCATTGGAGCGCTCACGCTCTACAGCCTGCAGCCGAACGCCTTCACAGTGGATAACCTGCGTATCCTGAAGACGGTCGGGATCAAGGCGGGTTCGACCATCAACAACGCGCTCATTCACGAAGCCATGGGGCGGTCCGCGGACACCGACGGGCTGACTGGCCTGCCCAATGCGCGGGCGCTGCAGTCCCGTCTGGAGGAAGAAACGGCGCGGGCCGCGCGCCAGCAGACGACTTACACCGTATTCGTGCTCGACCTCAACGGCCTCAAGCAGATCAACGACCGGCACGGCCATTTGTTCGGCAACAAGGTTCTGAAGGCGCTGGCCACGGAGCTGCGAGCCTGTCTGCGGGAGTATGACTTCCTGGCGCGCATGGGAGGCGACGAGTTTGTCATCCTGCTGCCGGGTATGCACGCGGAGGCCGCCGCCGAGAAGCGGCTGGAGCTGGCCCTGGCGGTGGCGTCGGTGAGCAAGACGCTGCCCGAAATCGACGTCTCTATCAGCATGGGCGCGGCGACCTACCCGGTGGATGGCCGGAACGAGGAGCAGATCCTGAGCCTGGCCGACCGGCGGATGTACTGGCACAAGCGGGAGTTTTATCATTTACGGGCCCTGCGAGAGGATACCGGTATGACAGGACCCGAATCACAGGAACGGCGACCGGACGTGGAGTCGCCCCGGAGGTCTCATGTATAGCGCCATGTTATTCGGCCGGGACCCGGTGGTCTCGCAGACCATCGAGCGCCTGGCCCGCGAATCGGGAGAGGTCTCGATCGATAAGAGCACCTATTCCCCGGTGACGCCGAACGAGCTGGCCCGCGTGCTACTCGTGTTCCATCCCGACCTGGTGTTTCTGGAGCTGGACCCGCTCGAGGACGCCCTGGTACTCGCGAAGGCAATCCGCGAAATGTCGAGCCATACCGCCATCATCGGCTTCGAGGGCGAGAAGCCGCTCGCAGCAGATCTGAGACCCGTGGCCGCCAGCGCCATCGAGCACCTCCTGCCGTCGCCGCCGACCCGGGAAGGCTTGTGGACGTGCGTGGAACTCGCGCTGCGCCGCATGCCGCCGGCGATTCACGAGGGCCTGTTGGCCCTGATGCCGGCGAAGGCAGGCAGTGGGGCGAGCACGGTGGCCGTGCATCTGGCGGGCGCGCTCGCGCGCGATTGCGGCAGCCGGGTGCTGCTGCTGGACGCCGATTTGCATTCCGGGATAGTGGCCATGCTGTTGGGGATCCGGCCGCAATACGCGACGGTCCAGGCGCTCGAGCACTCCCGCGAGCTGGATACGACGCTCTGGAATAAGGTGGTCACGCCGGTCCACGGGTTTGATGTGCTGGCGACGGCGCGGCCGGGGCCGCCGGGGGGGGCCAGTTGGTCGCAGTATCGCCGCCTGCTGAAGTTCGCGCTGCCCAGCTACGATGCCGTGATGGTGGACCTTCCGGAGGTCATCAATGACGCGACGGAAGAAGTGGTGCGGCGCGCCGGCCGCATCCTGCTCGTCACGACGGCCGAATTGCCGGCCCTGGCGCTCGCGGGGCAGCGCTGCCAGGCCCTGCGGGAGCGCGGCGTGTCAGCCGAGCGGATGCGCGTGGTGGTGAATCGCTGGCGCCAGGAACTGGAGATCAGTCAGATCGAAGACCTCGTGGGCGCGCCGGTCTACTTCGCTCTGCCCAGCGACTATCAGGCGGTCTGTCAAGCCACGCACGACGGCTGCCCCCTGACGGCGCGTTCGGAGCTGGGCCAGGCTTTCCAAGGTCTGGCGCAGCGTCTCACCGGCCGGGCGCCTGCCCAACGCTCGATCGTGGGCGGGCTGTTGGGATCCTGGAAGAAGTCCAAGGGCGTCCTGGCCCGAATGTAAGGGGCGCCTTCAAAGGCGGCGCAGGTGGAAGCCGCCATCGACGTTCAGCACTTGTCCGGTGGAGTAATCGAGCAGGCCGTCGGCGATGGCCCGCACGGCCCGCGCCACGTCGCGCGGCTCGCCGAGCCGAGGCTCGGGTAGCAGGCCTTGTGCGATTTTTTCTTCGTACTTCGCGAGCATCGGGGCAGTCATGTCGGTGCGAATGATGCCCGGCCGGATCTCGAAAACGCCAATCCCCGCCTCGGCCAGCCGGTCGGCGAATAACTGCACGGCCATGCTGAGTCCCGCTTTCGAGACGCAATACTCACCCCGGTTGGCCGACGCGGCGTAGGCGGAAACGGAAGTAATGAAGACGACGCGGCCCGCCCGCTGCTCGGCCATCCAGCGGCCCACGGATTGGGTGAGGAAGTAAGGCCCCTTCAAGTTCGCCGCCAGCACCTCATCGAAGCTCGCTTCGGTGGCCTCCAGCAGGTCCCGGCGCTCGCGCGGGGCCATGCCGGCATTGTTGACCAGCAGATCGAGGCAGTCCCACTTGCTGCGGCAGAAGGAAAGCAGGGCTTCCCGGTCGTCGCGGGAGGCGACCTCCAGCCGGAAGATTTCGGCGCCGCATTCCTGCTGGAGCGAACGGGCCGCGGCTTCATCGGAGCGGTACGTCGCGAGCACCTGGTGAGTGCGCGCCAGCTCGAGCGCGATGGCCCGGCCGATGCCGCGGCTCGCGCCGGTTACCAGGGCCACTGGACGAGAGTCGGTCATAGCTCCTATTCATCCCAGCCCAAAGAACAGAAAAACGAGCGTGCCGGCGGCGATCACCGGGCCATGCGGCATGCGCAAAGCGCTGGGGGTGCGGTAGTCGCTGTGTTCCTGCACCTTCTTCCAGCGCAGGTGAAACGCATCCGTGAGGAGCGCCAGAGTATTTTGCAGCAGCATCCACAGCACGCCCCGGCGCCAGGCCAGGCCCAGCGCGGCTACCGCACCGAGCAGGGCCACCAGCACCATCACGACGGCGACCTGCGGCCAGCCGACAAAAGCGCCCACCGCGCCCATGAGCTTGCCGTCGCCGGCGCCGCGAAAACCGATCGCAAAGAACACGAAATAGACGCCGAGCGCGGCCAGCATCCCGAGCAGCGCCGGCACGAACCTTCCCGCCAGGCCATTGATCGCGAGGCCCGCCGCCATGGCCGGCAGCGTAAGCCAGTTGGGGATCTTGCGGCTGCGCCAGTCGATCCCGGCGGCCAGCAGGACCACCGCGCCCAGGACCCACCGGCCGATCTGAAATTCCATGGGGTTCGTAATCGAGAGTAACCGAAACCTGGAAACCACTTCAACCGTTGGGAATCACCTCGAGCTCGTCGCCCCGCTCGGTGCCGGTCGATTCGATCGTGCCGGGCGGCAGCTCGAGCACCGTGCGGGCGCGCCAGCTCCCGGCCAGCCGCCACGGACGCAGGCGCGGGACGGCCTTCAGCACCCGCCGCTGGCGGTCGAGAAACAGCACGTCGATCGCGAACTTCATAAAGAAAGTATGGACCGCCTCGGTGGGAATGATCCACAGGCCTTCACCGGGCTTGAGACCGGTGTGCTTCAGCAGGCCCACATTCCGGGCCGACGAAGTATCGGCGCGCCCGATGGCGTCGCCTAACAAAGTGCCGCGCGTCTTGTTGCGAATCGTGACCTGCTGCAAGCGTGTAGTATACTGCTTCTCCAGCCTGCCGCTCTTCGCCGCTGAAAATGACACGTCCCGCCGCGACTTTGGCCGACCTGTTCCTGTGCATGGCCGCCCACGGCAAGCCGGACCAACTGCTCGTCCGGCAGGCGGAGCGGTGGGAGCCGGTTTCCTCCCAGGAAGTCTACCGGCGCGTCGCGCGGCTGCATCTCTCGCTGGCAGAGATGCACCTGCGCCCGGGGGACCGCTGCGCGCTGCTCTCGGAGAACCGCTGGGAGTGGGCCGTCGCCGACTTCGCCATGATGACGGCCGGCGTCGTGAGTGTGCCGGTGTATCCGACGCTGCCGGCCGAGCAGGTCCAATATTTACTTGAAGACTCCGGCGCGCGCGCGGTCTTCGTTTCGACCGCAGCGCAAAGAGAGAAGGTCGCGAGCATCCGCGGCCGCCTGCCGCACCTGGAGCACGTCATCAGCTTCGACCCGCTCGACGGAGGCTGCGCCCTGGCCAGCCTGATCGGCGACTCCCCGCTCGCCCCGGACGAAATCGAGCGATTCGAAGCCGCCATCGCGGCCGTTCGTCCGGAGGACCTCGCCAGCATCCTCTATACTTCGGGCACGACGGGCCAGCCCAAGGGCGTGATGCTGACCCACGCGAATCTGCTCAGCAATATCCTCGACAGTGAGCCGGATCTGCGCCCGGACGACGTCGGGCTCTCGTTCCTGCCGCTGTGCCACATCTACGAGCGGATGGTGGACTACTGCTACTACCTGGCCGGCGTCACCGTCGCGCATGTGGCGGCGCTTGAAAAGGTGCCCGAGGCGCTGGTCGAAGTGCACCCGACCTTCGTGGTGGCCGTGCCACGGTTTTTTGAGAAAATGTACGCCCGCATCGAGGAGACGATCGCGCAGGCGCCGCCGCTGCGGCAGAAGCTCTTCCGCTGGGCGCTTAGAGCCGGTTTCAGCTCGATTCCTTTTCGAAGTACGGGTCGTCCCTTGCCGGCGCTCGCCGCCGTGCAGTTCGCCGTCGCCGACCGGCTGGTCTTTTCCAAGGTTCGCGAGCGGCTGGGCGGACGCGTGCGGCAGTTCCTTTCCGGCAGCGCGCCGCTCGCCCGCAACCTGGCCGAATTCTTTTACGCCGTGGGATTGCCCGTGTACGAAGGCTACGGCCTGACGGAGACCTCCCCGGTCGTTTCCGTGAACAAACCCGGGGCCATGAAGTTCGGCACGGTCGGCCGGCCGATCCGCAACGTCGAGGTGCGCGTCGCGGCGGATGGCGAGATCCTGGTGCGCGGGCCGAACGTGATGCGCGGCTACTACGGGATGGAGCGTGAGACGGCCGAGGTGCTGGAGGACGGCTGGCTCCACACGGGCGACCTCGGCATGCTCGATCCGGACGGCTACCTGGTGATCCTCGACCGCAAGAAGGACCTGCTCAAGACCTCCGGCGGAAAGTACATCTCGCCGCAGCCGATCGAAAACCGGTTAAGGAACAGTCCCTACATCGCCGATGCGGTGGTGATCGCCGATCAGAGACGTTTTCCCGGGGCGCTCGTGGTGCCGGATTTCGCGCGTCTCGAAACCTACGCGCGCGAGCACGGCCTGGCGTGCCGCGACCGCCGGGAATTGGTGAAAGAGCCCAAGATCGCGCGGCTGCTCGACCAGGAGGTGGCGCAGGCCTGCGCGAGCCTCGCTCCCCACGAGCAGGTGAAGAAGATCGCCCTCCTGGACCGTGAGTTTACGATCGCCGGCGGCGAGATGACCCCCACCCTGAAAGTGAAGCGCCGGGAGGTCGAGCGGCGCTATCGCGATGAAATCGAACGGCTTTACATGTAGGCGCAGCAGCATCCGGCGGAGCAGAGGCCTCTGGTGTGCTATACTAAATGTGCATTTGATGCTCTTGCCCCTCGCCAAGTATTCCTCAAGCAAGTCTGCGGTCGAAGTCCAGGAGTTCGAATAGCTCAAAAACAGAAAAGGTACTTTGTATATGGCTGAAAAAGAAAAAGGTGTAGTGAAGTGGTTCAATGCGGCCAAGGGTTTTGGCTTCATTCAGCGCGAGAGCGGCGAGGATGTCTTTGTACATCACTCGGCGATCCAATCGAGCGGCTATCGCAGCCTCGATGAAGGCGCGCACGTCGAATTCCTGGTGACGAAGGGTCCCAAGGGCCTGCAAGCCGAAGAAGTCGCCGTAGTCTAACAACCTCGAGAGCCGGGGCCGCCTCTCGGCCCGCCCCGGCCTCCTAGCGGATCTGCGCGGTCGGTTACTACAATAACGGTATGGCCCGAGGATGGGAAAGCAAGTCGATCGAAGGGCAGATCGAAGCCTTCGAATCCGAACGACGCCTCGCCTCCCAGCCGCAACCCACCCCGGAACAGATCGAACGCCAGCGGCAGAGAGAGGCGCTGCTCCTCTCGCGCACGCGCGTGCTCCATGACCTCGTGCAGACCCGGGTACCCCGCCGCCGGAAAATCCTCGAAGCCTCGCTCGCGCATCTCGACGCCAAGCTCGCCGCCTTAGGATGACGGTTCCAGCACTGGCAGCGCCTCCTTTGTATACTTGTCGCTGAGTGGACTCCATGAGGCTCTGCCTTCTTCTCCTTGCCGCCGTTCCTCTCTCGGGCCAGTGGACCCAGTTTCGCGGGCCGAATGCCTCGGGCGTGGCCGTGGCCCGCAATCTGCCGGTCGAGTTCGGGCCGGAGAAGAACGCCATCTGGAAGACGGAGCTGCCGCCCGGACATTCCTCGCCCGTGATCGCCCGCGGCCGGATTTTCCTCACGGCGGTAGAGGGCGAGTCGCTTGCGCAGGATGGTGACAAGGTGACCGACACCGGGCAGGGCAAGCTCTGGACCATCTGCCTCGACCAGGCGACCGGCCAAGAGCGCTGGCGCCGGCAAGCGCCGCGTCCCCGCCGCGAGCAGTATCAGCGGACCAACACGGCCGCCTCTCCCAGTCCGGTTACCGACGGCCGCAGTGTCTTTGTCTTCTTCGGCGACTTCGGCCTCCTCGCCTACGATCTGGACGGCAACGAGCGGTGGCGCGTGCCGCTCGGCCCCTTCATCAACATGAACGGCCACGGCACTTCACCTCTCCTCGAAGGCAATCTGCTCGTGCTGTTGTGCGATCAGGACTCCGGCTCCTTCTTGATCGCGCTCGACAAGGACACCGGCCGGACGCGGTGGAGAGTGGAGCGGCCCGAGATCACGCGCGGCTACGCCACCCCGGTGATCTTCCGGCCGAAGACCGGACCGGCCGAGCTGATCGTCCCCGGCGCTTTTCTGCTGGTCTCCTACGCGGTCGAGACGGGCGAGAAACTATGGTGGGTGCGGGGCATGTCGTGGCACCCCAAGTCGGCACCGGTGATCTCTGGAGACATGATCTATGTCCACTCCTGGGAGACCGGGGGAGAGGCCGAGACCCCCACCGAAACGCCCAGCTTTCAAGAGACGCTGGCCATTTACGATGCGAACAAGGACCGCTTGCTCTCGCGCGACGAGCTGCCGGCCCCATTGCAGAGATCGTTCAAAGACCTGGACCTGAACCTGAAC
>JBGPDC010000179.1:0-11777 GCA_041482115.1 Terriglobia bacterium | reverse complement strand
GGCATCGCAATTCGAAGGGCGGCAAGCCACTGCCAGGGACGGATTTTTCACCGTGTCACAGTGGCCAGCACCAAACTACGGAGCGCATTGGCCAACGCTCTACTACATCTTCAGTGTAAAAGGCGAAGCCAGGAAATCAAGGGAGCGCCGAGATCAAGCGACTGAAAAGGCGGGAAATAGAAATCTCAAAATGGCGTGACCGCTCCGGCGGGAGTAGCTTCCCGGACACGCCCGGTGATGCGGGCGGTGGCTAACTGAGCCGTGCGGATGCAGTCGGGGATGCCGATGCCGAGGTAGGCGTTGCCCGCGAGATGCAGTCCCGGCAGCTTTGCTACCCGCGCCTGGATCTCTACCACGCGCGACTGGTGGCCCACGCCGTATTGCGCCATCGCCCGCCGCCAGCGTTGCACGCGGCAGAAGAGCGGCGTCTCGGTCACGCCCATGAGCCACTCGAGATCCTCGCGCACCTCGGCTTCGAGCGACGCGTCGGAGCGGTCGAGCACCGTCTCATCGGTTCCGGCGCCGACGAAGGCTCGCAGCAGGACGCGGTTCTCGTCCACGCGGTGGGGAAACTTGGTCCCCACCCAGGTGCAAGCGGTGAGCAGGCGGCGCTCGACGCGCGGGACCAGGAATCCGAAGCCGTGGAGCGGGTGACGGAACCCGGCGCGGTCGTAGCCGAGCGCCACCGTGATGGAGGAGTGGTAGCGCACCTGCCCGAGCAGGGCCGCTAACTCGGGAGCGAGGCGGCCGAGCAACGCACCCGCCGCGTGCGCGGGCGTGGCCACCACGATCTGCCCGGCCTCGGCAGAGCCTTCCGGCCACGACAGCCGGTAGCTGTCGCCATGGGCCTCGACGTTCGAGACCGCCGCCGGCACTACGGTCACGCGTCCGGCGATGGCCTGCTCGAGCGCCTTGGTGAGCTGTCGCATGCCGTTCTTTAAGGTGAGGAACAGCGGAGCGGTGGACGCCGCTGAAGGGGACCGACGGGCGGCGAGCACCCCGCGCGTCAGGCTGCCGTACTTGCGCTCGAGCTCTACAAAGCGCGGCAGCACGCTTGCGATGCTGAGGTCCTCGGGATCGCCGCCGTAAATGCCCGCCAGCAGCGGCTCGGCCAGGTAATCGACAGCCTCCTGGCCGTAGTGCTCCCGCACAAAATCCGCCACCGAGCGGTCGGGCGAGGCGGCGGCTGCCGGCGAGCGCAACAACTCGAGCGCCATCCGCACCTTCGTCGCGAACGAAACCAGGCGGGTGGTAACGAGCGGCCAGACGGCGGTGGGCACCATGAGGTAGAGTCCGTCGGGCATCGGCGTGAGGCGGCTGTGGCGTAATACATAGGTCTTGCGCAGATGGTCGTTCGAGCCGATTACTTCGCCCGCGAGCCCCAAGTCGTGGATCAGCTCCATCGCCCAGGGTTTCTGCGAGATGAAACTGTCGGGGCCGGCCTCGACGACGCACCCGTCCACCCGCTCGGTGTGGATCACGCCCCCGAGGCGCGGCGCGGCCTCGTAAATGGTGCAGGGAATTCCTGCGCGGCTCAGGTAGTAGGCCGCCGCCAGTCCCGAGATGCCGCCTCCGATGATGGCGACCGGCTTCATTTCTGGCTGTGCTCGCGGACGAGGTCCACCACGGCCTTCACGTGCTCGACCGGCGTCTCGGGCAGGATGCCGTGGCCCAAATTGAAGATATGTCCGGGACGGCCGGCCGCCCGGCGCAGGATATCGAGTACCTGCCGGCGCAATTCCGGAAGCGGCGCAAACAGCGCCACGGGATCGAGATTGCCCTGCACGGCCGCCCGGTACCGGATCGACCGCCAGACACGGTCGAGCTCCACGCGCCAGTCGAGGCCCAGCACGTCCCCGCCGGCTTTCTGTAGCGTCGGATAGAACGCGCCCACGCCGGTGGCGAAGTGGACCACCGGCGCTTTCGTCTTCTGGATCGCGCGGATCAAGGCGCGGGAATGGGGCAGCACATACTGCTCATAGTCAGTGGGCGAAAGCGCCCCGGCCCAGCTATCGAACACCTGGATCGCCGCCGCACCCGCCTCTACCTGGCTGCGGGCGTAGGCTCCGAGCACCCCGACGAGCTTCTTCATCAGCTCGTCCCACAGGGTGGTGCCCTCGTACATGAGGCGCTTGGTGTGGAGGTAGTTCCGCGACGCGCCGCCTTCGATGATGTAGCTCGCGAGGGTGAAGGGCGCGCCGACAAATCCGACCACGGGGACTTTGCCGGCGAGGTTCCGCTTCACGATGCGAATCGCCTCCGCAACATAGCCGAGGTCCGCGGTGTGGTTGGAGGAAAGCTGCGCGATGTCGGCCGCGGTTCGCACCGGGTTGTGAATGTGGGGTCCCTCGCCGGCGACGAACTCCAGCTTCAACCCCATCGGCTCGGCGGGCAGCAGCAGGTCGGCGAAGATGATCGCCGCGTCCACGCCCAGGGCCTCCACCGGTTGCAACGTCACCTCGGCGGCGATCTCCGGGCGCTTGCACATTTCGAGGATGGCGTGCTTCGCGCGGATCGCCCGGTACTCCGGCATGTAGCGTCCCGCCTGCCGCATGAACCAGACGGGGGTGCGGGAGACGGGCATCCGCCGGCAGGCTTGCTCGAAAAGGGACGGCACGCTTCGACTATAGCAAAGGGGTTGCGGAGGCCCGTCCGGCCGGGAAAACGTGCGGGAGACTTTGCGTTTCCGGGTATTCCATCTGAGAATTGGGACGGATGGAACCTGGGATATCGGCGGCCGCGGCCCATTGACAAGAACCGGTTTCTACCTTATGATGCAAAGTACTTTTCATTTGTTGGTCACTGGCCGCGGAGGAGCTGATGAACACCTCGCCGATGAAGCAGCCGAGCGCCTGGCTTCCAATTACAATGTCCGTAGCCGCCCTGGCTTTGGTGCTGGGTCACGTTGGGATATACGGCGCCGTCCACCAAGCCGACGAGGGAGCCGCGGCTCATCTCTGGCAACTCCTCATGGCTGGGCAGGTACCAGTAGTGGCGTATTTCGCGCTGAAATGGCTCCCACGGGCTCCTGGACAAGCATGGCGCGTGCTCGCGCTGCAAGTCGTCGCGGCCCTGGCGGCATGCGCCCCCGTCTACTGGTTCAAGCTGTAATGCCCGCGGTTACAGACTCCCGGGAGGCCCGGGCGTCCAGTAGCACGGCTTGCTCTCCTCGCAGATGAAAGCCCGCAAACCCTCCGGCAGTTGGGCGCAGGTCCACTCGCTTGCGTTGATGAAGACAGGCTTGGTCCAGGCTTCGCTATCGAGCGTCTGCGGAGCGAGCACGGAGACGGAGAGCATGCCCGGGGCGGGGAAGCCGGTGCGCGGGTCCATCAGGTGGCTATAGCGCTTGCCGCCGAGCCTACCGCGCCAGAGTCCAGTTCACCAGCATGTCGGCATAGTCGAGCTCGTGCTTCGGCCAGCCACCTGTGCGCGGCGGATCGACGATTGTGAAGGTGTGATCCGAATCGGAGTAGGTCTTGAGCGTCACATTCGCGTTGCCACCGGATTTAAGGGCGGCTTGAATCACGCTGGCGCTTTCGCGTGGCGGCACGCGTTCGTCATGCGCGCCATAGATGAGAAGCACAGGCGCCTTGATCCGCTGCCAATACTCTGCGGGCCTGAAGGCAGCGCTCTGCTTCGAAAACAGCCAGTAGTAATTGTCCGGCGCGGGCGGAGCGAAATACCAGGCGCGGTTCTTGAATTTCGCCGCAATCGCATCGACCAGCGCGTGGTCCTTGCCGCGAAAAGCGACATCGACAAGCGCGTGGACGTAGCTTTGTGCATCGGCGCGTTCGGCGGGCGGGAGCTTCGCGATGCCGATGGAATTCCCTACGCTGTACGTTTCGACATCGGCAGGATTGGTGCCTCCGGCCGCCGATGCGATGACAAAGCGAAGATCGCCGGCGCGTATGCCAACTAGTGGCGCGATCGTGCCGCCCTGGCTGTGGCCGTATATGCCGACTCGGGTGGCATCGACTTCGGATTGAGACTGAAGGAACCGGATTCCCGCCGCCGCGTCGTCCGCCAGTGCCTCGAACGTGGCCTTCCGCCAATCGCCCCTCGATTGGCCGACGCCGCGCTTGTCGTAGATCAACGCCACGACGCCGCGCTCAGCGAATTTCTGCGCGAGGTAACGGTTCGCCCAACGCCCTTCGGGTCCCGAACCGTGGAGGAATACGATTGCGGGATGCTTGCTCGGGGTGGAAGGAAGCAGAAGCGTTCCGGCCAAACTTACGTCCCCGTTTTGGAATGTCACACCGCGCGAGCGAATTTGGGCGGCCGGAAGGCCGGCG
This sequence comes from Terriglobia bacterium, assembly GCA_041482115.1. Lineage (GTDB taxonomy): Bacteria > Acidobacteriota > Terriglobia > Bryobacterales > JACQDG01 > JBGPDC01. Next base: position 7,485 of record JBGPDC010000179.1, on the reverse strand, counting down.
GCGCGCAAGAGTTCAAAGGTGCCCTTATCGCTCCGATCCGTAAACGTGCCAGACATCGCCTTGCCCGTGATCGCGCCGTCGAATACGGCCGTGCTCTGGTCGCCCTGAACTCTGCCGTTCGTGCCGCTCACGTCGCTGAGGGGAATCCCGGCCACCTGTAGCGCATCTGAATCAAACGCGCCGGAATAGGCATCGCCTGTTTTCGCGAACGTCACCGTAACCGGTAGCGCGTCGGCATCCTTGGTCCACGTGCCTTTCCAGCCGCCAGCGAGATCGTCGGCTTGAGCGGATCTCAGCGTGATAAACGCGGACAGAAAGGTGACAAAAACGAAGACTCGCATGACTTAGCTCCAGCGCTTGCTTTGCAATTCTCAACGAAACGCGCGGCCCGCTTGAAGTGACCTCCAGCGGTCAGGCGTCGCCTTCGTACTATTATAGAGCCCGGATCGGCTGCCCTGGTGGTCGCTGGGCGCAAAGGTTGCCACGCTAAAGGGCCGACGAAAGAGTCTGTCTTTTATCTTGGCCCGCAGCGCTGAACCTGAGCGGTCGCGCAGTTCCAGACTTGCCAACGCGGGAAACGATCTGGCTGGAAGTGCGGTTCTTGGGGGGTGGATCGGACTACCCGAGACGCATCAGCGTCTACGAATCCACTTGACTGGTTCGGCGGCTAACACGTAGATCTGGCCGAGTTCGCAGCCATCTCGCGGCCCTTCCCACAGCAATGGGGTTACAAACTCCCGGGAGCCCCGGGCGTCCAGTAGCACGGCTTGCTCTCCTCGCAGACGAAAGCCCGCAAACCCTCCGGCAGGTGGGCGCGGGTCCACTCGCTCGCGTTGATGAAGACGGGCTTGGTCCAGGCCTCGCTGTCGAGCGTCTGCGGTGCGAGCACCGAGACGGAGAGCATGCCCGGGGCGGAGAAGCCGGTGCGCGGGTCCATCAGGTGGCTATAGCGTTTGCCCTCGGCCTCGAAGAATTTCTCGTAGCTGCCCGAGGTCGAAAGCGACATGTCTTTGAGGTAGACCTCGGCCACGGTCACTTCTTCCGACTTGGGGTCGCGGATGCGGATGCGCCATCCGCGCGGTTCGTCCGGAGGCGTCCCCACACCGTAGATGCTGCTGCCGGCCGCGCTCACGAGCGCCCGCTCGACGCCCGATTCCCGGAGCACCGCGACCATGCGGTCCACTGCGTAGCCTTTGCCTATCCCGCCGGGGTCCAGCTCAACGCCTTCGAGATCGAAGCGGACGGTGCGCTCGGCAGGGTCGAGGTGCACGTGCTGGTATCCGACGGTCTTCAGGGCCTCCTGGATCTCGTCCTTGCCGGGCAGCCGGCCAGAGTCGCGGAAAAATCCCCACACGTGCATCAGCGGCCCGACCGTCCAGTCGAAGGCGCCCTCGCTCTGGCGGCTGTACTCCTGGCACTTCTCGGCGAGGCGAAAAAACTCGGGCGAGGCGAGCACCGGGTGGTCGGAGGCGTCGCGGTTCACCTCGCTCAGCTCGCTCGCGGCCATATAGTTGCTCAACATCTGGTCGATGCGGCGGACTTCGTTGAACGCCGCCTCCACGCCGGCCGAGAGCTGGCTCCGGTCCTCGCCGTAGGCGGCGATGGTATAGGTGCTGCCCATCGCGTAGGCCGAGGATTCGTAGCGCAGCCACTCGCCCCGCACGAGGCCGGCGCTCAAGCACAGCAGCACCACCGTTAAGGGCTTGCGGGTCCGCTTGTTGATCCGCTGGAGGAGCGTCTCGACGCGCTCGGCGTTCTGCGGGCCGTGGTCGATCGCGAACCGCAAGTCCGGCGTATAACGCAACTGCAGGCGGACGGCGAGCTCGCGGCGCAGGAATCCCTTGGCGTGTTCGAGGCCGCGGAGGAGCTCGGCCTCGCGGCCTTCCCCCGCTTGCGGGCTGATGAGCACCAGGGCCGACTTGCCGTCGCCCGAGAGCTGCACGCGGGTGACGTTCACGAGGTCCACTCGCGGGTCGGCGACCTCGTTCTCGATCAATTCGGCGAGTTCTTCCCGAAGCTGCTCGGTTACCCGCTCGCTGCGCCTGGGCTGCATGGCAAGATCAGAAATACTCCACGTCGGCCGCGACCAGGCTCGACCCCAGCAGCCCGGCGGCCTCGCGCTCCACCTGCTGCAAGACCTCTTCCACCCGGCCCCGCTCTCCGGCGAGTGTCACCACGCCGATTACGGCGCGCTGCCAGCTATCCAGGTGGTCGAGCTCCGCCGCCGCGACGTTGAACTTTGAGCGCAGCCGGTCCTTGAGGCTGCGGACCACCTGGCGCTTGTCCTTGAGCGAATGGGAATGCTCGATGTGGAGATCGAGGGTCAGGACGCCAATGGTGGCCATGGCCAGCCGTTAAGCGAGGGCTTCGGCGGCGACTCTTTCGGTGGCAAAGGCTTCGATCACGTCGCCCTGCTTGACGTCCGCGTAGTTCTGAAGGGTCACGCCGCACTCGAAGCCGGTCTTGACCTCGTTGACGTCGTCCTTGAAACGCCGCAGGCTCGCGATCTTGCCGGTGTAAACGACCACGTTGTCGCGCAGCAGCCGGACCTCGGAGTTGCGGCTCAAGTGGCCCTCCTGTACAAAACAGCCGGCCACGGCTCCGACCTTGGGAATGCGGAAGGTATCGCGCACCTCGGCCTTGCCGACGGCCACCTCTTTGATGACCGGCTCAAGCAATCCGGTCATGGCGGCCTTGATCTCCGCGGTGACCTCGTAAATGATGGTGTGCAGACGGATATCCACGCCTTCGCGCTCGGCGAGGGCGGCCGCGTTCCGCTCGGGCCGCACGTTGAAACCGATGATGATGGCGTCGGCGGTGGTGGCCAGCAGCACGTCGGATTCCGAGATGGCGCCCACGCCGCTGCTGATGATGCGCATCTTGACCCGGTCGTTCGAGAGCTTCTCGAGGGTGTCGGTGAGCACTTCGACCGAACCCCCGACGTCGGCCTTCACGATGATCGAAAGCTCCTTCACGTCGCCGCTGCGCATCTGCTCGTGCAGGTGCTCGAGCGTCATGCGGGCGCTCTTGGCCATGGCCGATTCACGTGCCTTGCCCTCGCGGTAGCCGACGATCTGCTTGGCTTTGGCGGTGTCGGTCACGACTTGGAAAGAATCGCCGGGCGCCGGCAACTCCTCGAGGCCCATCACCACCACGGGCGTCGAAGGTCCCGCTTCGCGGATGGGCTCGCCGCGATCGTTGAGCAGCGCGCGGACCTTGCCGAATACCGAGCCGACAATGAAGAAATCGCTGACGCGCAGCGTCCCGTTCTGCACCAGCACGGTGGCGACCGGACCCTGGCCGCGGTCGAGCTTGGCTTCGAGCACCGTGCCCATGGCCGGACGGGCGGGGTTGCATTTCAGGTCTTGCAGGTCCGAGACCAGCAGCACCATTTCGAGCAGCAGGTCGAGGTTGGTCTTGGCGCGCGCCGAGACCGGCACCATGACGGTTTCGCCGCCCCAGTCCTCGGCGAGCAGGCCGCGGTCCGACAGTTGCTGCTTCACGCGCTCGGGCTGGGCCTCGGGCTTGTCGGTCTTGTTGATCGCCACCAGGATCGGCGCCTTGGCGGCCTTGGCATGGTCGATGGCCTCGAGCGTCTGGGGCATCACGCCGTCATCGGCCGCCACCACCAGAATGACCAGGTCGGTGACCTTGGCGCCGCGGGCGCGCATGCGGGTGAAGGCCTGGTGGCCGGGGGTATCGATGAAAACGATCTCGCGTCCCTTGTGCTCGACTTTGTAGGCGCCGATGGCCTGCGTAATGCCGCCGGCCTCGCGCCCTGCCACGTTGGTCTCGCGGATGGCGTCGAGCAGCGACGTCTTGCCGTGGTCGACGTGCCCCATGATGGTCACGACCGGAGCGCGCAGTTGCAGATCCGTGACTTCCTCGGCCTGCTGGACCTCCTGCATGGCCTCGTGCTCGTAGCTGACCTGGGAGATGGAGGCTCCGAAACTGCGCGACAGGTCCGTGACGGTCTGCGCGTCGAGGGCCTGGTTGATGGTGGCGAAGACGCCTTTATCGACCAGCTTCTTCATCAGGGCGTTCGCCTTGATCCCGAGCTTTTCCGACAGCTCCTTGACCGTGATCCCTTCGCTGACCACGATCTCGCGGCTGATCGGCGGCGCTTCCTCGGAGCCGCGGGCGGCGGGATGACCCGTACGCCGCTGCATCCGCGCTTCCTGCTCGGCCTCGCGATCGCGGGAGCGCTGATAGGCGGTCTTGTGCGGACGCCGCGAGGGCGCCGGTCCGAGAGGTCCGGGAGGCGGCAGGCCCACCCCGGCCCCGGCGGCCCCCACCCGCGGCATGCGGGACGTGGGGTGCATGGGGCGCGGGCCCGGGCGCAGGCCCGGTCCGGCCGGACCGCGCGCCGACGGATAGCTCGGCCGCTGCGGTTGTCCGGGCAGGTTCAGGGGGGGGCTGCCCGGCGCGGGGCGTCCCGGGCGTTGGAAGATGGGCTGTCCGGGAGTGGGCGGCGGGAGCGGTTTGCGCAGCCCGGGGGCGGCGCCGCCGGCGGCGACGGGCCGGCCGGTCTGCTGCTGGAGTTTGGCGGCGACGTCCGGCCGTGCGGGAACCACGGGGCGAACCGGCGGCTGTCCGGCCAGGCGCTGCCCGGGCTGGAGCTGCGGCCGCAGGGTCGGGCTGCCCGGACGCGGGGCGTGACCAGACGCCGGAGGCGCCACGCCAGTGGGAAGCGGACTGCGGGGACCGGTAGCCAACTGTCCCGACGGCGGCAGGCTCGAGATCGGCCGCACCGGCGACGCCGGCGGGCGGGGCGGGCTCACCGGCTCCGCTATTTTCGACGGGGCTGGAGCCAGGGCCTCTACGACCGGAGGTGGCGTGATGGAAACGGCCGGTGCGGCCGCGGCCATTGGAGGCGTCAGACTGGGCCGCCGTAACGGTGGCTTGAGCGGATGCGTCGGGTGAATCCCGCCGAGGGCGGCAGGCTTGGAGGCGTCGACCACCGCGGTGGGTGCGACCGGGGAAGGGACGGTGGCAGCGGCAGGCGGCGGGGATTCGAGGTGGGGCGCCGCTTCATGAGCGACGGGCACGCCACCGCCGTTGCGCAACTGAATCCGTATTTTCTCGGCAACGTCGTCCTCGACGGAGCTGGAGTGAGTCTTCTTCTCTGTGACGCCCAGCACGGGCAACAAGTCCAGGATGACATTCGATTTGACTTCCAGCTCCCGCGCCAGATCATTGATTCGAGTCTTCTGATGCATACGAGAAAAGTGCGCAACCTCTGTCGCCGTGGTCGATCAATCGGTCATACCCAACCTCGACTAGGATTCAGCTTACCCTCACTCCGGCGCAACCTCCGCCGCTTCGTCCGGTGGGTCGGGCGGAGCGTCAGGATCGGGCTGGCCGGGAAGTCTTATCTTATCAGATTCCAAGCGGTCAGACTCCGCCTGGGCCGTTTCCGCAGGCACGGGTGGGGGTGATTCCGCCGCGGGCTCGGCCGCCGCCAGTGCGGCTACCGGCTCCGCAGTCTCCCCGGTCTCGGCCGGCGCCTCGTCGAACTGGGTGTAGAAGCTCTGCACCGCGAGCTGGATCTTCTCCACCATTTTCGGGCCGATGCCCTGGATCGCCTCCAGTTGCTCGGGCGTCATGTCGCTCAGCCGCTCGACGGTCGAGGCGCCGCACTCGGCGAGCTTCTCGACGAGCTTTTCGCCCAGGCCGTGGTCGAGCAGCACCGAGATCGGCGTGCCCGGCGCGACCAGCGCCGCCATGGCGCTCTCCACTTCCTGGCGCTTCTCTTCCTCGCTCTTGATGTCGATGCGCCAGCCCATCAGCTTCGCGGCCAGCCGCACGTTCTGGCCTTTCTTGCCGATGGCGAGCGAAAGCTGCGTGTCGTCGACCACCACCTCCAGGTGCTTTTCGACGGGGTCCAGGATGGTGACGCGGCTGATCTTGGCGGGGCTCAGGGAATTGGTCGCCAGATCCACCGGATCTTCCGAAAATTCAATGATGTCGATCTTCTCGCCGCGCAGCTCGCGGATGATCGACTGCACGCGCATGCCCTTCATGCCCACGCAGGCGCCCACGCTATCCACGTCGCGGTCGCGGGATTGCACGGCGATCTTGGTACGCTCGCCGGCCTCCCGGGCGCAGGCCTTGATGGTCACCGTGCCGTCGTAAATCTCCGGCACTTCCTGCTCGAACAGGCGCATCACCAGCTCCGGGGCGGCCCGCGAAACGATCACGCCGGGCCCGCGGCTGAACTTGTCGACGTTCTTGATCACCGCGCGGATCCGGTCGCCGGGCGCGAAGCTCTCCGCCTTGGACTGCTCACGCTTCGGGAGGCGCGCCTCCGTGCGTCCCAGGTCGACCATGAGGTCGGGGCCTTCGGCGCGCTTCACGACACAGGTCACCAGCTCGCCCACGCGCCCGGAAAACTCCCCGAAGATCGTCTCCCGCTCGGCCTCGCGGATTTTTTGGAAAATCACCTGCTTGGCGGTCTGGGCCGAGATCCGCCCCAGGATGTCGGTGGGCTTGGCGAACCGGATCTCGCTTTCGAGCTGCGCGTCGGGATTGGTCCGGCGGGCCTCCTCGAGGGTCAGCTCCTTAACCGGATTGGTGACCTCCGGGACGACCGTCTTGACGGAGAAAATGTCGATCTGGCCGGTGGCCGGATTCAGCTCGGCGATCAGATCCTCGGTGGTTTTGTAGTACTTACGCGCGGCGACCAGGAGGGCGTCCTTCACGGCGTCCAGGACGATCTGCGTATCGATGCCCTTTTCCCGGCTCAGTGCCTCGATCGAATCGTATATGCTCGCCATGATCCCTCGCTAGAATTCGACGACCAGCCGCGCGGTAACGACTTCTTCGAGGGGGAGGCGGACTTTCGCGCCTCCCTCCACTTCGAGACTCACCTGCCCCTGGTCGAGCTCCACCAGCCGGCCCACGAAGTTGCTGCGGCCTTCCTTGGGATGGCGCAGCTTGATGCGGGCCTTGCGGCCGCGGAAGCGTTCATAATCCGCCGGCTTGAGCAGCTTGCGATCGAGGCCCGGGGAAGACACTTCCAGGGTGTAATGCCCGGCGATGACGTCTTCCACGTCGAGGATCGTGCCGACCTGGTGGGAGACGTTTTCGCAATCCGCGAGCGTGACGCCACCGGGTTTATCGATAAAGAGGCGCAACACCTGGTTATTCCCGGCGCCTCGCAATTCCACCTCGACCAATTCCAGGCCTTCGGAGGCGGTGACCCGCCCGGCGATTTCCTGCACGCGCCCGATGATCGCTCCGTCCGGCATAAGCGCAATAAAAAAGTGGGCTTTCGCCCACTTGGCGTTTCCGACACCTGTGTACCTCTTTATGGTACGTCCTCTGTCCCAAAAACGCAACCGTCAGTCTTCTCTCATGCAAGATGAGCCTGAAGGAGGCGGTTGATTCTCACACAAGATGAGCCTAAAGGATGGGGTGTTGTGATGCTGGGGATTGACCATCCACGTGCAAGACCAGCAGCCGCAAAGCCTGGAGCAGATCCGG
>JBGPDC010000178.1:0-11777 GCA_041482115.1 Terriglobia bacterium | reverse complement strand
CAGACCGACCAGGCCCGCCTTACCGGCGCGGCTACGGACCCCAGCGGCGCCGTCATTCCGGACGCCAGCATCACCGTCAAGAACGAACGGACCGGCGCCGAGCGCGCCGTCAAGACCGATTCCCAAGGCCGTTACCTCGTCACGAACCTGCAGCCGGCCAGTTACACGATCACCGCGAGCGCCCCCGGCCTGGGGCCGACGGAGATGTCCAGCGTCCACCTGACCGCTGGCCAGGAGCGGGCGGTGAACCTCGTCTTGCAGCCCGCGACCGTGACCACGGAGGTGACGGTGGCCGAGAGCAATATGGTCGTGATCGACGTCAGCTCGGCGCGCATCGGCACCAACGTCAACGAGCGCGAAGTCGCCAGCCTGCCGCTCAATGGCCGGCAGCTCTCCCAGCTTTATCTGCTCTCGCCGGGCGCCCAGACCGCCGGCGGCGGCAGCTTCGACAACATCCGCTTCAGCGGCCGCTCCAACCAGCAGAACGTGGTCAAGTTCGACGGCGTCTCCGGCGGATCGATCATCGACAGCTCGCCGGGCAACCTGAACGGCGAGAGCTCGTCGAACTTTCGCCTGCAATCGAGCCTCGAGAATGTGCAGGAGTTCCGCGTCGAGAGCAGCAACTATCCCGCGGAGTACGGCACCGGCTCGGGCGGCCAGATTACGGTCGTCACCAAGTCGGGATCGAATAATTTCCACGGCAGCCTGTTCGAATATCTGCGGAACAACGCGCTCGATGCCCGCAACTTCTTTGACGGCAGCAGCAAGTCGGCGCTCCGCCTCAATCAGTTCGGCGGTTCGGTGGGCGGGCCCATCGTCCGCGACAAGCTCTTCTTCTTCAGCTCACTCGAGGCCCTCCGCCAGCGCGCCGGCGTAAGCCTGGTGGAGACGGTTCCGAGCGCCGCGGCCCGCGCCCAGGCGCAGGTCAACGCCCTGACCGACCCAAAAGTTGCGGCGATTCTGCCGCTCCTCGGCGCCTACCCGTCCGGCCAGCAGGCGTCGTCCAACTCCCTGCTCGACATCGCCTCTCTCAACTCCGCAGGCCGTGTCGACGAGTATTATGGCTCGCTCCGGCTCGATTACCGGGCGACGGCGAACAACACCTTCAGCTTTCGCTATTTTCGCGACCAAGGAGAGTCGTTCGACCCCTTGAGCGTCACCGGACGCGGGCAGTCCTTCACGGCCGTGCCCCAGAACGCCATGGCTTCCTGGACCCGCATTCTGAATCCCACCCTGATCAATGAATTCAAGGTCGGATTCAACGCCTACAAGACGCGCTCGTTCGGCGTCGTGAATAATAACGTTCCGGGTCTCGACCTGGCTTCCCTCACCGTGAACTTCACCGGCTCGGTGGCTATTCCCGGTATCGCCAGCCAGGGCGCCTCGGCCGGCGCGGCGCAGCTCGGCGGCCTGATCCGCGCCAACAGCGCCTACAATACGCGCGCGCAGCCCTACACCAATTACGAGATGCCTTTCCTCGACACGCTCTCGTGGGTCAAGGGCGGTCACAACGTGAAACTCGGTGTCGAGATCCGCCCCATCCGCCTCCAGACGGACCGCTTCGCCGGCACGACTTACACCTTCAACAGCATCGGCGACCTGCTGAGTAACAGTCCCGCCTCGGTGCAGTTCAACGCCGATGCCGGCCTGCCCAGCCCTTGGAACAATGGCGCCACCGGCCCGCGCCACGGGCAGAACATGTACGAGATCCTCTACGCGCAGGACGAGTGGAGACTCTCCCCGCAGCTTACCGTCAACCTGGGCCTGCGCTGGGAGTACTTCGGCATCATGCACGAGCGCGACAACCGCAACGTGAAGTTCAACATCGTGACGGGCCAGATCGATCCGCCCGACACGCCGTATTACCAGTCCTCGAAGCTGAACTTCGGACCGCGCGTGGGCATCGCCTGGTCGCCCTCCCGCTTCAAGAGCAACACCGTGTTCCGCATTGGCGCCGGCTACTTCTACGGTCCCGGCCAGCCGGAGGACACCATCCAGCCGCTCGAATCGGACCGCATATCGCGTACCCTGTCCGGCGGCCTCGCCTTTCCGTTCGATACCTCTGCGATCATCAAGAACTACAACATCAACGATCCGAGCCTCGGGTTCCAGCCCCGCGCCTACGCCCCCGGCTACCGGATTCCCGAGAAGATACTCTCCTACACCGCTTCGCTGCAGCAGCGCCTGCCGGGCGAGACGGTGCTCACGGTCGCTTACGTGGGCAGCCAGGGACGGAACCTGTTTCTGCGTTCCATCGCCAACAAGATTACCGGCGTCGCGACCAACCCCACGACCGGTGCGGCGATCGTTACGCGCGAGTTCGGCAACCGCTTTGCCGAGATCGATTACAAGACCAGCGGCGGTAACGACAATTACAACTCGCTGCAGACGACGCTCAATCGCCGCTTCTCTCACGGACTGACCTTCGGGGTGCAGCACACCTGGGGCCGCAGCATCGGCAACAGCCAGGGTTCGAACGAAGCCCTGACCGCCGCCAACAACTACAGCTTCGCCGCCGACTACGGCAACAATCTTTACGACGTGCGGCACTCGCTGAACGCCACCGCGCTGTGGGAAATCCCGGTCGGCCCGAACCAGGCCGTGCGTCTGAACGGGCTGGCGGGGTACGCCCTGGGCGGCTGGGAGCTTGGCGGCGTCTATAACTTCCGCACGGGCCTGCCAATCGATCTACGCATCACGCGAGCCGATGTGGTTTACCAAGACAAGCGAAACGGCCGCATCTACACCAGCCCGGTCATCGTCGGCGGCCAGGTCGAGACCGAAGCGGTCGTCAACACGCCCGGGGGCGGCTCCTCGCGCGGCGTCCGCCGCCCCGATGCGGTGGCCGGCGTCAGCCCCTACCTGACCACCGACGATAAGCGGATCTTCCTGAACCCGGCGGCTTTCATGATTCCGCAGGCGGGCAGCTTCGGCAACCTCGGCCGCAACGCCTACGTGGGACCGACCCTCGCGCAGTTCGATCTTACCTTGCACAAGCGGCTGCCGGTGAATGAGAAGCTCGGTCTCGAATTCCGCGCCGAGATTTACAATCTCTTTAACCGGGCCAATTTCGCCAATCCGCCAGCGACGCTCGGCGCCGGACTGCCCGCCGGCTACACCGCGAACGTCGGTCAGGAGCCCGCCGCATCGGGCCTGCAGCCGGGCCAGCCCTACACCTCCTCCGGTGCGGGCGGCGCGTTCGGACGCAACAGCTCGACCATTGCGAACACCGTCGGACTCGGCGCCCAGCGCCAGATCCAGTTGTCACTGCGGTTCAACTTCTGACCGGTTGGCGATCCGGCGATAATGAAGTCTCTCGTACTGCTGCTGCTCCTGAGTCAAGCCGCGATGGCTGCGCCACCCGGGAAGAAACGTATCCTCGTCCTCTGCACCGGCAATTCCGCCCGGAGCCAGATGGCCCAGGGCATTCTCCAGCACCTGGACCCCCGCCTCGGGGTCTTCTCCGCCGGCACCGCGCCGGCGGAGCGCGTCAATCCCCGCGCCATCCAGGTCATGCGGGAGATCGGCATCGACATTTCCGGCGGCCATCCCAAGAGCGTGCAGCAGTTCCTGGACCAGTCCTTCGACTACGTGATCACGGTCTGCGACGACGCCGACAAGAACTGCCCCTGGTTCACCGGCCAGGTGGAGCACCGCGTACACATCGGATTCCTCGACCCGGCCCAGGCCACGGGCAGCGAACCGGAGATCCTCGCCGTATTCCGCCAGGTGCGGGACCAGATCCGCACGCGCTTCACGGGGTATTACCAGTCGCAGATCAAAAAGACGCTCGGCGCCGGGTCGTTTCCGTAAGCCGTTGAACCAAGTGGTTTTAAACTCCGCTGCAGATCTGCACCCGAAATCCAGGCCCCGGCCGGTCGCCGGGTTACGCTAAAATAGCCTCTTAACCCGCTTGCTACTCCTCCGCCGAGGGACTGGGTGCCCGAAACGAAAATCAGCATCTACCCCGGCTCCTTCGATCCGCCCACCAACGGGCATCTGGATCTGATCGAGCGCGGGGCGCGCATGTTCGGCCACGTGATCGTGGCCATCCTGCGCAACGAGAACAAGGCCTCGCTGTTCACCCCGGACGAGCGAGCCGAGATGCTGCGCGAGGCCTTGAAGCACCTCGACAACGTCAGCGTGGAGTCGTTCGACGGGCTGCTCGTCAACTTTGCCGTGGAGCGGGGCGCGCGGGTGATCCTGCGCGGGATTCGCGCCGTCTCCGATTATGAGTACGAGCTGCAGATGGCTTTGATGAACCGCAAGCTGAGCCCCGGCCTCGAGACCGTCTTCATGCTGCCGGGCGAGGCGTACAGCTACGTCAGCTCGCGGATGGTGAAGGAAGTCTACCGGCTGGGCGGCGACGTCAGCCACCTGGTGCCTCCGGTGGTGGAGCAGTGGCTGGAGGCCAAGGGAAGGATAAAAGTCTAGATGGAAATCAAGCTGGCGGAACGGATCTCGCGCATCAGCGTCTCGGCGACGATGCGCGTGGGCATGGAAGCGGAACGGCTGCGGTCGGAAGGCGCCGACGTGGTGGATTTCGGGGCCGGGGAGCCGGACTTTCCCACCCCGGAGAACATCAAGCGCGCCGCCTCCGACGCCATGCACAACAACTTCACCAAGTACACGGCGGCGGGCGGGACGCTGGAGCTGCGGAAGGCCCTCTGTGAGCGCCACCGCCACGACTTCGGAACCGACTACCAGGTGCCGGAGTGCATCGTCTCGGTCGGCGGCAAGCACGTCATCTTCAACGCCGTCTCGGCCCTGATCGGGGAGGGCGACGAGGTCGTCTTGCCGGTGCCCTACTGGGTGACCTTCGCCGACGTGGTGCACTACAACGGCGGCAAGTGCCATTTTGTCGAGACCGACGAGGCGCGCGGGTTCGAGCTGACGGCCCGGCAGATCGAAGAGGCCATCACGCCGCGGACCAGGCTCGTGATCATCAACTCGCCCTCCAATCCCAGCGGCGCCGTGCTCGACCGCGAGGAGTTCGAGAAGATCCTGGCCATCACGGTGCGTAAGGGCGTGATGCTGATGAGCGACGAGTGCTACTGCCACTTCGTCTACGAGGGGCAGCCGTTCTCGATCGGCGCCAGCCCCGACGCGAGGAAACACGTGATCATCGTGGGGTCGCTTTCGAAGACCTATGCCATGACCGGCTGGCGCGTGGGCTATGGCCTCGCCCCGCCGGCGCTGGTCTCGAGCATGCTGAAGCTCCAGAGCCACAGTACCTCGAACCCGAACTCAATCGCCCAGAAGGCGGCCGTCGAGGCGGTGCGCGGGCCGCAGGACTCGGTCGGCCAGATGCTCTCGGAATATTGCCGGCGGCGGGAATTCGTGCTGCGGAAGCTGCGCGCCATCCCCGGCGTCACGTGCGCCACGCCGCGCGGGGCATTTTACGCGTATCCGAACATCGGCAAGTTCCTCGGCAAAGACGGCATGAACTCCACGCTCGACTTCGCCGAGAAGCTGCTGCAGAAGGCGCACGTGGCGGTGGTGCCCGGCGAAGCCTTCGGCACCAAGGCCCACGTCCGGATCTCCTACGCGACGTCCATGACCGAGCTCGACCGCGGCCTCGACCGGCTGCGGGATTTCGTCGCCGAGTACTCTTGAGCGCACTCTATCCGCTGCGGCTTACCCCCTCCCGGCGCGAGAAGATCTGGGGCTCGACCGACCTCGCGCCGCTCTTCGGGCCGCAAGAACGCAAGATCGGCGAGATCTGGTACACCTTCGACGAGAACACGGTCGCCGACGGCCCGCTCGCCGGACGTACCGTCGGCGACTTGATGTGCTTCTCCGGCGCCGAGCTGATGGGGACCGCCTTCCGGCCCGGAGAGACGCACTTCCCGATTCTGGTGAAGTTCCTCTTCACCTCCGATAAGCTTTCCGTGCAGGTGCATCCCGACGACGACTACGCCTTCGCGCAGGAGGGCGGTCCCGGGAAGACCGAGATGTGGTACGTGTTGCGCGCCGAGCCGGGCGCGTCGGTCGCGCTGGGCTTGACGCGCCGGCTCGGCCCGGCCGAGCTGCGCCAGGCCGCGCTCAGCGGCGAGATCGAGCGCTACCTCCACTGGACCCCGGTCGCTAAGGGGGACGTCATCTTCTGCGTGCCCGGCACCCTGCACTCGATTGGCGCCGGTCTCGCCCTGTGCGAAATTCAGCAGAATTCCGACGTCACGTACCGGTTCTACGACTTCGGGCGGCGGGGCGACGACGGCCGCCCGCGTCCGCTGCACATCGAACAAGCTGTCGCGGTGACGCGCCTCGAGACCCATCCAGGGCCGCAGCAGCCGGCGGGCGACCGGCTGGTGAGCTGCCCCTACTTTGTGGTCGAGCGGGTCCGGTGCGCGGCGGCCGACATCTACCGTCCCGACCCTGCGCGGGTACACGTGCTCATCGCGCTCGAAGGTCGCGGCACTCTCGGCGGACAACCGTACCAGGCGGGTGACGTGCTCCTGATACCGGCGAGCCTCGGGCCGCTCGAATGGCGCGCCGCCGAGCCGAGCCTGGCCTTGCGCGCGTACGTCCCCGGTGAGTGAAGCGTCCAAACGAGGTATTGTTATTAAAGAGTAGCCCATGACGCGCCGGACCTTAGTCGCCGCCCTGCTGGGAAGCGCCGCTGCACGGCTGTCCGGGCAGGTGCAGTTCTGGCCCCTGCCGCACAAGCATGACCACGTGCAAGGCCTGGACGTCAGCGAGCAATGGTTCTGGATTTCCGCCGCCGACCGCCGCACTAAGACCGGATGGATCTGGAGAGTGGACCGGCAGACGATGCGAACCGTCGCCGAGCGCAACCTCACCCGGGGCAATCTGTATCACCCTAGCGGCTTCCAGGTGTCCGGACGCACCCTGTGGATCGCCGTGTCCGAGTACCGCCCGAATTCCTCGGCGGAAGTGATGGGGCTGGACGCGATGACGCTCGGCGTGCAACGCAGCTTCCGGGTCACGGATCACATCGGCGCCGTCGCCACCGACGGCAAGACCTTCGTGCTCGGAGCGAACTGGGATGCCCGCCGGATCTACCGCTGGAACGTGGGTGGGAACCTGCTCCAGGCGCAGGCGAATCCGAACTTTCTGGCCATCCAGGACATGAAGTGGATCGGCGACGTGCTCTACGTGAGCGGCATCGGTCTCGGTCCCAATAAGGGCCAGTGCCTGGTCGAACAGATCCACCCCCTCACCTTGAGCCCTCTGAAGGGGTCGAATCTACAGGCCGACATCTGCTATACGCGGGAGGGCATGGCGGTCTACGGAGGCCGCTTCTTCTTCCTGCCGGAGGACGAGCCCAACTCCCGGATCTTCCAGGCGGGGACAGCGCGCTGAGGCTACGGCGGCCCCAGACCGCTTGCTCACACCCGCGGCTCAGTAACTTTCTTCCGATTAACGAGCCTTGCTCCTACTAACGAATTCTGACCACTACCCGAATGCCCGCAAACCGAGGCGCGACCGTGCCGGGGCCCTTCCGATAAGGATCTAGCGTTAGACGGCTAAGTGTGTTGGAAAAGGCCAACCGCTGGAGGCAGTAACGGAGCTCTTGGTTACTCTGGGGAGTATCTGTCAGGGCATTGCCGGAGGCGGTTTCCCAGCGTAGGAAAGGCAGGGGCGCAGTGTCGAAGCTATTTGGGTGTGAGTTTCAACAGCTTGCTTGCGAGCGGCGTGCGGGGTGACATCGAAGGAGTGCCGCTGTCGGTCAATACATAGACCGCGCCGTCGGGCCCGACGCGCACGTCCCGGATGCGGGCATGCAAATCCGTCAGTAGCGGTTCTTCCGCTACGACCTTGTCGTTTATGATCGTGAGCCGGTCCAGCATCCGGCCGCGAAGGCCGCCGACGAAGAGGCTGCCCCGCCACTGCGGAAACAGGTTGCCGGTATAGAAAGCGAGGCCCGAGGGGGCGATCACCGGATCCCAGTAATACACCGGCTCCTCCATGCCTTCCTGGTGCGTGATTCCTTCGCCGATCGCGGTACCGGGATAGTCGATGCCGTGCACAATCACCGGCCATCCGTAGTTCTTGCCCTTCTCGAGGATGTTCAGCTCGTCACCGCCGCGAGGACCGTGCTCGTTCTCCCATAGCCGCCCGGTTTTCGGATCGAATGCCAGGCCTTCCGGGCTGCGCACGCCATAGGCCCAGATCTCCGGCAGAACGCCTGGTTTTCCGAGGAACGGATTATCGGACGCCGGAGCACCCTCCGCCGTGATGTGAACGATCTTGCCTAGATGGTTGTCCAACCGTTGCGCGACGTCCCACGGCGGCGAGTCCGATCGGTCGCCTGTCGTCACAAACAGGCTGCCATCCGGCGCGATCGCGATGCGGCCTCCCGTCTTCGCGCCAAGCCTTTTGGACGGCATAAGGGGCTGGGCTCGAAAGATGACTTTCGCCTCGCTCAAGGCGCATTTGGCTTCCTCCAGCCGGGCCCGCGCGACATACGTATTGCTGTCCGTGCCATCGATGTAATCGAAAAAGGTGAAGAAAATTTGGTGGTTGTCCGCAAAATGCGGGTCCAGCACCACATCGAGGAGGCCGATGTCCTTTGCCCCCGGCGACGCCAACTCGGCCACCCCGGCCACGGGCTTTGAGAGCACACCCTTGGCGTCCAGAATGCGTATGCTGCCGGGCAGCCTTTCGGTGAGGAGGATTTTCCCGTCCGGCAGGAATGCGATGCTCCAGGGCGCGGGCATCTTGTCCACCAGCGTCGTCACTTGGAAGGGCGCGGAGGCGTGATACGGCGCCCGTGTCTGCTCGGGGAAGGCGGGCTGGTTGTCGCGTTTTTCCGGTGGGCGCCTCTCAATCGGATGACCTTCCACCCGAGCGGGCGCCGGCTCCGCGTTCGCGTCGTTGGAACGCGCAGGTGTAACGGCAGCCGCCGGGCCGGTTAGCGCCGCTGGCACTTGCGGCGCTAGAACGCCACGTGTCTCGAACTGGATCTGTCTGAGCGCCTGGCGTTGCGTGCTGAGCGGCCCGCGCCCTGCCGGGAACTTATTCACAGCGAGGATATAGGCCAGGAGGTCGGAGTTCTGTTGCCGGCTCAGGGTTCCCGGCCGGTCTGCCGGCATGGTGACACGAACATTCTCGAAGAGTTCATCGACCGAATGATTGTGCCACTTCGCCAGGAACCGATTGCCGGTAAGTGCGGGCGACTCATGGCCGCCGCCCAATTCGGCGCCATGGCAGTTGGCGCATTGCTCGGCATAGGCAGTTTTGCCACGGTTGGCCTGTTCCCTGGTGTAGACGCCGTCCCATACCGAGCGCGAGGTTGGAGCGGCCGCCGCCCAAGCGGCGGTGACGAGGATGCCAGCCAGCCCGGCCACCAGCAGCGCATACGGCCGCACGCGGCGGCCCAGGCAATTTACTTGGTTGGGATTCATGTTCCGCCTTCTCATCGCGTCGTTCCAAGTGAGTATACCGCGGCGTTCGGTGCCGCAGGATAGCTTCCGATATCCTCAGATAACGGTGCCTTTGCGCCACCCGGCCCGCGTGGCGCCCCAGAACTCCAGGCACGCTTGGCAACCAGGGAGCCCGATGGCCCAGAGGTCCGAGACGCCGACTACCTGATCCAGTGGCGAGAAATCGCAATGCTCAGGCAGGACTTAGCCTGATTCCGGCAATGGCCCATTCTCCAGTCAGCTTGCTTTCTTCTGCGGCGATAATTGTGTGTCGCCGAGTTGGCCGACCGCAACGCTTGTCTCCAGGAGCTTTCCGAATCCTTCAAGCAGCTTGTCCTCGCAGTGGCGCATAAAGAGAAGCTTCCAGTCGCCACCGGCGCAACACATCTTCCGGATTCCGTCGGGGAGATCCTCCCCGAACAGAACACGGGAATACAGGCCCTTTGTCAGCAGGCCATAGGCGATCATCGGATTCTCCTTGATCCGGTTCGGCACGAAGCACGATCCCCTCGATCCCACATCGGTAGCTACCGTCGCGACGACGACCACGTCCTTCGGCAATGGTGTTTCGCCGAGCAGGTACAGCCGGAGCGCCTCTTTGAAGCTGACCCGCTGGAGAAGCAGGGCGTCGACGGAGCCGAACGAATTCGACATTTCCACCGGAGGCGCTCCAAAGTGTCAATGTCTGGCGCTTCGTATCCGGCCTACCGTCCTTTCATCAGGGAGGGTCTGCCGAACTTCGCCGCGTCAATCGGGACATTCGTCTGCACTTCCTTCAGCTCTATGGAATCCCGCCCGCCCAGCCACGCGAACGTCCAGCGAAAGGGCATTTTGATTCCGCCCACGTCTCGATAATCGCCATAGTCAATCTGGGTGGGAACGCGGCCGATCGGCGATTTGCCATACCGTACCTCCCGCACCAGGAGGCCAGATTCTTTGTCGAAGTATAAGGTTGCGATAAGGCCTCCGGGGCCGCTTCCCTGGACCACTTGAACCTCGCGATTCTGCCCTATCACGTTCGACTGCTGCGAGGTTTGGCTGGAGGGCCCGGGAAGATCGTCGATGGTAGCCGGTGAGCCGACGCGCCAATTGCTGAGAACCTGCTTGATCTGCCCCGGAAAGGAGAGTTGTGCGTCCAGCCTGGCCCCGTCCAGATCACCTCCGCTCACCTCGTACTCCGTTAAGACTGCCAGCGGCGTCTTTATCCAACCGGCGCGGCCGTTGAAAGTCCTGGTGCTGTCTCCGCGTCCCGGGTCGTCCTTAAACTCGATGAGCACGGTGCGCTGATTCGGAGCTTTCGCAAAAATCTGGACTTGGGCCCCGCCTCCGAACCCCGCGAACCCCAGGCTAGTCCCCGTGGCGACAAAGCTGGTGAGGCCGGCCAGCCGCTGGGCCCCGCCGAGCGCTTGGATGTATTTGTCAAGAATCTGGTCGGCGGACGGCTGTCCGGCAACCTGCGTGAAGACGTCATCCGTCTCGAAGGGCGGAGTGCCGTACACGTTTTCCAGGGCCGGCGTGACCAAGGGGCGATCGCGCCCGCGGTGGCAGCTCCAGCACGTCACAAGCTGGGTGCCTCCGAAGTTATCGTGATTAATGGTTGCCACCATCTTTACCATCCGGCGCGCGATCAACTTTCTCGGGGTATCGTACGCCCAATCCACCTTGTCGGTGCCGGCCCCGATATGACAGTCCGCGCAGTCAAAACCCAGGGCGGCCGTCATGATGCCCATCGTCCCCATGAAATCGTCCACGGGAATCCCCCGGAGGGCCTGGATGTTCTTGAAGGCCTGTTCCGCCGTCTGCGGTCTTCTCTGTGACGCCGTCTGGCCGGCCGCCAAGCCGGCGCCGATCAGCCCCGCGACCGTTATTCCAGCGACCGTAAGGATCAGTCGCCCCGACCAGAGTTTCCTATTGCGCCCCCGTAGCCTCATGTCCTTGGGTGCCCCTTCCTTTAAGCGCGTTGCAAATTTGACCCACCTATTGTACTCCTCTCCTCCTCTCCAAAATTTCCCTTGGCGCCGCCTGTTTCGGCCGGGGCAAGAACGACCTGAAATCCGAGCCCTTCCAGTCTCTTCACGAAGTGGCGCCGGTGGCGCGCGGCATGGATTTGGTCAAAGTACCATCGCTTGCTGGTTGGAGGGGTGCTCCGACGGTAGTGATTGGGATCGCGTTACTGGCGCCGGTCCCTATCGCTGGCCCAGCCCGGCCTTCCGCGGCAGAGGCGAAGGTTGCGGCAGGAACCCGGACTGTGCCACGCGCGCCGGATGCCAGCCGGATCTGCAGGGAGTCTGGTCAAACGCCACCGTTACTCCCGTGGAGCGACCCGCCGCGCTCTGGAACTCGATGGTTTGCAGCCGCCCAACCGGCCGTTCGAAAAACAGTGTTTTG
>JBGPDC010000177.1:0-11923 GCA_041482115.1 Terriglobia bacterium | reverse complement strand
TCCTCTGTTACGTCCGCCTCTGGCTCAACATGCTCGATGGCATGGTCGCCCTCGCCTCCGGCAAAGCCTCGAGCCGTGGCGAAATCCTCAACGACCTCCCAGACCGCCTCTCCGACGTCCTCCGAGAAATCCAGCATCTTTGCAGTCGCGCCGTTTTTCACAATCTCGTAAGCGATCTTCCCGGAGGGGTGGTTGGTTTCTTCGTCCACCGAGAAGTTGTAAACCTGCATATAGATGCCGAGCTTTTCCTTCCGGTCAAAGGTCTCGCTGAGGCGCGGCCGGATTTTCGAGCTGCCCACCACGAACTGGCCGGCGCCGATGGATTTGCTCGGCACCTTCTCGATCGTGTCGGCCAGGATCAGAGAGCTGTGGGCCAGCTTGTCTTCTTCGAACTTGGGAACCCGCAGCGCCGTCTCGTACGTGCTCATGGTCTCGCCGATCACGTCCTTGAGCACCACGCTCAGCCGGTACTGGCCGGGCGCGAGGGGCACCGCCTTTTGATAAATCGACTGCTTGGAGGCGGCCTGCTGGAGCAGGTCGGCGGGCGTATCGACCGTCACCACGTCTTCAAAAACGTCCGCGACGCGTCGCGAGATCGTGGTGATGCGGCCGAAGATGTTCACCGTCGCCCGCTGCAGGCCTTCCTTTTCCTTGAACACCAGATCTTTGTTCTGCAACTGGATCGTGATGGCCGTGAGCACCGAATTGTCGGTAATCCTTACGTAATCGGTACGTAGCTGGAAGGGCAGCGTGTTGTACCGGATGTGGCTCTCGACCGCCGCCTCGAGGTCCTTGAACTTGATAGCCGGCGCCTTTTGCACCTTGGCATAGAGATCGAGGCGCTCGAACTCGTTCATCTTCATCGACTGCCCGCCGATGGGGGTGCCCAGATGGGTGCCGTCGGTCCGGCTGAAGCGGTCCGTCTTGCTCGCCATGCCCATCTGTTCCATCAGCGTCAGGCCGGCGCCGGGGACCATGAGCAGCGCATCCTTCTCAGACGGGTCCATCGTCAGGCGGTACTCACCGGTCATCGTGGGATCGACAAACTCGAGGTTGACATCGTTGCCGATGCCATCGATATAGCGGTAGCGCCACTTCTCGAAGGGATAAGTGGAGGTGGTTCCGCCGCCCTCTTCGATGGGCCGCTCATAGGTGCCGCCGGAGGGGTGCGACTCGATCTCGTCCGGCGGACCGAAGGTGATGTAGATACGGCCGCGGTCGGTCTTCCACCCGGGGATGCCCGACGGAAACCGCTCGTTGGTGTACGCGATGCGGCGGTAGTGCTCTTCCTTAAACTCGTTTTCCGAGGTGTCGGGGGTGGGATCGCGGCGCAGCCAGAACTGCTCGATGAACTGCTCGCGCTCCTCGTCCGTCGAGAGGCGCTTCAGGGCCGCGCGCTCTTCATCGGTGATGATGTAGCGGACATCCTCGTCGAGCCAGCGCTTGAAGGGGCCGCGCAACTCCTCCTCAAGTTTCTTCTGCCGCCGGCGGATCTCCCGCGGCGACAAAGGCTTGGCGGTGCTTTCCGCTTTCTTGTCGTCCTTTTTGGCAGGCGCCTTGGCGGCCTGTGCCCAGATCAGGCCTTCCGTACCCGCCAGCAGCGTGCATAAGCCTAAAAGGCTAACCCAGCTTCGCCGCATAGACCTCTCCCCCGGGATGTCTCTCCATCGCGCTATTGCGTCGACGATACAATGCTTCACCTTAGATTCTAGAGCCGGGCGCGTGCCAGGTCAAGTAAACTTACCATCTTTCCGTGCTAAGAGTTACCGTTTTCAGTAGGAAATCTCTGGGAAACTGTAGCGCGCCGCCTCCCCGTCAAACCTATACTGTAAGTGGCTGTAGCGCCGTTGGTTATGGAGCCGTCCCAGAACTCACAAATGGCCCCTGGCATGCACATGGTTCGTAGCTCGATGCTTGGGGGAGGGGTGCAGGCTAGGACGCAGCTCGCGAAGATGTTCGGCGACCTACCAATTCGGCTTTCTCGCGCGCTCCTGGCGGTGCTGACGGTGGCGGCCGTCGTGGCCGCGATTCTGAACTTGCAGCAGCAGCGCCTTTTCGAGCTGCCGGACGACGGCGTCACGTGGATCGACGGTCCCCACGGCGTGGAGGCGTTGCGGGTGGCGGCGAGCAGCCCGGCGGAGCGCAGCGGCCTGCGGCCGGGCGACGTGCTGCACGCGATCAACGGGGTGGCGGTTCCCAAGGCCCTCAGCGTCCCGCAGATTCTGTTCGGCATCGGGACCTGGAAACGGGCCGAGTATCGCGTCGCCCGTCACGACATCGAGCTGCGTCCGACGTTGATCATCCAGCCGGTGGCACGGAACCCGCTCATCTATTACCTGTACATCGTGGGGCTGCTGCATCTGCTGATCGGCCTGTACGTATTTTTCCGCCGGGAGGGCGCGCCCAAGTCCCAGCACTTTTATCTCTTTTGCCTGGCCTCGCTCCTGCTTTACGGCTTCCACTACACGGGCAAGCTGAACGGCTTTGACCGGCTGATCTATTGGGGCAATGTGTGGGCCCTGCTGTTCGCGCCGCCGCTGTTTCTGCACTTCTGCCTGACGTTCGCCGAGACGGGTCTGCTGGCGCGCGGGCGGCGGGCGGTAGCGGCGCTGTGTTACGCCCCGGCGGGAGTACTGCTGGGGGCGTACGTCCTGGCGGCGAATGGCGCGCTGCGGACTCCGCTGCCGCTGGTCGAGCTGCGGTGGGTGCTGGACAAGCTGTCGTTGGGACTGCTGACGGCCTCGTTCCTAGCCGGCTACGCCGTCCTGCACCTCGCCTACCGCCAAGCGACAGTGGAAGACTCCTGGGCGCGCCCGCAACTCAAGTGGCTCAAGCTGGGGACCTTCTGGGGAGTGACGCCTTTCATCGCCGGGTATGCCATCCCCTACCTGCTGGGACGCGTGCCGGGCTCCTACATGAGCCTGTCAGTGCTGTCGCTGGGGCTGGTCCCGCTGACCTTCGCATACGCGATCGCGCGCTACCGGCTCATGGATGTGGACGTCATCTTCCGGCGCGGCTTCGCCTATTCGCTCGCGACCATGACGGTGCTGGGCGCGTTTTACGCGTTGATCTTCACGATCGGCGATGTGGTGCACCAGAACTTCCGGGACCTGGGCCAGGCGGGCTGGATTGCCGCGGTGCTGGTGGCGGCGTTCCTGTTCCAGCCGCTGCGCACGTGGATCCAGGAACGCCTGGACCGCTACTTCTACCGCGAGCGTTATGACTACCGCCGCACGCTGATCGAGTTCGCGCGCGAGCTGAACGCCGAGACCGACCTGGCGGCCATGCTGGCTTCGGTGACGGAGCGCATCGGGAAGACCCTGGGCATCGAGCGTGTGGCGGTCTTCCTGCAGGATGGAGGCGGGAAGTGGGACTTGGCGCACGGCCTCGGCATGCGGGACCGGCAGGGGCGCGCCATCCAGCCGGGCGACTATCTGGATCTGGCGTTCCTCGAGGCGGGGCGGCCGGAATCGAACTTGCACGCGCGGCCCTACGTCTTCTTCGAGAGCACGCGGTGGCGGCTGGACGGCACGGCGTCGGAGCGCAGCACGATCGCCGACCTGGACCTCACCTACTACCTGCCGTGTCTCGCGCGCAGCCGCACGGTGGCGTTCCTGGGCCTGGGACGCACGCTCAACCGCGACTACCTGTCGGGCGACGATCTCGAATTGCTGATGACGCTCGCGGGCTCGCTCGGCATTGCCATCGACAACGCGCGGCTCTACCAGTCGCTGCAGCAGAAGGTCGCCCAATACGAGCGCCTGAAGGATTTCAGCGAGAACATCGTCGAGTCGATCCACGTCGGCATCCTGGCGGTGGATCTCGAAGACCGCGTGGAGAGCTGGAACACCCAGCTCGAATTGATGTACGGCATCTCGCGAGACCAGGCGGTAGGGCGTACGCTTGGGGAGCTGTTCCCCGAGGACCTGGTGAAGGAGTTCGTGCGGGTGCGGGAGGAGACGGGCGTCCACAACGTGTTCAAATACCGGCTGCGGCCGGAGGCGTTCCCGGCGGCGACCGACGGCGCGAAGCAGCCTACCTCCGACCGGATCCTGAATCTCGCCATCGCGCCGCTAGTAGCCAAGAACTTCGACCGCATCGGCCGCCTCATCATCTTCGACGACGTGACGGACCGCATCGAGCTCGAACAGCAGCTCGTACAGGCCGAGAAGCTTAGCTCGCTCGGCTTGCTGGCGGCCGGCGTGGCGCACGAGGTGAATACGCCGCTGGCGGTGATTTCCACGTACGCTCAGATGCTTGCCCGGCAGGTCTCGGAGGACGAGCAGAAGGCGCGCCTGCTCGACAAGATCGCGGCGCAGACCTTCCGCGCGAGTGAAATCGTCAACTCGCTGCTGAACTTCTCGCGCACCTCGCCGACCGAGTTCACGCCGGTGGACCTGAACCGCACGGTGCAGGAAACCATCTCGCTGCTCGATCACCAGTTCAAAAAGGCGCGCGTGCAGGTGGAGACCGCCCTCGATCCGCAACTGCCCACCATCGAAGGGAACAACGGCAAGCTGCAACAGGTCTTCCTGAATCTGTTCCTGAACGCCAAGGACGCCATGCCGGAGGGCGGGCGGCTCCTGATCCGCACCGCGGGCCCCAACGGCGATGCGTCCGGACAGGTGCGCGTGGAAGTAACCGACACGGGGATCGGCATCGCTCCCGAGCACCTCAACCGCATCTACGATCCGTTCTTCACCACCAAGGGCGTGCAGAAGGGAACGGGACTGGGCCTGGCCGTCAGTTACGGCATCCTGCAGGAGCACTCGAGCACCATCGCGGTCGAGAGCGAGGTGGGCAAGGGTACCTGCTTCCGGCTGGAATTCCCGGTGGCGGCCGCCGCGCGATCCCTGACGCCCACCCGAAACAAGGTTCATGCCTGAAAAAAAGGGAAAGATTCTCGTCATCGACGACGAGGCCGAAATCCGGGAGAGCCTGGAAACGCTGCTGAATCTGGAAGGCTACCACGTAGAAACGGCAGCCGACGGAGAGAGCGGGCTGCGGGCGCTCGAGTCCAAGCTCTACGACCTGGTGTTGCTCGACCTGATGCTGCCCGACCGCTCGGGCCTGGAGGTGCTCGAAGCTCTGCGCAAGCGCGATTCCGAGACGCCGGTGGTGGTGCTCACCGCCTACGGGACCCTCGAGAACGCCGTCGCCGCCATCAAGAACGGCGCGAGCGACTTCTTTACCAAGCCGTGGAACAACGACAAGCTGGTCATCGAAATCGGCAAGACGATCGAAAGCCGGCGCCTCGAGCGGGAGAATATCCACCTCAAGCGGGCGCTGAAAGAGCGTTACAACTTCACCAACATCATCGGCAAGAGCGAGCCGATGACAAAAGTGCTGGAGCTGGTGGGCCAGGTGGCGCCGAGCCGCTCTACGGTGCTGCTGCACGGGGAAAGCGGCACCGGCAAGGAGCTGCTGGCCAAGGCCATCCATGCCAACTCGCCGCGCGCCGACCGGGCTTTCGTGGCCGTCAACAGCGGTTCCCTACCCTCCGATCTGCTGGAGTCGACGCTGTTCGGGCATGTCAAGGGCGCTTTTACCAGCGCCATCCACAGCAAGAAGGGGTATTTTGAGGTCGCCGATCAGGGCACTATCTTCCTCGACGAAATCAGCAGCATCAGCCTCGAGACGCAGGCCAAACTGCTGCGCGTCATCCAGGAAAAGGAGTTCATGCCGCTCGGCAGCGTCGAGACGATCCGCGTGGACGTGCGGATTATCGCCGCCACCAACCTCGATTTACGCAAGCAGGTGGAGGAGGGCCGCTTCCGGGAAGACCTTTACTACCGGCTGAACGTGATCCAGATCGACCTGCCGCCGCTGCGCGACCGCCGCGACGACATCCCGGTGCTGGTGGAGCATTTTTTCGTGAAGTATTGCCGCGAGAACGACAAGTTCCTGGATGCGGAGGGCCGCTCGCGCCTGAAGTTCTCGCCGGAGGCTATGCGGCTGCTGCTGGATCACAACTGGCCCGGCAACGTGCGGGAGCTGGAAAACGCGGTGGAGCGTGCCGTGGTGCTGGCTACCGATATGCTGGTTCCCGTCGAGCTGCTGCCGGATCCGGTGCTTTCGGCGAGCGGGGTGCACATTCGCCGCAAGCTGCCGACGTTCGAGCGACCGCCGGAGGCCTCGCTTTTCGACATCATGGACGAGTTCGAGCGGCGCGTGATCCTGGAGCAGCTTGAGAAGTACAACTGGAGCCAGACCGATACGGCCGAGAGCTTCCGAATCCCGCTCTCCACGCTGAACCAGAAGATCAAGCGGCTGAGCATAGACGTAAAACGCAAGAAAGACCTGGCCCACGCCAACCACTGAGGCCGCCGTGGCCCTCGCGGCTGGAGTTAATCGGCGGAACGGCCCCGCGAACCTCAGCAATGAGAGATATTCTGAATTGGCTGGGGTGAGGTCGCCCATTTCTTGTAATATTGCCTGTGGCTGTAGTACTTTAAGTCTAGAAGTTCTATGAGGTAGGGTATGAGAAGGGTACTGATTTGTCTGCCACTCTTCGCAGTGGGCGTCGTTTTTCTCTATTCCCAAACTAGCCGGGGAACGGTGAGTGGCCTGATTACGGACCCGGCCGGAGCGGTGGTGCCCAACGCCAGAGTCGAGCTGATCCACACCGCGACTGGCGTGAGCCGTCCCAGCGAGACGAACCATGCCGGCTTCTACCGCTTCGATGCGGTGGATCTCGGGACTTACGACCTCAAGGCGCAGGCCCCAGGCTTCAAGGTGCTGGTGACGCGGACGTTCGACGTGCGCGCCGGCCAGGTGACCGCGGTCGACGGGCGGCTGGAGCTGGGCGAGACTGTCGCGACGGTCGAGGTGAGCGCCAGCGCTGCCACAGTGCTCCAAACCGAAGCTTCCGTACGGGGAGGTAACCTCGACCCGCGCCAGATTGTGGAGTTGCCCTTTGCGGTTCGCAACCCGACGGAGCTGGCGCTGCAACTCCCGGGCGTCAGCACCAACCGCTTCGCTCGCGGGGTGCAGACTTATGTGGTCAACGGCGCTCGCGGCCGGTCCAACAACTTCTTGCTCGACGGCACGGAGAACAACGACATCTCGATAGCCGGGCAGGGCTTCCAGCTCACCAACCCCGACGCCGTCCAGGAGGTCTCCGTGCAGACCTCGAACTTCGACGCCGAGTTCGGCCGGTCCGGCGGCGCGGTCATTAACGTGATCACCAGGTCGGGTACGAATGACTTCCACGGGACCGCCTCCTACCTGCTCGACTCCACCTACGATGACGCGATCACGAACACCCAATCGCTTTCCGACGACGTCCAGAAGCGCGGCCGTCCGCTGCCCGGCACCGAGCAGTGGTTCGCGGGCACCTTCGGCGGGCGCCTTAAGAAAGACCGGACGTTCTTCTTTGGCTCCTACCAGGAGCGGCGCCAGAACTCGCAAAGCACCGGGAACGTGAGGACCCTTTCCGCGCGCGGCCGCGCCACTTTGAACAGCGTATTCCCGGCGGGCGCTAATCCAAGAGTGGATCTGTTCAATGCCATTTCTAAGGGCGCCGGCGACGCCAATTCCCAGTTCTTCAACGTTCCGCTGGGAAGCAGCCGCCCGGACGTTGAGTTCGGAACGCTGATTTTCCCCTATGCCCAGACCCGCACCGACCGCCAGTGGGTGCAGCGCGTCGACCACAAGATCAGCGACTATGATCTGCTTTCGGTGCGCTATGCCGCCGACCGGGATAGCCGGCCCGTGGGCGGGGAGACGACGTCGTTCCCCGGCTTCTTCACCAGCCAGCAGAACCGCTACCACAACGCTCTGATCGCCCACACCCACGTCTTTTCTCCGGCGCTCACCAACGAGCTGCGGCTTTCCTATAACCGCATCGATCTGTCTTTCCCGCTCGATCCCACCAACCCGCTGGGCTTGACGATTCCACAGTTCAATATCGCCGGCATTACCGTGACCAACGTCTATTCGATAGGAGTTTCTCCCACTTTCCCGCAAGGGCGGATCGCCAACAACTACGTGCTGCAGGACACTATGTCGTGGGTCCACGGCCGCCACAACTTCCGCTATGGCTTCGACCTGTTGTCGCAGCGCTCCCGGCAGTTCGCTCCCATCATCGAGCGGGGGCGTCTCACCTATGGCGCCAGCACGGGCTTTGCGGGGTTCGCCAACTTCGTGGACGATTTCGGCGGCACGGGCACCGCGGAGCGCACCTTCGGCAGCGCCGCCTATTACCCGAAGCTGTTCCGCCAGGCGTACTTCTTTCAGGACCGCTGGCGCGCCAGCGAGGCGCTGACCCTCACGCTCGGCCTGCGCTACGAGGACTTCGGCACGCCGATCAACTCCCTTCGCACTGCGGCCTGGGCGGGTCTGGGCATCATCGACCCGGTGACGTTCGACGGGCCCTACCGCGCTCCCAACAAGGTGAAGCCGGACCGCAATAACTTCTCACCCACGGTGGGCCTGGCCTACTCGCCCTCCTGGAACGGCGGCTGGCGAGGCCGCTTTTTCGGGGCGAAGAGGACCGTGTTCCGGGCCGGCTACGGGATCGGCTACGACTCCTTCTTTAACAACATTGCGTCCAACGCCCAGGGGGCGGCGCCGAATGTCGTGGCCACTACCACTTCGTCCGTGGTCACCCCGGACCTGCCGCGAGGGCTGGGTAATCTGACGGGCCAGATCCCCGCCACGCCCCGGCCCCTGACGCCGCTGGACGCGGAGACCCTGGTTCCGGGCGACCTGGTGAACCCGTACTATCAGCGCTGGTCGGCGGGGCTGCAGCGCGAACTGCCGGCCAACGTGCTGCTGGACCTATCCTACGTGGGCTCCAAGGGAAGCAAGCTATTCCTCAATGAGCAATTGAATCCCACCGTGCCGGCCGGCCTGCAGGTGATCCCGGTGACCACCCCGCCGATCCCGGCCAGCCGCCTGAACCCGCGCCTCGACGCCCTGCAAGGCTCGCGGAACATCCGCACCAATGGCGGCGACTCGAACTACCACGCCCTCCAGGTGCACGTCGCCAAACGCTTTTCCAAGGGACTGAGCGGCGGCGCTGCTTACACCTGGTCGAAGCTGATCGACAACGGCGCGGACGTCTTTTCGATCACCGGCACGAACCAGACGCAAAACCCCGCCGTTCCGGCGTTCTTCGCGCCCGGAGGCCTGCGCTATGACCGCGCCGTCTCGGTGCAGGACCGCACCCAGCGGGCGGTGTTCGGGTTCGTATATGAGTTGCCTTGGATGCGGCAGCAGCGCGGCGCCGTGGAACGGGTGCTGGGCGGCTGGGATGTGGCCACGATCATGACCTTCGAATCCGGGGTGCCGCTTAATGTCACCAACGGCCTGGACGCCGACGGTTTCGATGGCGCCGGCGATCGGCCCGATTACAATCCTGCCGGCCAGCCGGGGGTGCGCGCCATGCCGGGCACGAGTCCCACCGGTTACGTCAACCCGGACGCGAACAACGCCCCGATCGATCCGGCCACGGCGCAATACATCGCCTTGCCGACGCAAAGCGGCCGGTTTCCCGCGCGCACCGGCAACCTGGGACGAAATACTTTGCGCTCACCGGGAATCAACAACTTCGATGTGAACTTCTTCAAGCGGGTGAAGGTGAACGAGCAATGGTCCGTCGAGTTCCGGGCGGAGTTTTTCAACCTCTTCAATCACCCGCAGTACGGCTATCCCAGTGTCAGCCCGTTCTCACCCGGAGAGGGCGCCATCGCGGCCAGCGTCGCCACCTCGCCAGGCGGGCGGTTCCTGGCGCCGCAGTTCGCCGACGGCGGCGGGCGCGTGATTCGGTATCAGTTGAAGATTCGGTTCTGAGGCCGGATATCACATCACCCGGTCGTGGCCCCAGGTCCACCGGGCGCTCAGCGTGTATTCCTTGCGGCCGCTGGGCGTGGCGTCGGGATTGTGCAAATTCCGCGGCGTAAACACGACGCCCAGCTCCTGCAACAGGCGCTCCAGCGTGGGATTGCCGTAGGTGAGGCCGGGGAACTCGATACCCTCTCCATTGACGTCGAGGACCACGGTCTTCTCGCGGGAAATCACGAGTTTCCTCAACTGCCGCAGGCCGGGAGCCTCCCGGCGGAAGAACTGGATCAAGCCTTCCACATCCTCGAGCGAGCCGGAATACACGATCATGCGTGACTGCTACCTCCGCAATCTAAAACCCGAACCGCTCGGGGCTGCGGCCAATAATCATGGCCGCGATGACCTTCGGCACATACTCGCGCGTTTCCTCCGGCAGCGCCCTCACCCGATAGAGATACCAAAAGTTGCGCTGCTTGATGGGATCGCTGACTCTGTGGATCTCCTGTTTCACGCGTGTCGGCCCGACGTTGTAGGCGGCGAGCGCCAGCATCACCGACGTCCCGGAGCCGAAATCCAGGATCAACTCGCGCAGGTACCGGCAGGCGGCCTGCGTCGATTTCTGCGCGTCGAGCCGTTCATCGACCCGGCGTGTCACCCGCAGGCCGTAAGCCCGCGCGGTCGCCGGCGTGAACTGCCACAGCCCGACCGCCCCGGCCGGACTGGTATCGTCGCGGACCAGGGCGCTCTCGACCAGCACGGTGTAAGCCAGGTCGGGCGGCAGGTTGTTCTGCTGGAAGACGCGCCGCATGGTCTGCATCTCGCCCCGGGCCTGCCCGAGCGCCAGGATCATGAGCGGCCGGTCGGGGCCTTGATATCTTTCCATGGAGCGCCGCACCTGCTCCAGAAATTCCGGCGGCAGGCTGTAGGTTTCGGCCCCGAACTCCGCCATGAGCGCCCGCACTTCCCGCTCGACGAAGTCCTCCCGCTGCCACACGCCCACGCGGTAAAAGAGGTTCCCCGACACGGCCTGGGCCCGGCTTTGGTATTGGTTCAGGCGGTCCACCAATTGCTCGGTCTCGGGGGAGCCTGTGCCGCTGTTCTGGAGCTGCTTCTCCAGTTGTTGGATCTGCCCGTCGATGGCGAGCTTCTCTTGTTTGAGGCCCTGGATGCGCCAGAGCCCGTAGCCGCTAACCGCGGCCAGCAGGAGGATCAGGACCACGATGACGGCTTTGTGCCGGCGGGCGGTGCGGCGGAGCGCCGCGTGCAGCACCTCCCGCATGAGGTTGGCAGTTTGGTTGGCGGCTCCAAAACGCCGCGCCAGGCGGGCCTGCGTCACGGCGCGGGAGAGCAATTCCTCGTGTCGCGGGTGCACGCGTGCGGTGCGTTCCGGCTGGGTGGGCGGGCTCACCGGCGCCACGACCACGGTCTGGCCTGGCCCCGTCCCGGCGGGAATGACGCTCACCTCGAAGGCCAGCTCCGGCCCATTGATCCCTAACTGAATGGTGCACGACCGCGCCAACTCAGCTTCCCGGACGCGCTCCCCGTTGAGGTAGGTGCCATTGGTGCTGTTCAGGTCGTAAAGACGGAGCGCCTCGCCGTGCTGGCGAATCTCCAGATGGCCGCTCGACACCACGGGCGACTCGTCCACCACGATGTCGTTCTCAGGACCCCGCCCGACGCGGGTCACCGGGCCCCGCAGCAAATAGCGGGCGCCGGCCAGGGGGCCGGAGATGCGAATCAGCCAGGCGATGCGATGGTCGCTCATGAGGGCGCGGCGGCCCGGCCTTCCGAGGGGCTAGTGCTGCGGCGGGGATACCACGGCCGTCTGGTGCGCGGCCAGTTGCCACCGGCCGCCCTGCCTGACCCAGACGTGCAGCAGCATCATGTTCTTGTTGTCAAACGGCTGTCCGGCGGTCTTGCCGCCCATCCGGATATGGCCGTGCACGAGCGCCGTGTCATTGCTAACGTTCTTGACCGTCATATCTGACCATTCGACGATCTCGTATTTCTGGGAGCCGCCCTTCAGCTTGTCGAGGTAGGACTTCTTGGTATCGACCGCCCCGCTCGCGTGCCCGTAAATGATCTGATCGGAGAGAATCTTCCCCAGCGCCGCCTGGTCGCCCGCAATCAGGGCCGC
>JBGPDC010000176.1:0-11939 GCA_041482115.1 Terriglobia bacterium | reverse complement strand
GCCATCCTGGCGTACATCCGGGCCAATAATCAAACTCCCCGTCCCTTTACCTGGACGGCTACTGCTCCTTCCCTACTTCGGAAGGTCAGACATTGTAAACGAATCTTAGAGACGGGACACTAGCAACGTCAGGGCTGTCAATCCCGGGCTCTGCAACAGCGTTGCGAGCCAGAGGAATCGCAGTGTGCCCTCGGATAGTTGATGCAGGTAGAGGGGCTTTGAGAAGCCGGTCTCTCGCCAAGCGAGTGCGAGAGTACCTGCTGCAACTGGAGGAAAATCGAGCCGATCGAAACGTGGAAATGCTGCACGAAGAGAATCCTCGATGGCTTCGAACCGACTCCGTTCCGCCTCCCGGAGATAAAACAGACATGACACCAGTTCCTCACCGTTTCTTCCCGGAAGTGTCGCTGGTCGCATCGGCTGCGGCAGCCGTATAGGAGATCTGGGATCTACATTCAGCACGTGATAAAAGCTGGATGAAGCTAACCGATTACGAAAGTCTTCAGGCTCCTGAAACATCTTGGGCACTTGCGAAAGAGAGGTTTCGAGGGGGTTGTGTTCCCAGTTGGGGCGAACCAATTTCTTCTCACGCGCCTCGTAGTATTTGATGTTTGCTCCATAAGAATCGATATGCAAGAACGGCGAGGACGGTGTCGGTTTCCTCTGTTGCCTGAGTGTCTCGTGCTCGATTACATAGGCCACACCTTGCGGTCGTAGCTGAAGTGAGTATTGAAGCGGCTTGTGGTTGAGAACCTCCATCGAGATCCCGAGGCGTAGATCCTCGGCACGATCGTAGGTCAATACGCTAGGCAAGCCAGATAAGTCGGTTATCGCTGAACTGAGTTTTCCTTGTGCGGAACTGGCCAGCAGTGATAGCACTTCGAGCACTGAGGTCTTCCCAGTTCCATTCGCTCCGATCATCGCGCAAAAGGGGCGGAGAGGCAGCTGGATGTTGTGGAGGCGCCGAAATCCTTGAATCGACAAGTCGCTGAAGCGGGTTGAGGCTTGCGCTCGAGAGTCCATGGTTCTAGTTTCATCCATCCCGGCGGGTCAAGTCACTTCATATTTGCTGCTCACCACTGCTGTTGAAGGACACGCAGCATTGCGGCGTCTCGACGATAATGGATATTCGTGCGAGTGAGAAGATCGTTCCCCCAAGTCCTCGAGGACTTGCGCGTCGCGTAATGGACCAGATTATCTCTTGGAGACGCAGAAACCGAATGCACTTGGCAGTGTGGCGCCCTTCTCCCCGGATGGATTACCTCGCAAAAGCCGTAATGCGGAGCAAAGGGGAAGAGGCTAAGCTGACCTGCCATCCTGCCTTGGTCGAATGCGCCCTTCACGCCCGCCGCAGAACCTCTCTTAGCCTCCGGCCGACGATCTGGTCCTGGCCGGGATCGAGCATCCAGACGCCGACCTCGACGCCCTCCTGCGCTCCGGGACGCAGCTCGATGCGCGGCTCGCCTTCGCGCATCTGCTTCATGACATCGGCCGGCTTCAGGCCCGAGGCGGCATAGTCCCAAGTGACGCGCAGATGCGGGCAGGCGTTCGCGATCTCAGGGACGAACGTCTCGGTCTTGACCCCCTTCACCGCGCCAGCCAGATCGCCGATCGTTTTGCAGCGCTTTTCCCAGTCGCGCCAGATGGCCTGGTGGTCCTGCTTCATGTAGAGCTCGACCGCGGCCCACAGTCCCACGATCTCCTCTTTGCCGACCTTGTTGGTGCGGGAGATGGTGTCGCCGTTGGGACTGGTGTTGAGGGTGCCGGCTTCGATGAGGTCGCGGCGCCCGAGCAGCAGGCCGGAACACTGCGGCCCGCGAAGTCCCTTGCCCCCGGAGAAGGCCACCAGGTCGAAGCCCATCTTCGTGAAGCGCGAGAGGTTCTCAACGGGGGGAAGGTCGGCGGCGGCGTCGATGAGGGTAGGGACGCCGAGCTTCTTGCCGATTTGTACGAATTCCTCGCGCTTGATCTTGCCCGCCGGGTCGGAGTAGTTGAGGAAGAACAGCATGGCGGTACGGTCGCCGGCGGCGCGCTCGAGCTCTTCGCGCGTTTCGACTTCCACCAGGCGGACGCCGACGGCGCGGATGGCGTGGTCGTATCCGACGCGATGGGTCTTCTGGAGGAGCACCTCGTTCTTCATGCCGGTGGTGTCGGGGAGGCGGCGGATCTTCTCGGGGTCCTTGCCGGCGACGCAGGCAGCGGTGGCGACGGTGAGGGCCGAGGCGGCGCCGCAGGTGATGAGCGCGCCCTCACAGCCGATGAGCGAGGCGATGCGCCGACCGGCGGCCTGTTGGAGCTCGCTGATAGCCACGTACTGGTGGCTGGCGGCTTCGACGGCGTCGCGCACCTCCGGGGGCAGCAGCGAGGCGCTCAGCGCGGTATACGTGCCGGCCGCGTTGATGAGCGGGCGGACGCCCAGCTCCTTATAGACATCGCGTTTGGCAGGCTTCGCGGCGAGCGCCGCCGGCCACAGGCCGCCCAGCACCGCGCTCATGCCGGGCAGGGAACCGAGAGCTTGCAGGAATCCACGGCGATTGGCAGACATCGGACACCTCCTCAGACGAAACTCGACCGCATGGTAGCATACGCACGGTATGACCATCCGGGAAGCGACCGCCCGCTACGAGGCGTGGCTCGGCGAGCACCTCACGCTCCTCCCCGCTGACCTCGCCCTGAAACATCAAAACATGCGCGAGGCGGTCTTCCCGTTTCTGCGCGCGACCTACTACCGCTGGGCCCAAGTGTGGCCCGAGGTGTGCGAGGAGGCAGCCGCGGCCCCGGCAGTCCTGTCGGTGGGCGACCTGCACGTCGAGAACTTCGGTACCTGGCGCGACGCCGAGGGACGGTTGGTCTGGGGCATCAACGACTTCGACGAAGCCTGGTGGCTGCCCTATACGAACGACCTGGTGCGGCTGGCGGCGAGCGCGCTCTTGTCTGACCGGGAGAATGACCTGGCCATCGACCCTAATCGTGTGGACGTGGCTATTCTCGAGGGGTATGAGGAGGCGCTTCAATGCGGCGGCTCACCGATCGTGCTGGCGGAGCACCACCGCGCGCTGCGCGAGATGGCCGTGGAGCGCTTGAAGAACCCCGTGCGCTTCTGGGAGAAGCTCGAGGCGCAGCTATCGCCGGTGAAGAAGGTCCCCGACAGCGCCCGGAAGGTCCTCGAGCGGGCGTTGCCGGAGCCGGATCTCGAGTGCCGCTGGGCGCACCGCCGGGCGGGCCTCGGCAGCCTGGGCCGCGAGCGCTTTGTCGCCATTGCGGAGTGGCATGGCGCCAAGATCGTACGAGAGGCCAAGGCGGTTGCGCCTTCTGCTTGCCGGTGGGCCGAGAAAGGCGGTGGCACGGCGAAGATCTTCTGCGAGGAGGCCCTGGAACGCGCCGTGCGATGTCCCGATCCCTTCCTGCATATCAAGAAGGGCTTTGTGGTGCGCCGCCTCGCTGCGGACTGCTCGCGCATTGAGCTCGAGGCGCTGCCGAGGGAGCACGATGAGTACCGCCTCCTGCGCGCCATGGGCTTCGAGACCGCGAACGTCCATCTCGGCAGCGGGCGGACCGGTGCCATCCGGAAGGACTTGAGCCGGCGCTCTACAGGCTGGCTGCGGCGGGCGGCCAAGTGGATGGTCGAGGCTGTGGAGCAAGACTGGAAGGCCTGGCGCCGGGGGTCGAAGTGAGGCCGGACGACGCCCGAGGTTAGTGTCGGATCCGTCGTCATCTGTCATGACAAATGACGATAGAGATGTCAAAACCTGTCGAGCGCTTACGCGGCCCGTTGCGCTTTCAGCGTGGTGACGCCGAGCGTACCGGTGAGATATTTCCGGAACAGCGCCATGTTCGACTCGACGGTCCCCTCGCCGGGACGGGGCGCGTCGAAGTCGAGCGTGACCCAGCCGTCGTAATTCTTCTCCCGCAGGACGCGGAAAAGGCCGGGGAAATCCACGCCGCCCGCGCCGAACACCTTGTAAAGATTCACCCGCTCGTGTTCCTCCGGGCTCGGGGCAGGACCCTTCCAGCCGCGCGCCACGCTGTACTTGGGCTCGGCGTCCTTCAGGTGCACCGAGGCCACGCGCGGGAAGTAATCGCGGACGACCTTCACCGGATCGATGCCGCCCAGGGTCATGTGGCAGGTATCGACGATGATGTAGACCAGCTTGGGATCGGTGAGGTCCATCATCTTCTTGAATTCGGGCTCGCGCTCGACGATGGTCCACGAGTGGGGGTGGAAGGCGAACTTGATGCCGAGGTCCTGCGTGCGGCGGCCGAGTTCGTTGAGGTTCTTGGCAAGCACTTTGGCGTTGGCGTCGCTGAGCAGGTCGGCGGGATTGCCCACACGGCGGCTGAGATTGACCTTGAGGTGCTTGCAGCCGAAAGGCGTAATGTAGCGGCACAGGGCCAGGTTGTTCTCGATCGTCTCCGGGAATTTGGCGGGATCGAGGTATTGGCCGCCGCCCCCCACCGTGCACAGCGACAGTCCCTGGGCGTCGAGCAGCGCCCTCAGGGCCTCGGGGGGCTTCTTGAGGTACTGCGGGATGTCGTCGGTGAAAGGCTCGAGGCCGTGAAAGCCGTAGCGGCCCGTGATCTGGATGCCGGTCTCGGGATGCGGCTGGAGCCGGCGGAACTGGTGCCCGCTCATGGAAAAACGCATCTTGTCGCCCGGAGCGGCCAGCGCGGCTACGGTGGCTCCGAGGCCGGTCAGCAGGAATTCGCGGCGATTCGGCATGGTGAGAACACCCCCTGGGCCACGTGTATACCGAGCCACGGGGGGATTGTCAAGCGGACTCCGCTTCGTGGCTGTGCCCCCGCGTGCCCGCCCCGGGCAACCCGCGGGCAAATTTGCCGGGAGGTTCCCGAGTGGCGGCTCGGCACCCGCGGGCAAATTTGCCCGCAGGTCCCCACTACTCCCCGCTCTGCTGGAGCAGCTTGGCAACCAGCGCGGTCCACCCGGTCTGGTGGCTCGAGCCCAGGCCCTGGCCGGTGTCGCCGTGGAAGTATTCGCAAAAGGGGACGTAGTCGCGCCAGTGCGGGTCCTGCTGGAACTTCTCGACGCTGCCGAAGACCGGCCGGCGGCCGCTCGGATCGCGCAGGAACAGGTGGCTCAGGCGGCGGGAAAGCTCGCTCGCCACTTCCCACAGCGTCGCCTGCTGGCCGGAGCCAGTGGGCAGCTCGACCCGGAAGTCGTCGCCCGTGAAGTAGTGGAACTTCTGCAGCGATTCGAGCAGCAGGTAGTTGACCGGGAACCACACGGGGCCGCGCCAGTTGGAGTTGCCGCCAAACAGGCCCGAGGTCGACTCGGCCGGATCGTAGCCCACGCTGTACTCGTTGCCGTTGACATGGAGGCGGTAGGGATTGTCTTTGTGATACCGCGAAATGCTCCGGACGCCGTGCGGCGAGAGAAACTCGTTCTCGTCGAGCATGTAGCGGAGCACGCGCGGCAGGCGGCGCAGGTTCACCACCGAGAGCAGGCGGCGGACGCTGCCGTCGGGGAGCGTCTGCTCGTCGATACTGTGGCCAATCTCCGCCCAGTTTTTCAGGAACCATTCCATGCGGCGGCGGAAGCCGGGGAGCGAGTCGACCACGGCGGGGTCGAGGGTCTCGACCGCGAATAGCGGGATCAGTCCCACCATCGAGCGGATGCGGAACGACTGGTGGCTGCCATTCGGCAGGTGGAGAACGTCGTAGTAAAAGCCGTCCTCGTCGTCCCACAGGCCGTCTTCCTCGGTGCCCATTTGGTTTATGGCGCGGGTGATGTGGGCGAAGTGCTCGAAGAACTTGCTGGCCACGTCTTCGTAGGCGGGGTTGTGGCGCGCGAGCTCCATGGCGATGGCGAGCATGTTGAGGGTGTACATGGCCATCCAGCTCGTGCCGTCGGATTGCTCGATGCGGCCGCCGGTGGGGAGCGGCGCCGAGCGGTCGAAAACGCCGATGTTGTCGAGACCCAGGAAGCCGCCCTCGAAGAGGTTGTTGCCTTCCTCGTCCTTGCGGTTGACCCACCAGGTGAAGTTGAGGAGCAGCTTGTGGAAGACGCGCTCGAGAAACGCTACGTCGGCGCGGCCCTGCCGCTTGCGGTCGATCTTGTAGACGCGCCACGCGGCCCAGGCATGCACCGGCGGGTTGACGTCGCCGAAGGCCCACTCATAGGCCGGGACCTGGCCGTTGGGATGCATGTACCACTCGCGCAGCAGCAGGAGGAGCTGGTCCTTAGCGAAGTCGGGGTCGACAAGAGCCAGCGGGAGGCAGTGGAAGGCGAGATCCCACGCGGCGTACCACGGATATTCCCACTTGTCGGGCATCGAGATAACGTCCGCGTTGTAGAGATGAGCCCAGCGGTGATTGCGGCCGTGGAGGCGCTCGGCGGGCGGCGTGGGCTGGCCGGGATCTCCCGCGAGCCACGTTTTCACATCGTAAAAGTAGAACTGTTTCGACCACAGCAGCCCGGCGAAGGCCTGGCGCTGTACGCGGCGGGCATCTTCGGAGCAGGACTTTTGCGCGAGCGGGGCATAAAACTCGTCGGCTTCGGCGAGGCGGGCCTCGAAGACCTGGTCGAAGTCCGCGAAGGCGGTGTCGCCGCTCGTGAGCCGCAGGCGCACCACGCGGGATTCGCCCGGCGCGAGCGTGAGGCGGTAGCGGGCGGCGGCCTTCGTGCCGGTGCGGGCCGGGTTTACGGCGTCGCGGCGGCCCTGGACGAGGTACTCGTGAAAGCCATCCTTCACGAAGGGGAACGCGTTCTTCAGCCCGAAGAGGCGCTGGTAGTTGGTTTCGTTGTCGGTGAAGAGCAGCTCGTCGGGGTTCTCGCAGAAGAGCTGGCGGCGGCCGAGGTACCAATGCTGGGCGCCGATGCCGTCGTCATCGTCGCGCCACAGGCGGGGGCGCGGGGACCCGGGGGCGCAGGTCCAGGTGTTGCGGAACCACAGGGTCGGCAGCAGCTCGAGCCTCGCGGCCTCGGGACCGCGGTTCGCGACCGTGATGCGGATGCAGATATCCTCCACGCCGCCTTTGGCGTATTCCGCGAAGACGTCGAAGTAGCGGTCCCCCTCGAAGACGCCGGAGTCGAGCAGCTCGAACTCGGGCCCGCCACGGCCGGGAAGGCCGAGCCGCCGCCGGTTCTCCTCGACCAGGCGCGCGTAGGGGAACTCCGCCTGCGGGTACTTGTACAAATACTTCATGTACGAGTGGGTCGGCGTGGAGTCCAGGTAGAAGTAATACTCTTTGACATCCTCGCCGTGGTTGCCTTCGTGGCCGGTGAGGCCGAAGAGACGCTCCTTGAGAATGGGGTCGCGGCCGTTCCATAGGGCGAGCGCAAAGCAGAGGTACTGGCGGCGGTCCGAGATGCCGCCGAGGCCGTCCTCGTTCCAGCGGTAGACGCGGGAGCGGGCGTGGTCATGCGGGAAGAACTCCCAGGCCGTGCCGCCGGGGCTGTAATCTTCCCGGACCGTACCCCAGGCGCGCTCGGCGAGATAGGGTCCCCAGCGCTTCCAGTGGACACGGCGGTCGCGGGCCTCCTGCAGGCGGATCTCTTCCCGGGTCATGGGGACGATGGTAGCAGTATGGGCGCAGCCCGGTCGCTGCGCTCGATAGGCGGCCCTTATGGTGCCGGAGTCGGGCGGTGGGCGATGAGACAATGAAGCGGCTGCGGGGAGTTCGTGCCGAGTGAAAGTTCGTGACCTAATCAGGCTTATCGAGAGCGATGGCTGGCAGCACGGAAGTACGCGCGGAAGTCATCGCCAATACAAGCACCCCGTGAAGAAAGGGCCGGGTGACAGTACCGGGACACGCTGGAGACGACCTGCATCCGATACACTAAAAAGTGTTCTCAGTCAGGCCGGGCTGAAAAGGAAGCCATGAGGAAGTATGCGATCGTCATCGAGCGCGGCGAGACTAATCTTTCGGCCTACGTTCCGGATTTGCCAGGCTGCGTCACGACGAGCCGAACGGTTGAAGAAATCGAGCGCAACATCCGGGAAGCCATCGAGCTGCACCTGGAGGGTTTGCGCGAGGATGGCGAGCCGATTCCGGAGCCGCATACGGCGGTCGCCTGCGTCGAACTTCAGGGAGTTGCTTGAGTCGGCGCCTCACGCCGCCCTGGCCGCCCCGATCTGCACCAGCTTCGGCTTCACCCCCATGGCGCTGAACGACAGCACGTCCATCGGACAGACCGACACGCAGATCCCGCAGCCGATGCAGGAGGAATTCGTGTTGTCGAGGGTCTCCTGCTTCAGGGCGAACGACATCACGTCGATACCGACCTGACAGTTACGGGTGCACTCCGTGCAGCCGATGCACTTGTCGTTGGGGACGATGTGGAAGCGGCTGATCTTGAGCCGGCCGTAGAGGCCGCTCATCAGGTGCATCAGCTTCGCCAGCGGACACCAATAGCGGCACCAGACTTTCCCCCCGAAGAACGGATAGAGGCTGACGGGCAGGATGCCGACCAGCCAGACGTCCGCGATGAGGTGGTACCAGTCGAGGGCCTTCGGCGCCGGGGCGCGGAACAGCGCTACCGAGTCGCGCAGCAGCATCATGCCGGTGACGGCGAAGGCCGCGACGACGATCACCAGGCTCATCCGCTCCCACTTGACGCTGGCGGGTCCCTTGGGGGCGAGGTGACGCCAGCGGTCGCCGAGGGTCTCGGCGAGTCCGCCGCAGCCGCAGATCCACGAGCAGTAGCGCTTGCCGTTAAAAAGAACGAAGACCGGAAGGACGACGAACGTCAGCAGCACGCCCCACACCACCCACACCTGGTGCGGGTTGTAGAAGAACGTATAGAAGAAGAGCGGCCAGGCATAGATGAGGCCGTAGCTGCGCCAGGCCTGCTGGGTGAAGACGGGATCGGCCGCGAGGCGCGCGCCTACCCACTGGTAGCGCACAGCCCACTGGAACAGAAACTCCGGCAGCAGGAAGAAGAAGACCCACTGGAAGCTGAGCAGGCTCGCGTAGCGCCAGATCTGGAACTTGTCCTTGCGGTCGAGGCCCCAGCGCTTGAGCGCCTGCAGTCCGAAGACGCTCATGACGAGCGTGTAGAGGACCGTATACCAGAACGACCACGGGCGGTGGAAGAACGAGAGGGCGTTGAAACCCCAGCCGCGATAGGGCCATAGCTCCATCCCGGGACCGAGCTTCGCGCCGTAGACGGTGTAAGCGGTGAGGAACGAGACGCCCAGCCACGAGAAGCGGTCGCCCAGGACGGAGCCGGTGAAAAAGAGGCCCACTGCGCCGGCTAGCGCCAGCAGGAGTCCGGCCCAGCCGGGCACGGGGACGCCGCTCCGGCCGCCCGCCAGCCACAATCCGGCGAGGGTGGCGAGCGTGAGGGCGGCGGCGCGGAGGAGGCTGCCGTTCCATTCGTTCTCGAGCCGGATGCCGAGCGATTTCAGGAATGGGACCGGCAACTCGGCGCCGATCAGTACGAAAGCGTGCTGGTAGGGCACGGCGCGGAGTTCCTTCTGGCCGTCGAGGCGCAGCTTGACCTCGGTATCGGTGAACTCGGCGGCGTTCGCGTTCGGGATCTTCTCGATGCGTCCGGCGGCGACGGCTTCTTCGAGCTTGCGGAGGTTGTCTTTGAAGACCAGCCCGAGCGTCGCGCCGCGGCAACAGAGCCGGACGCGATTTTGCTCCGAGAGCACCAGGGCGGCCTCGACGGCGCTGTTGCCCGCGCCGATGACGACAATGTCCTCGTCTTTGTAGTGGCGCGGGCTGTAGAGGCGGTGGTAGACGCGCTCGCGTCCTTCGCCCGGGACGCCGAGCTTGCGCGGGTTGCCGCGCTGTCCGGTGGCGAGCACGACGCGGCGGGCGCGGTAGGCTCCCTTGGCGGTGGCGGCGACGAAGGACCCGTCCTTCTGGCGCTCGAGCTTCACGAGCGGCTCTTCGGTGTGGACCTCGAGCTGGTTCTCGCGGATGATCCCGTGCCAGCGCTGGACCAGGTCCTCCTTGCGCGCGCCGTCGAGCCAGAGCTTGCCCTTGGGAGGTGTCGAGTCGGGTTCGGCATAGACCCACTTGTTCTCGGGAAAGTTCTCGATGGTGTTGGCGATCTTTTCCTTCTCGAGAACAAGGCAGCGCAGGCCCTTGTCTTGGGCGGCGAGAGCGGCGTTGAGGCCGGAGGCTCCGGCGCCGACGATGAGCACATCGATGACGTTCGGGTCGTTGCCCTGGGCCCCCGGCAGTCCGGCGATGTGCTCGATCACGTCCTGTCCTTGGGCCATGGCGAGCTTGATGACCGGGGCGCCGGCGAGATCGCCGATGATGAAGAGACCGGGAATGTTGGACTGCCGGTGGGCCTTAAGCGCCGGACGGCGTTGGATCAGGTTAGGGCTTGCAAGCAGGTCGTCCAGCAGGCGGCGGAGCATGGCTGTCCCTTCTCCTTAATTGAGTGTGGGTTTCAGCCGGGAGACTCCGAGACGGCGTCAGGCTCCAGGGGTGCCTGGCAGCCCAGGCAGCGAGTGGCCAAGGGATGATTCGTCGTGCCGCACTGGGGACAGGCCCGCGGCGCGGCCGTGGCCGGGATCTTGACCAGTCCGGGGGGCACGCCGGTGGCCTGCGGCTTACGCGTCAGCAACACCAGGTAGGCGGGGGCGGTGAAGAACAGCCCGGCAAAAAACCACGCGGAGGGTGAGAGCCCCTGGTTCAGCGCCCGGTGCGAACAGATCGCCGCGAAGCACAAGCCTGCCAGGACGTAAAGTCCGGCGAGGAGCCAGGCGTTCGAAACCGGTCCGCCGCCACCTGCTTTCTCACCGCCGAAGAGACCGCCGCGCGGCTTGAGCTGGGCGAGGAACTGCAGCGGGTTGGCGCGCACCGCGTCGTCGCAATTCGCGCGATGCACCGGTACTCGCTGGCCCTCGACCAGGTAGCACTTGTCCCCCCCGCCGATCGGCTTATCGCAGGCCATGCAAATCTCTCCGGCGCGCGCGGGGACTTCGGTATTGAGAATCTGCTCGGCCGGTTGCTGAGCGAAGGAAACGCCCGCCAGCAGGACCAGGGCGAGCGCTCGGACCAATTTCATGACAGAAGCTCCTCCGTCTTGGAGAAGGCCGGTGGGCGTAAGGTTACAAGTCCGGCGGCCGCCGTCCCGAACGGCCGTCGGCTGGAAATTACTTGCCGGAGGTGTACCGCTTCTCGACCGCGGTCCAGTTGACGATGTTCCACCACGCGGCGATGTAGTCCGGCCGCCGGTTCTGATACTTGAGGTAGTAGGCGTGCTCCCACACGTCGAGGCCCATGATGGGGTATTTGCCCTCCATCAGGGGGCTGTCCTGGTTGGCCGTGGAGAAGAGGTCGAGCTTGCCCGCGGCGTCCCGCACGAGCCAGGCCCAGCCGGACCCGAAACGCCCGACACCGGCGGCGGCGAACTTCTCTTTGAAGGCGTCGAGGCTGCCGAAGGTGGACGCGATCGCGCTCGAGAGCGAACCGCTGGGCTGCCCGCCGCCTTTCGGTCCCATGATCTCCCAGAACATGGAGTGGTTGACGTGGCCGCCGCCGTTGTTGCGCACGGCCGTGCGGATGGCGTCCGGAACCAGAGCGCAATTGTTGGCGAGCAGCTCTTCGATGGTTTTGCTGGTCAGGGTCGGGGCCGAGTCCAGGGCCTTGTTCAGGTTGGTGACGTAAGCGTTGTGGTGCTTGCCGTGGTGGATCTCCATCGTCATTTTGTCGATGTGGGGCTCCAGCGCGTCGGACGGATACGGCAGCGGGGGAAGTGTGAATGGCATCTAGCCCTCCTTCTTAATGAGTGAAGTGAAACGTATCGGAAACGCCGTCCAGAGGAAGAAATTTTACGTTACCACACTTCCGCCGGTCCGGCTGGAAACCTGAGACCGTACGCTGGACGTCCATGTGTGAGAAGCAGCGGCCCGTATTCCGGCCGGCGGGGTCTCGCCGGAGACGCCCGCCGGCGCTATACTATTAGGATGAAAGCTCTGCGGTGGGACGCGCCTGCCGCCAGGAGACATGGAACG
>JBGPDC010000175.1:0-12234 GCA_041482115.1 Terriglobia bacterium | reverse complement strand
GTTCCGCTCCGCATCGAGCGCGAAGTCGATCTGCATGATGGCGTTCTTCTTCACCAGGCCAACTAACAGAATCAGGCCGACAAACGAATAGATGTTGAGCTCGAGGTGGAAGAGCTGCAGGGTGAGCAGCGCCCCGAAGCCGGCGGAGGGCAGTCCGGAAAGAATGGTCAGCGGGTGGATGAAGCTCTCATACAGAATGCCCAGCACGATGTAAATCACCAGAATGGCGACCGCCAGCAACAGCCACAGGTTCTGCATGGACTGCTGGAAGGCCTGGGCGGTGCCCTGGAAGCTGGTCGTGACCGTGGCCGGCAGCTTCCGCGCCAGCTCCTGGATGGAGCTCACGGCATCGCCCAGTGAAACGTTCGGAGCGAGGTTGAAGGATAGCGTCACGGCCGGGAGCTGGCCGAGGTGATTGATGGATTGCGGCCCGACCTTCTGCTCGACCCGTCCGACGCTTTCGATCGGAACCAGCTTGCCGTCCGCCGACCGGATATAGAGCAGCGGGAGCTGGGAAGGGTCGGACTGAAATTCCCGCTGGACCTCGAGCAGCACGCGGTACTGATTGTTGTCGGCGTAGATGGAGGAGATCCAGCGCGGGCCGTAAGCGTCGAATAGCGCGTTCTCGATCTGCTGCGGGCTCACCTGCAGCGCGGCGGCCTGGTTGCGGTCGATCACCACGTGGACCTCGGGCGCCTTGATCTGCAGGTCGCTCGCCACGTCGAGCAGGCCGGGCAGCTTGGCCA
Source organism: Terriglobia bacterium (assembly GCA_041482115.1). Classification (GTDB taxonomy): domain Bacteria; phylum Acidobacteriota; class Terriglobia; order Bryobacterales; family JACQDG01; genus JBGPDC01. The sequence continues at coordinate 11,488 of JBGPDC010000175.1, read as the reverse complement.
TCTCGACCTCAAATTCCTGCGCGCTCCGGTAGAGCTCTTCGATGCTCGTGCCTTGCAGCGTGAATTGATAGAGGCTTTTGGTCAGGGTGCCCCCGATGCGGATCGAAGGCGGATTCTGCAGGAACGCCCGCATGCCCGGCAGTTGGTTGAGCTGTGGCCGCAGCTTTTGAATGAGCTGCTCCACCCCCAACGGGCGCTCAGCCCGCGGTTTCAAGTGCGCGAACATGCGGCCGAAATTCGGGCCTCCCAGGCTGACGCCGCGGCTCGAGCCGCCTACGGTCGCCATAAAGCCGTCCACGTTGGGATCGAACCGCACGATGTCGGCCAGCTTCTTCTGGCTCTCGAACATGTCGGTGTGCGAAGCTCCCTGGAGGGCTTCGGTAATGACCAGCATCGAATCGGTGTCGTCGTTCGGCAGAAAACCCTTGGGAATCTTCATGAACAAGTAGCCCGTGGCTACGAGGATCACCACGGAAATCGCCAGCGTGACCGGCCGGTAACGCAGCGCCCATTGCAGCGACCGGTCATAGAGGTGCAGCATCCCATCGAAGACGCGCTCCGTCGCCAGGTAGAGCCGCCCGTGTTCGTGGCGGGCGTGGGAGCGCAGGAAGCGGCTGGAAAGCATCGGCGTCAGCGTTACCGAGACCAGGCCCGATATGAGGATCGCGACGGAAATGGTCACGGCGAATTCGCGGAACAGGCGCCCCAGCATGCCGCTCATGAACAGCAGCGGGATGAACACGGCCGCCAGCGACAGCGTCATCGAGATGATGGTGAAGCTGACCTCGCGCGAGCCGATGTAAGCCGCGGTCATGGGAGGCTCGCCCAGCTCCATGTGCCGCACAATGTTCTCCAGCACCACGATGGCGTCGTCCACCACGAACCCGATCGCCAGAATCAGCGCCATCATCGAGAGGTTGTCCAGGCTGTAGCCGCACAGGTACATCACGGCAAACGTGCCGATGATCGAAAACGGCAGCGCCAGGCTCGGAATGATGGTGGCCGACAGGTTGCGCAGGAACAGGAAGATCACCATCACCACCAGGCCCAGCGTCAGCAGCATGGTGAACTGGATATCCTGGAACGACGCGCGGATGGTCTCGGAGCGGTCGTACATGATCTGCAGGTGGGCCGTACCGGGGAGCTGGGCCTGAAAAGTGGGAATCAGCGACCGGATCGCGCCGGCCACTTCCACCGTGTTTACGCCGGGCTGCTTCTGGACCGCCAGGGCGATGGTCCGGTCGTTGTGCGTGGCATCGCAAAACCAGGAAGCGGTCTTGTCGTCTTCCACGCCGTCGAGGACCGTGGCCACCTCCTCCAGGCGCACCGGCGCGCCTCCCTTGTAGGTGACGATCAAGGGTTTGTAGGCCTCGGCCGTCATCAACTGGCCGCTCGCCCGGACGGTCACCATGCGGTGCGGGCCGTACATCGTGCCGGTGGGCGTGTTGACATTCTGTCTCTGGACGGCGGCCTCCACCTCGTCGATGCCGATGCCGCGTGCCGCGAGCGCCCGCGGATTCACCTGAATGTCCACGGCGTACTTCTGCGAGCCGAAGACTTGCACCTGCGCGACCCCGCTCACCATGGAAATGCGCTGGGCCATCATCGTCTGCGCGTATTCATCGAGCGTCGAAAGCGGCAGGGTCGGGGAGGTGAGGACCATGAAGACCACGGGCTGGTCGGCCGGATTCACCTTCCGGAAGGCCGGCGGGGTCGGCATGCCCGGCGGCAGCAGCGGTCCCGCTTGCGTGATGGCCGCTTGCACGTCGTTGGCCGCGCCGTCCAGGCTGCGGCTCAGGTCGAACTGCAGCGTGACGTTGGTGTTGCCCAGGGAGTTCACCGAAGTCATGCTCTCCAGACCCTCGATGGTGGAGAACTGGCGCTCGAGGGGGGTGGCGACGGCCGAGGCCATCGTGGTCGGATCGGCGCCCGGCAGGCTCGCCGACACCATCACGGTGGGAAAGTCGACGGTCGGCAGATCGCTGACGGGCAGAAACTTGTAGGCCACCCCTCCGAACAGCGCGATGGCCAGCATCAGCAGCGTCGTCGCGATCGGCCGCTTGATGAATATCGCAGAGATGTTCACGACCCGACCTTCACTTTACTGCCTGGCGCCAGACGGACCTGGCCGTCGGTGACGACCTTCTCGCCAAGCTGCAAGCCTTGAGCTACGGCCAGGAACTGATCCGTCCGCAGGGAGATCTTGACGAGCCGCTGCTCCACGGTGTTGTCCGGTTTGACCACGTAAACGTAGTCGCCCAGTTGACCGCTCAGGACCGCCTGCGGAGGCACGGTCGCCGCACCGGATACCTCGTTCAGCCGCAGCCGCACCTCCACAAACTGCCCCGGCCACAGCTTGTCGTTGGTGTTGTCGAAGGTGCCTTTCAACCGGATCGTGCCGGTCGTGGGATCCACGGCATTGTCGAGAAACGTGACGCCGCCCTCCACGCTATCGGGCCGGACGTCTTGAATGACGGCCGTCACCCGCAGTTTGGCGTCGAGCATGCGCCGCCGGACTTCGGGCAAATCCCCTTGCGGCACGGCGAAGGTCACGTAAATCGGACGGATCTGCAGGATCGAGACCAGATCCACGTCGGTCGCTTTGATCAGGTTGCCCCGCTTCAGCGCCAGGTTGCCGGTGCGGCCGCTCACCGGCGCCGCGATGCGGCAGTAGCTCAGGTTGAGCTTGGCCGTTGAAATCCCCACCTCGTCGGACCGCACGGCCGCCCGGACGCTTTCCACCGTGGCCTCATCCGCCCGGATCGAGCTGTTCTTCGACTTCAGGTCGGCCTCGGCTTGCTCCAGTTGCTCCTGGGCAAACACGCCCTCGGCCACCAGCTTGCGGATGCGCGCTGCCTGGGAGCCCGAAAAATCCGCCGCCGCCCGATCCCGCTGCACATTGGCCTCGGCTTGCTGGAGCAAGGCCCGGTCCCGGAGCAGCGTGGCCTCGGTCTGCCGCAGGGCCTCCTCGTAGGGACGCGGATCGATCTCAAACAGCACGTCGCCTTCTTTGACGAATTGCCCTTCCTCGAAATGGACCTGCTGCAGCACGCCGGTGATCTGCGACTTCATGGTGACGGTCGAATACGGCTCCACCCGGCCGACCGATTTGACTTCCACCGGCAGCGTGCGCGCCTCTACCGTGGCGATCTTCACCGGCATGGCCGGCGGCTCTGCCGCCGCTTGCGTCACTTCTTTGCGGGCACACGCCGGTCCCCACCACAGGACCGCGCTGGCGGCGACGGCGAGCCACGTCCTTAGTTGCATGCGACGCCCCTCCACACCAGGTCAAATAGGGTCTCTTCGCTTTGCTCGACGGAGCAATCGTCCCATCCTTGGATACGATGAGCAATCGCCGAGCGGGTGACTTCGTAGATAAGATAGGCGGCGCGCCGCGCGTGGAGGTTGCGGAGCTCGCCCGCTTTTATTCCCTCGCGGATTACGCCTTCCAGCACCCGCGCCTGCCGATGGTACAGGTCCTGAAACTCCTGCCGGGTGGAGGAGGGCTGCAACAGGACGTTGCTGAACTCGGTGAAATAGATGCGGAAGAAGTCGCGGTTCTGCTCCCCGTATTCGAGGCGCGATCGGATGAACGCCCGGATCTTTCCCCCGGCCGTCTTCACTGCGGCCATGTTCTCGGCCCCCAGTTCCTGCATCTCCAGGATGCCCTGCCGCAGAGTTGCAACAAACACTTCAGACTTGGACGGGAAATATAGGTAAATCGTGCCCTTAGAGACTTCGGCGATCTCCGCGATCTCGTCTACGGTAGCGGCATGATAGCCCTTCTCGGCAAAGACCGCCCGGGCGGCCCGGAGGATCCCGGTGCACCGGAATTCGGTGACAACTTCCTTCTTTGTGCGGACAGTCAGAGCCATGACCCATAATACAATCTACTGACTGGCCAGTCAATGGAAGTCCGCCCGCACCAGCGTGCGGTCGATCGAGGCGAGCGTGGGACGTCCCGCGTGCGCCATCGCCAGCGCCAGTTCGCCTTGCAGAATCTCGAGGACGCGCTGGACCCCGGCCGGCCCATACGCACCCAAGCCCCAGCGCGTGACCCGGCCGAAGCACACCGCCTTAGCGCCCAAGGCGAGTGCTTTCAAGACGTCGGCGCCTCGCCGGAAGCCGCTGTCGATCAACACCGGAATGCGTCCCTGGACGGCGTCTACCACCTCCGGCAGCGCCTCGATCGACGAGGGCGTGTAATCCATAGAGCGGCCGCCGTGGTTCGAAACGATAATTCCGTCGACGCCGTGCTCGAGGCATAGCTTGGCGTCCTCGGCGGTCAGGATGCCCTTGAGCAGCAGCGGCACCTGGAGCGAGCCCTTGAGCTTCTCGACGAACTGCCAGTTGTACCAGAGGCGGTCGTCGGCCACGCGGTAGGGATTCCCCGGCCCCGTCTGCCGGGCGCGCGCGAAGCCCGTGGTCGCAAACCGGCTCGATCCCGGAGCCCCCACTCCCAGGTGCCGGTCGTGCATGGCCCGCTCGTAATAGGACGCCGTCTGGTCCACGGTCATGGCGACCGCCCGGTAGCCCAGCGCCTGTGCCTGGTCCAGCAGTTCGCGAGTGGAATCGAAGTCCTCGCGCGCGTAGAGCTGAAACCACAGCGGACCGCTCGCCGCCGCGCCGATCTTCTCGAACGGCAACGTGGGGGCGCTGCTCACGAGCATAGGCGTGCCGGCCGCCGCCGTCGCGCCCTGGTGCATCGCGACCTCGCCCTGCGGATGCAGTTGCCCTTGGAAGCCGGTCGGCGACACCAGGATCGGGAAGTTCAGCTTGGTGGCGAGCACTTCCGTGCCCGTCTGGACCGCGCTCACATTGACCACGCCGAGCGGCACGAGATGTACCCAGTCAAAGGCCTCCCGGTTGCGGCGCAGCGTGAACTCGCTCTGCTCGGCGTAAGCCATGTAGTCGTAATACTCACGCGGGACTTTGGCGTAGCACACCGGCTCGAAGTCAAAGGCAGTGAGCAGCTCGTTCAGGGCCGGGACACGGCTGTGGTCCCGGAAAGGATCCTGCTGGCCGCGCAGCAGCGGCGATCCCGCGAGGAAACTCGCCAGGCCCCGCAACGCCGCACGGCGCGTCATCAGTGCAGGACCTCGAATCCGCCCTCGGGACGCGTGAAGACGGCCGCGAAGCTCCACACCGGGATATCCGGCGCATGGCCCATCTCGCCCACGGGACGTCCGTCGCGATCGAAGACCTGCCAGGCGAGCGTGCCTCCCTTTTGCCAGCCCGTCCCCTCGGTCCAGGCGAGGATCGTGTCGCCCTGGGCGTTCACCGCCAGCACCGGGTGCTTGCGGCCTTTCCCCTCACCCGGCGCCGCCACGGGACGCGACCGGCTCGGGTCGGCGGCGTCAATCTTCGCGTAATAGATCTGGCCCTCGGTCTGCCACGCCGCCACCACCCCCTGCGGCCCCTCGGCAAACGACATGCTGCTCATGGGGCAAGCGTTGATGTCCCATTTGTGCAGCAGCGTTCCCTGGAAGCTGGCTCCGCGATCCCGTGAAGTTACCAGATAGATGTCGCGGTTCACGTTATTGGTCGCTGCGCGGTAGAGGCCGTAGACCGTTCCCTGGTGATCCACGAAGAGGCGGACCCCGCAGCAGCCACACGCGCCGGTAGGCTCGTTCCAGGCAGGCTTCTCAGCGGTAAAGGTCTGGCCGTTATCGCTCGACCGGGCCAGCCACAGCTTTCGCCCGGCCTCTCCTGGCGGCGCGCCCGGCGCCTTGCCGTGCCAGGCGACATAGACGCCGCCGGAACGGTCCGCCGCGATCGCGCCTCCGCCATCGAGCCCGAAGGTCGTCTGCATCAGGTTTCGCTGCGGTTCGAAGGCCGTGCCCCGCTCGTTCAGCCGCGCGTAGAGCATGGGCGCGCTGTGCTGCTGGGGCGCCTCGGTATTCACGGGGCCGGTAGGGAGCGCCTGCGTCGATCCGTTCCACGCCACGTGCACGCGCCCGTCGCCGCCCACCGCAAGCTGCGCGCCCCGGATGGTGCCCGTCGCGACCGCGCTCCCCTCCTGGCTGTTGACCCGCAGAGGCGCCGAGAAGATTTTCCCGTGGTCGGTAGAGCGGACGTAAAAGATGTCGCCGTGTCCGGCTTCGCCCTTGAAGTAAATCAGGTGTAGAACGCCCTTGCTGTCGACGGCCACCTGCGGCTGGAGACCGCCCTCCGGAACCCGCCCGACCTGCACCTTGGCAGACGCCGGCTCCGTCTTCGCCGCGCCCCAGGCGAGACCCAGCAGCACAACGCCCAGCAACACCGCTCGCAATCGCATAGCGCTCCCCCTACGCTTTCGTGACCTTCGCCCGCACCGGCAGCGCCCGCACGCGCTCGCCCGTCGCGTCAAACACGGCGGCCGCAATCGCCGGGGCCACCGCGATGATCGGCGTCTCCCCCGCCCCCGCCGGAGCTAGGTCCGGACGGTCCATCAGGATCACGGACATCGGCGGCACATCCTTGAACCGCGGCACGGGGTACTTCGCGAAGCTGCCGTTCTTCAGCTTGCCGTTCTCGAACTCCATGGCCTCGGTCAGGGCCCCGCCGAGTCCCTGGATGATCGACCCTTCGACCTGCGAGCGCAGGTTCGACGGGTTCAAGATCGCGCCGCACTCAAACGCCAGGTAAAAGTCGCGCAGCTTCACCGCGCCCGTCCGGCTGTCGGTCTCAACCTCGGCGCACGCCGCCACAAACGACCCCTTCTCGGTTCCCGCCGCGATACCCCGTCCGATCCCCGGACGGCGCTGCTTCCGCCGCTCCTGCCAGCCGAAGCGCTTCGCAACCTCGACCATCACCGCCTCGAGCTGCGGATTGTCCGTGTTCGCCAGGCGAAACTCGAGCGGATCTTTGCCCGCCGCCTCGGCCAGCTCCTCCATAAAACATTCCCGGGCGAAATTGTTTGCCGTTGCCGCGATCCCGCGGTAGGAGCCTTCCCGCATCGGCGAGTCGCAATAGACAAACTGGTGCCGCGCGTGCGCCACCCGGTAGGGCGTCTCGAGCGCCGCTGTCCCGGAATTGTAGTTCGTGTAGTCCCACGCCGTCAGCCGCCCCTGCCCGTCGAGTCCGGCCTCCATCTCGAAGATCCCTGCCGGCCGGAAGTAGGCCCACATGAACTCCTCGGCCCGCGTCCACCGCAGCGACACCGGATGACCCGCTTCCTTCGCCAGCCGCGCCGCCTCGATCGCCACCTCGCCCGTGTGCTTGCCGCCGAACCCACCGCCCGCGTCCGGCACGATCACCTGCACCTTCTCCGCGCCGAGGTGAAACGCCTGCATCAGTTGCTCGCGGACTCCGAACGGGTTCTGCGTCCCGGTCCACACCGTGAGCTTGCCGTTCTTCCACTCCGCCACCGCCGCCCGCGGCTCCATCGGCGCGTGCTGGATGAACGGCACCTGATACACCGCCCGCACCCGGCGGCTCGCCTGCGCCAGTCCTTCCGCAACGGCGCCCTTGTTCCGAACCATGGGCGGCCGACTCTTCGAAACGTGCTGCTTCAAATAGGTGAACAGCTCCCCGCTCGACGGATGCTCCCCGGGCTTCCACTCCGCCGTCGCCGCCACCGCCGCGACTCCCTGCCGCGCCGCAAACGAGGTCTTCGCCGCGCAGGCGACAAAACTCCCGTCCCGCACCGCCGTGACCCCCGCCAGCTTCTGGGCCGGCGCGAGGTCCACCTTCGCGAGCGTGGCCCCGTAAGAGGGCGCCCGCAGCACGGACCCGTAAAGCATCTCCGGCCGCCGGATGTCCGACGGATACTCGTGCTTCCCGGTCACGATGTCGCGCGCGTCGGTGCGATAGTGCGGCTTGCCGAGAATCTTCCAGTCCTTCACCGGCGTGGTCTTCGCATCACTGGGCGCCTCGGCCCGGTACGCGGCGGCCATCTCGGGCGCTTTCGCCAGCTCCGCATATCCGAGCTTCCGGCTGCCCCCCGGCTCCGTCACGACACCGTCGCGCACCTCGAGGCGCGCCCGGTCGGTCTTCCACTGCTTGCCGGCCGTCTCGAGCAACAGCTCGCGCGCCACCGCGGCTGCATTCCTCGCCACCGGAATCGTCCGGGGCGTCGTCCCGCTGCCCGCCGTGAGGCCATCATTCGGGCTGAGGTCCGTGTCGCCCATCACCACGCGCACCCGGCCAAGCGGCACCCGCATCTCTTCGGCCACCGCCATCGCGAACTCCGTGCGCGCGCCCTGCCCGATTTCCACCTTGCCGGTCAGGATCGTCACCGTGCCGTCCTCGCCCAGGTGCAAGCGCGACTCGAGCGGACCGCGCGCCGCCGCCCCGAATCCCTGCCCCAGCGCCGTCTTGCCCGCCACGCTGATCACGAGGCCCGCGCCCACCACGCCCACAAACTCGCGGCGGCTCAGCGCGAAGGTGTACGCCGGAGACTCCCGCAGCTCGTAGCGTTCCGGCTCGAAGTTTTCCTGGCTCTCGATGCGCTCCCGCATGTTACGCACCCCCCGTCGGTCTCGCAGTCATCGTCGCCGCTCGCCGCACCGCCGCAATGATCCGTGGATAGCCCGAGCAGCGGCACAAGTTGTAATTCAGGCCTTCTACAATTTGCGCCTCGGTAGGGCTCGAAATCCGGTCGAGCAGCGCCTTCGCCGCCAGGATCATGCCCGGCACGCAGTAGCCACACTGCATCGCGCCCTCTTCGACGAACGCCTGCTGCATCGGGTGCAGCCGCCCTTCGGCCGCCAGGCCCTCGATGGTGACGACCTTCTTCCCCGCCGCCACGCGGACCGGCGTCTGGCAGGAGGGCACCGCCCGCCCGTCGAGCAGCACCGTGCAGGCGCGGCACTGTCCCTCGCCGCACCCGTATTTCACGCCGCTAAAACCGAAGTCCTCCCGCAGGACTTCCAGCAGCGGCCGTTCCGGCTCCGTCTCCACCCGGCGGGCCTTCCCGTTGACCGTGAATTGAAATGTTGCGCTCAATGCCGACCTCCGCACGAACTGGCTACATTATACGCCCAGGTCCGATTGAACCAAATTCATAGGATCTTCGTCACTATACCCATGGCGCTAACAATGCGACTTTGCTGGTGTCTGGGGCTTCTGACACTCGGCGCCGGGGCGGCACTCAGCCAGCCGGCGGATGCTGTCTCCGAGCAACTTCGCCGTCACCAGTACGATCTGGCGGCAGAGGGAAAGTCCTTCCTGTTGCGGGAGGCCGGGCGCGCCGGGTTCTTCCTGCTCGGCGAACTTCACGGCGAGAACGAGATCCCCGCCCTGCTGCGGGACCTCTGGCCGTCGATGTGGCAAGCCGGGTACCGCCACATCGCGGCTGAACTGAGCCCGTGGATGGCGACGCATCTGGAATTTCCCGGCCCGGCGTCAGAGCCGCGAGCAGGCTCTTGGACCACAGTCGAAGCCGCGTTTGTAGCATCCCTGCGGAAGTCCGGCGGGCCGGTACTGTGGGGTTGCGACATGGAGGAGATCCGGCCGCATCTGCTGATCCGCGATTTGGCGGCGGCGAATCCCAAGAACCAGGACCTCCGCGCGATGGTCGAGATGACGAAGTCGGGCTACCGCCGCAACCAGGCGCCGGACTTGCTCACGCTTCTGCGGCAGGCGAGCGGCGTGAAGGACGCCTCCCTTCGTCTCAACATCGAGCGCACGCTCGAAATCGACATCGATCGTCTCAGCCCCAACACCCGCTTTGAAGCGTCGTTTCGGAGAGAGACACTAATGAAGGAGCTCTTCCTCGCGCACTATCGGGAGACCTCGAAGGGCAGCCCGAAAACCAAAGTAATGGCCCGGTTCGGCAGGGACCATCTTCACCGCGGCTACGACCACCGGGGGATCTCCACCCTTGGCAACTTCATCGCCGAGCTGGGGACGGTCGAGGGTGTTCCCTCCTTCCACCTGGCCGTGTTTGCGGCGGGCGGGAAAATATTCTATCAAAGCGCCCTGCTCGCTGCCGACGAGCGTTTCGACGACCCGGCCTTCGACCTCCTGGCCTCGCTGGCCCGCGCTCCCGCGACGGTCTTCGACCTGCGGCCCCTGCGCTCGGCTCTCCATCGCCTCCCGGAGAAGGAGCGCTCTCCAGCCTTGGCCAGCCTCATTTATTGGTCGGATTCCTACGATGCGATTCTGTGCTACCGCGAAGTCACGCCCCTGCAACCCTAGCCTACTTCGCGAGCAGTCCTCTCCCCCGCAGCCAGTTCGCGAGCGCCGTCGGCCACTCGCTCAGCGCCGGATCCGACAGCGCCAGCCCCACCCCGTGCGGACCATTGGCAAACACGTGCAGCTCCGCAGGCACGCCCGCCTTTCGCAGGGCCAGGTAGAACCGCACGCTGTTCTCAACGGGCACGGTCTGGTCCGTGGTCGTGTGGAACAGGAACGTCGGCGGCGTGTCGGCCGTCACTTGCAGCTCGTTCGAAAGCCCCTCGACCAGCTTCGGATCGGGATTCTCTCCCAGCAGATTTCGCAGCGAGCCGGCGTGCACGATGGCGGGCTGAAACGAAATCACCGGATACCCCAGGACGAGGAAATCCGGCCTGCTGCCCGCCCGGTCGATTGGATCGCTGGCCCCCGCATTTCCCCCATCGAAGTGCGTGCCCGCAGTCGAGGCCAGGTGCCCGCCCGCCGAGAAACCCACCATCCCGATGCGGTCCGGCGCGACGCCCCACTCCTTCGCGCGCGAACGCACGATCCGGATCGCCCGCTGCGCATCGCCCAACTCAATCGGATGGTGATAGCGCGGCCCGAGGCGATACTTCAGGACGAACGCCGTTACCCCGAGCGCGTTCATCCAGTTGGCTACTTGCCGCCCCTCGTGGTTGCTCGCAAGCGCGCCGTAGCTGCCACCGGGCGCCACAATCACTGCCGTGCCGTTCGGTTGCCGGGCAGGAAAAGCTGTAAGCGTGGGCTGGTCCCGGTCCTCGCTGCCAAGCGCTCCCGGCGCCCCACGCTCCCACAGCGGCATCGTCTGCGGCTCGCCGCTCGAGATATTCGCCGGAGCAGCCGTTTGCGCCAGGCCCATCCCGGCGCCAAGAACTAAGAGAACGGCCAACAGTCTCATCTGCGGTCACCGGTGCTGCAGGTTGTTGCTGGTGTCGAAGCATATCGGCTCGCGATATCCCTTCGAAACGGTCACGATGTTCGGAAACTCGTCCTTCACCCCCTGGAACAACGGCTCGGTCGATCTCCACAGAGCGTTGTAATCGGAATCGTGATGCGCCGGGAGGTAGACGTCGGGCTTGTAGGTGCGCATGTGCTCGAGCGCCCGCGGGACGGTGAGATTCTGCAAGAAGGAGGCCGAAACGGCGACCAGTGCCACATCCACTCGGCCCACCCGCTCCATGGCTTTCTTCTCGTAGTCCGTCACCGCGCCCCCGCTATCGCGGAACATGATGCGGAAGCCGTTGTCGAGCGTAATTAGATAGGCGATCGTGCTTTCTGCCAGCACCCGCCGGTTCGACGTTCCGCGCGCGTGGATGGCCTTGCTCTCGGCCTTTTGTTCCGGAATGAGAGACTTCGCAAACGACCCCAG
>JBGPDC010000174.1:0-12252 GCA_041482115.1 Terriglobia bacterium | reverse complement strand
CGGTGTAGGGTACCCGGCCGATCATCGCCATCTGTAGCACGGCCATCACCTCGCCCCCTTCGATTCCCAGTACCGCCGCACCGAGAATCTGGCTGGTCTTCTTATCGACGATCGCCTTCATGAAGCCGCGGCTCTCGTCCATTTCGAGGGCGCGGGCGACGTAGCTCATGGGCATCTTGGCCACGCGGACGTCGAGGCCCTTTTCTTGCGCCTCCTGCTCGGTGATCCCGATGCGGCCAAGCTGCGGGTCCATGAATACCGTATACGGGACCAGGCGGCCCGTAGTGGTCGCGCTGCCGCCTTCGAGCAGGTTGGCGCGGATGATCCGGAAATCGTCGTAGGAGATGTGGGTGAAGGCGGGTCCGCCCTTGATGTCGCCCAGGGCGTAAACGCCCGCGACGTTGGTTTCGAGGCGCGGATTTGCCGTGATGAAACCGGCTTTGTCGGTCGAGACACCGGCAGCGGCGAGATGGAGCGAGTCGGAATTGGGCCGGCGGCCGGTGGCGACGAGCAGATGGGAGCCGGTGAGCGTTTGTTCTCCTTGGGGGCCGCGGACCCGCAATTGAATGGAGCTGCCGGCCAGCGCCGCCCCGAGCGCACTGGCGTCGAGCACAATTTCGATGCCGTCCTCGCGCAGGATCTTGGCGACCTCGTCGGCCACGTCGGGGTCCTCGCGCGCGAGGAGCCGGTCGCGGGACTGCACCACGGTCACGCGGCTGCCGAAGCGGCGAAACATCTGGCCGAACTCGAGCCCGATGTAGCCGCCGCCGAGCACCAGCAGGTGCTCGGGGACCGCGTCCAGTTCCATGATCGTTTTGTTCGTGAGGAACGGGACGGTGTCGATGCCGTCGATCTTCGGTACGACGGCCCGGGTCCCAGCGTTGATGAAGATCTTGCCGGCCGTCAGCAGGCGCTGGCCGCCGCCGTTGACGCGAATTTCTACCTGCTGTGGTCCGGTGAAGCGGGCCTCACCGAAGATCAGCTCGAGGCCGGTGGTCTTCTCCAGGCGGCCCTGGCTGCCGCCGCGGAAGGAATCGACAATGTCCCGCTTGCGCTGCCGCACCTTGCGGAGATCGACCGAGACGGGTCCGGTCTCGACGCCATAGTCGGCGCCCCGGCGGGCGAGGTAAGCCACGCGGGCGCTCGCCACCATAGTCTTGGTCGGGGTGCAGCCTTCGTTGATGCAGGTGCCGCCGACATGTTCGCGCTCGACGAGGGCGGTCTTCCAACCGGCTTTGGCGAAGGCGGTCGCGAGCGGCCCGCCGGCCTGCCCGGACCCGATCACAATGGCGTCTAAGCGTTCGGCGTCGCTCATAGCGGCGGCTCCTTTACTCTATTCGTGACGAAGAATCTCGAGCGGCTTCTGACCCAGCAGCCGGAAGCTTACCACCCAGCCGGCGAAGTTTGCCAGCAACGCCGTCGCGACCACGGTGGCGAGGTTGGTGGACCAGTCGACGCGCAGGTCGGCTTCCATGAGCCGCCGCAGCACGACTTGTGAGAAGGCGTTGGCGAGCAGGCTGCCCATAAGTCCCGCGACCGCGCCCAGCACCAGAAATTCGACCGAGAAGATGCGGGCCACGCGCGGCCGCGTCGCGCCCAGCGTCTTGAGAATCGTCACCTCGCGCAGACGGCGGAAACGGGTGCCCGCCACGCTGGCCGCGAGCACGATCACACCGCCCAAAATCGCGAAGCCGGAGATAAAGCGCACCACCACCGAAATGTGATCGATCACTTGCTGGACGATCTGAAGCACATCCGCGGCATTGACCACTGTGACCGTGGGGAAGCGGTCGAAGACCGCCTTCTGCAGCGCCGGCACATAGCGGGCCTGGACGCGGGCCGAGGCGAAGTGCATCATCGGCAATCCGTCGAGCACTCCCGGGCTGAAGATGAACTCCATGTTCGATCCGAAGCGGGTGAACTCCGGGCGGTGAATCGCCGCGACGCGGGCGGTGATGTCGCGTCCGGCCACCTGCCAAACCAATTGGATGCCGGGAACCACGCCGAGGACACGCGCCGCGTCCTCTTCTACCGAAATTTCCGGGGTCGCGGGGCGGCTGCTCCAGAAGGCGCCTTGGACTACCTCGGTGTGGCGGGGGAGAGTCGCCGACCAGGTGACGAAACGCGGTCCCCGGAATCGCTGGGCCCAGCCTTCGAGGGGAAGCTGGTCCGCCGGCGTGCCGTTCACGCTGATCAGGCGGCCGGAGATCGACGGCACCGGCGCGGGCGCCTCTTCGACACCGGGCTGGGAGCGCAGGATCTCCATGATGCCGTCGCGCTCGCGGTCGGTGACGTTGATGAAGTAGACGTTGGGCATGTCGGGCGGGGCGCTCCGGACTATCTCGGTGAGCACCGACCGTTGCACCAGGTAGATCGTCAGTGTGAACATGACGCCCACGCCGAGCGCCACGAGCACCGCCCCGGAGTGGCTGCCCGGCCGGTGAAGGTTGGCGAGGCCGTGCCGCAGGGCGGTCGGCAAGCGCCAGGGCAGCATAGCGGGCAGCGCGCGCAACCCGCGCAGCAACAGCCAGGCGACTGCCGAGAGCCCCGCGAGCGAGATCACTATGCCGCCGAGGAAAATGATCCCCATTTGCGGGGAACTCGAGAGCCACGCCGCGATCGAGCCCAAGCCGATCAGGATCAGCCCGCCGGCGGCGAGCGACGCGCGTCCCGCGACAAGGCGCTCGCGCCACGGTGGACGGGATTCCTGCATCGCGCGCCGGAAAATATCCGCGGGCCGGATGCGGCGAATCTGCAACAGCGGCGGCAATGTAAATAGCAGCGTGGTGAGCACCCCTACGGCCAGGCCTTCGAACGCGGCCCGCGCGGTCAGGTGCAGGTCTACCGGCAGGACGAAGTAAGCTCGGATGAGCCGGGGAAACATGGCCTGCACCAGGAAACCAATGGCGATGCCGAGCACGCTTCCGGCGAGGCCTAGTCCCAGGGCCTGAAACAGATAGATGCGGAGGACTTGTCCCGAGCGCGCGCCGAGGCATTTGAGGATGCCGATGGTCTCGAGGCGCTGCTGCAAGTGAGAGTGGACAGCGGAGGCCACGCCGAGTCCGCCGACGATCAGGGCGATCAGGCTGACCAGGCTCAGGAAGCGCGTGGCGCGGTTGAGGCCGCGCGTGATGGTGGGATTTGTTTCCCGGAAGTCGGTGACGCGGGCGTTGCGGCCGAAGGCGTCTTCGAGCGCCTCGCGCGCCGGTTCCACACCGAGCCCGCCGGGAGCGAGCCGCAACAGGAAGCGGTAGGAGGCGCGGCTGCCGAATTGCATCAGGCCAGTGCGGCCGAGTCCGTCGAGCGTCAGCAGCAGCCGCGGGCCGACGTTGAGACTACCGGTCATGCGGTCGGGCTCCACGCGGACGACGCCCACGATGCGGAAATCCGCCGCGCCGAGCTTGACGGTCTCGCCGACCTTGAGCCCCAGGCGCAGGAGGAGGTCGTCTGAAACTGCGACAGTGTCCGGAGTGAGGGCCTGCCGAAGCGACACGTCGGGATCGAGTTGTATCTGGCCGTAGAAGGGATAGCGCGCCGGGTCCACAGCCTTGAGCGACACCATGATCGGATTGCCGCCGCCCGGCGACAGCATCGAAACCGTTTCGATCACGGTGGTGCGCTCGACGCCCTGCCGGGCGAGATCGCTGAGCGCCTGCTCCTGCTGCGGGGTGGCGGGCGTGAAAGAGCGGACGGCCAGGTCGGCGGCCATGAGGGTGCGCGCTTCGCGTAGCAGCGTCTCGCGGAAGGCTTCGCTGAACCCGCGTACACCGGTGAGCGCGCCGACTCCGGCGGCGACGGCGAGGATCACGAACAGAAAACGGCCTCCGGAGGCCCGGGCATCGCGCACCATCATGCGCCAGGCGAGAGATCGGAACAGGGTCATGGGCCCATCTCGTCGGACACGATGAGGCCGTCGCGCAGGGTGATGCGGCGCTCGGCGCTGTCGGTCAGGTCGCGGTCATGCGTCACCATGAGCAGCGTGGTGCCTTGGCGGCGGTTCAACTCCAGGAGCAACTCCAGCACGTGGCGGCCGTTGGCCGAATCGAGATTGCCGGTCGGCTCGTCGGCCAGCAGCAACGGGGGCTTCACCATGAAAGCTCGGGCGAGCGCGATGCGCTGCTGCTCACCACCCGAAAGCTGCACGGGGTAATGGGTGCGGCGGTCGAGCAGCCCCACGGCGTCCAAGAGCTCCCGGGCGCGCGCGGTACCGTCGGCGCCATCGCCCACGAGTTCGAGCGGTAGCAGGACGTTTTCCTCCGCGGTGAGGGTCGGGATCAAATGGTACGACTGGAATACGAACCCGATCTTGCGGCCGCGCAGCACGGCCAGGTCGTCCTCCGCGAGGCGTGTGATGTCCTGGCCCTCGAGGAGAATCTGGCCCGTGGTGGGACGGTCGAGTCCGGCGACGAGGCCGAGCAGCGTGCTTTTGCCGGAGCCGGAGGGTCCCATGACGGCGACGAACTGGCCGCGCGGGACCTCGAAATCGACGCCCCGCAGGATTTCGACGCGGTGCGCTCCGCTCGCGAGGGTCTTGGTGAGATTCGAAACCTGCAGGATAGGATCGGAGATCGACATCCGGGAGAGACAGCAAGTATTATGGCATGCGATGCGGGTATGGCTGATAGCAGCGCTGTGTGTCGTGGCGGCCGGATGTGGTCGAGAGGCCCAGCCGACTGTCTCGGAGCGCACGGAACCGGCACGTCGGGCGCCCGCCGCTCCCGCACCGCCCGATGACCGGCCGGTGATCGTGGCTTTCGGCAACAGTCTCACAGCGGGTCCGGGGGTCGCGGACGGCGTCAACTATCCCGCCGTGCTGCAGGGTCTGCTCGATGGCAAGGGCTACCGCTACCGGGTGGAGAATGCCGGCGTCAGCGGCGATACGACCGGAGGCGGGCTTGCGCGGATCGACACGGTGCTGGCCTATAAGCCGGCCATCGTGATTCTGGAGCTGGGGGCCAACGATGGGTTGCGTGGCCTGCCGATCGAGAGCACGCGCGCCAATCTCGAGGCGATGATCCAGAGATTCCAGGCCGCCCACGCCCGGGTCATCCTGGCCGGCATGACGCTGCCGCCCAATTATGGGTCCGCTTACGTGCGAGCGTTCGAGCGCGTTTTTGTGGAGCTTTCCGAGAAATACAAGACCATTCGGATTCCCTTTTTCCTCGACGGCGTGGCGGCGCGGCCCGCGCTGCTGCTGGCCGACCAAATGCACCCCAACGAAGCCGGCTACAAAATTGTGGCCGCAAATGTGATGCGGGCGCTTGAACCGGCGCTGGCCAGGCGGTAGGCTAGGGGCAGGGTAAATCCGTCCAGGAGGCGATCATGAGCTGGCTTGAAACACTCAATGGAGTTACGCGGCGGGACTTGTTCAAAAGCGGCGGATGGCTCGCGGCCCTAGGCCTGGCGCCCCGCCTTCCGGCGGCCGCCGCGCCGGCGCCGACGCTTAGTCTCGGAACCGACATCTATCAATCGATCAACGTCCGGCCGCTGGTGAATTGCAAAGGCACGTTTACGATCATCACCGGCTCGCAGAGCCTCCCGGAGGTCAAGAAGGCCATGGAGGCGGCTTCGCACCACTACGTGCAGCTCGACGAGCTGATGGAAGGGGTGGGGAAGCGCCTGGCGGAGATCACGCAAGCTCCGTTCGGCATCGTTACGGCCGGGTGCGCCGCCGCGATGACCCATGCCACTTCGGCCTGCATCGCCGGGGCGGACCCTGAACGCATGCAGCGGTTGCCGAACCTCCACGGCATGAAGAGCGAGGTCGTCGTACCGCGCAACTCGCGCAACGTCTACGATCACGCCATCCGCATGCTCGGCGTCCGGATGGTGGAGGTCGAAACGAAGGAACAGTACCTCGCCGCGCTGGGCGACAAGACGGCGATGGTTTACATGCTGGCCGGTCCCGCCGATCAGTTTCTGCCACAGGTGGCGGAGGCGACGCGGCAGAAGGGCATCCCGATCTTCGTGGACGCCGCCGCCGAGGAGCTGACGATTCCGAACCACCACTTGCAGCGCGGCGCGACGATGGTCGGCTACAGCGGCGGGAAGTGCCTGCGCGGGCCGCAGTGCGCGGGCCTGCTGCTCGGCCCCCGGGATCTGCTGTGGGCGGCCTGGCTCAACAGCGCCCCGCACCATGCCTTTGGCCGGTCCCTCAAGGTCGGCAAGGAAGAGATCATGGGCATGCTGGCGGCGGTCGAAATGTGGCCCAGGCGGGATCATAAGGCCGAGTGGAAGACTTGGGAAGGGTGGATCGATACGATCGCCCAGAGCGTGAAGCGGGTGCCGACGGTTAAGACCGAGGTGATCCAGCCGCGCGACCTCTCGAACCACGCGCCGCAGTTGCGCATCTCTTGGGACGCGGCGAAAGTCGGCGTTACCGGCGACCTGGTGGAGCAGGCGGCTCTCGAAGGTAATCCGCGCATCGTGCTGGGCGGCTCTACCGGCGGCCGGCGGCGCGCCGATCAGGAAAGCTCCATCACGATCATGCCGTACATGATGACGCCGGGCGACGACAAGATCGCGGCGGCCCGCTTCTACGAGATCCTGAGCCATCCCCCGGCCGCCCCCCGCCGGGCGCCGGCCGGGACTCCAGCGCAGGTCGCCGGTCAGTGGGACGTGAAACTCGAATTCGTGCGCGGCGCGGCGAATCACCGGCTGTTCCTCGAGCAGACGGGCGACACGGTCACCGGCACGCACCGGAACGAGACGCTCACGGCGGACTTGCGCGGTGGGGTCGAAGGCGACCAGGTACTGCTGCGGAGTTCCTTCCGCTACGAGGGCACGCGGCTCAATTACGAGTTTGAAGGCCGCCTCGCAAACAACCGCCTCACCGGCACGGTGAGCCTCGGCGAGTATGGCACGGCGCGCTTTACCGCGGAGCGGCACCAGTACGTGGGTCCGCAGCGGGGAGCGTAGGGGGGCTCAGATTATGGGGCTGGGAACCACGCCTGCAACGTGGTTCGTAGTTTTCCGAACGCTTGGTCCTGGCAGTTCTCGAAGTCAATACGTGTGGCGAGTTGCTGGTAGAGCGCAGAAGAGCGCGGCTTCTTCGCAAAGTGCAGAAGCACCTCAACCGCTTCTTTAGGGCGATGAGGTTTGAAGCTTTCTAAGTTCCAGTAGCCCTTTTCAACCAGCCACTCTTTGAGTTCTGCTCGGTTCCTAGTCCAACCCAACATCGCCTCGACTTGCGGTGAATCGGCCCAGACCCAGGCTTCAAGTTCAGGGTCGATCACGACGGCGGCGGAGCGGTCGGCCCAGCCATTACGAGCCAGATTGCCTTCCACTCTTGACTCCAAGGCTTCGCGGCTGTCTTGTTCTCCGCCACAGCCTTCCCGATCGAACACTACCAAGGCCCGGGACGCCAAGCGCAGGAGCGGTCTCAAGAATTCGTGACACGATTTGAAGACACCGGCGTCGCGATTCGGATGTGGGATCACTCTGGAGTTCAATTCCCGTGTGCCTAAAGCTGCCGGACGCGATAGGAGAGCTTCGAGTGAGGATTTCGTGTTCTTGTCCGGGACGAGAGCCACCAAGTCCAACGGCTCCGCGAACTCCATCAGCCCAGAACCCCGGCTGCGAACAGATCACTCAGGCTGACTTCCCCCTTCCACTCCTTCAGCACGGGATGCTGGTCACCCCGGAGCATCTCGGTCGCTCCTTGCGAATCCTTAGAAAAACACAAAATCTGTTCAGGCCGTGTAAGGCCGAGGATGATCGGTGAGTGAGTAGCGATCAGAACCTGGTTGTCATAGACCGAAGACAGAGACTGAAAGACTGCCTCGATGCCAGTGGGGTGAATTCCGTTTTCGGGCTCCTCTATAAGATAAATTCCTCGAGAGCCGGGCGCATAGGCGAACAAGGTCAGTGCCATGAGTCGTAGGGTGCCGTCGGAGAGCATCCAGGAAGGCACTTCCACTCCGTTCGCATAGCGGAGGACTATATACCGGCTTCTGTCGTCCGCTCGCAGGACGACTCGCACCTCTTCCAGATCAGGTAGTGTCGTTCGCAGATGTTCTTGCCAGTCTTTAAACGACTGCCGATGGTCCCGTTTAAGTTCCACCACAAAGCGGGCCAGATTGGATCCGTCGAAGCGGGCCTTTCGATGAGGGGGAAAACTGGCCTTCCGGAGCTCTCTCGGTTCCAATGCGACTAGCTGGACCCCTTCGCTCAGCATGCCTCTAAGTCCTATCGTCGCGGGGAACTTAGATTCATCTGGCGGCGGACTGGCAAGACCAGAGAAATTGGCAGGGATGTCAAAGGAATAATCCTGCGCTTGCGCTCCGGTCTCCTCTCTGAACCTCACCCTCGTCTGCTCTCTGCTAAGCACCTCAATCCCCGGCGTCTTGCCGTCTGACGCCACAACAACAAGGCTTTCCTTTTCAATAGCAGGCGTGTCGGTAGTTGGGTCAATTCGGATGGCGAGCGTGTAGCGTACGATATCCGAAGCGAGGTGTCTGATAGGCGCGTTTGTAAAACGCGGAATTTGAGCGTCGATGCCCAGCTCGAAGCGGTTCTCTTGACGCCCCCAAACCAGATCGTGGAAATTTTCGGTCCGATCGGAAATTGCGGTGTCTAAGTTCTGAGACACCACTGTCCTGAGGAAGGCGACAACGTCCAGAAAGGTGGACTTCCCGCTGGCATTCGGCCCAACCAGGACATGAAAAGGTCCCAGCGGCTGGTCCACAGACCGAAGACAGCGATAGTTCGACGCCTGAATTCTTGTGATCATGCCTTTCTTGGGCCCGCCGCCTATTCAATTCTAATACGTCAGCACCTGCTCGGCGGCGCGGCGGACGTCCTCGACCGAGGGCAGGACCATCAGCTCCAGGTTGGGGGCCGAGGGAACGAAGCAATCCTTAGCGGCCAGGCGGCTCACGGGCGCGTCGAGCGAGGCGAAGCAGTTCTGCCCGATGCGGGCGGCGATCTCGGCGCCGAATCCCGCCGTGAGCGTGTCCTCGTGGGCGACCAGCACCCGGCTGGTCTTCCGCACGCTGGTATAAATCATCTCCTCATCGAACGGCACGAGCGTTCGCAGGTCGATCACTTCCACCGAGTGCCCTTGCTCTTCGAGTAGCTTCGCGGCGTCGAGAGCGAGGTAGACCGTGCTGCCCCAGGTGACGATGGTAAGGTCGGTCCCGGCCCGCCGGATGCGGCCGTGGCCGAAGGGGATGAGATAGTCGGAGTCCGGCTCTGGCGTGCGGGCCTGGATGCGCCGGTAGAGCCCCTTGTGCTCCAGGAACACCACGGGGTCGAGACACCGCGCCGCGCTCTTGATGAGGCCCTTGGCGTCGTCGGCGGCGCTGGGGAACACGACGTGCCATCCGGGCACGTGGGCGAAGAACGTCTCGACGCAAGCCGAGTGCCACGGCCCGCCTTTGATGTAGCCGCCGACCGCGATCCGCACTACCACTGGACAATTCCACGCCCCCTGGCTGCGCCAGCGTACCGTCGCGATCTCGTCGCGCATCTGCATGAAACCCGGGAAAAGATAGTCGGCGAACTGGATCTCGACGATCGGTTTGTAGCCTCCGATGGCCATGCCGCCTGCTACCCCGACCACGCTGGCTTCCGAGAGCGGCGAGTTGCTGACCTGTTTGGGAAAGGCCGTGGTGAGGCCCTTGGTGACGCCGAAGACGCCGCCCTTGGGATCGGCGATGTCCTCGCCCCACATGACGATCTTCGGATTTCGTTCGAGCTCTTCCTTGAGCCCCTGGTTGATGGCGTTGACCAAGGTGATCTCGTCGCTGGAAACGTAGTGCGGCTCGCGCGGCGGGGAATGGACGGCGGGACACGCCTCCGGCGGCGCGTAGATGTGCGCCAGCAGGTCGTCGCCCTTGGGGAACGGATAAAGGTCGGCCTCCTCGGCGGCGCGGTCCACCTCGGCTTTGATCTCGGCGCGCAGCGCTTCCGACTCTTCC
Organism: Terriglobia bacterium; assembly: GCA_041482115.1. GTDB lineage: Bacteria > Acidobacteriota > Terriglobia > Bryobacterales > JACQDG01 > JBGPDC01. The sequence continues at coordinate 2,332 of JBGPDC010000174.1, read as the reverse complement.
GGGCTGAAAATCTTGTGCCGGTAGAGGTAGCGCTCGGTCTGGTAGATGGGATCGCGGACCGTCAGTTCCTTTAGCTCTTCCTCCTCGCGGTATTTCCGCTGGTCGTCGGAGGAGGAGTGCGGATCGATCCGGATCACCTGGCCCTCGACCAGGGCCGGACCTCCCCCTTGCCGCATGCGCTCGATCACCACGGGCAGCGTCTGGTACATCGGCTCGAACCAGGTGCCGTCGAGGTCGAAGGTGGGCATGCCGAAGCCGCGGGCGATGCGGTGGATCTCGGCCGCCGTCTGCGTGGCCTGGGGCACGCTGATGGCATAGCCGTTGTTCTGGATCACGAAGAGCACCGGCAGCCGCTCGCGCGCCGCCCAGTTGAGCGCCTCGAAAAACTCGCCCTCGCTCGTGGCGCCCTCGCCCGAGGAAACGTAGACCACCTGGTCCGTGCCGTCGTGCTTGATGGCCTTCGCCATGCCGACGGCGGGCAGGTACTGGGTGCCGGTGCAGGCCGTCTGCGCCACCAGGTTCAGAGCGCGCGAGGAGAAGTGCTCCGGCATGTTGCGGCCGTTGGAATTCGGGTCGCCCTCGCGGTTTAGCATGCCGAGGAAAACGTCCTTCAAGGGCATGCCGAGCCCGATCGCGATCGCTTTCTCGCGGTAGTAGGTGCAGAACCAGTCGTGGCCGGGCTTCAGCAGCAGGGTCATGCCGATCTGGAGCTTCTCGTGGCCCCGCGTGGAGGCGTGGAAGGAGCACTTGCCCTGCTTGACGAAGATTTTCATCCGCTCTTCGACGTAGTAGACCGTGAGCATCTTGCGGTAGAGCTCGAGCACCAGGGGATTCGGGACGATCCCGCCTTGCTCCACGGTGACGGCAGGCCTGCTTAGAATGGCGGACACAACCTCATTGTAGCCAACCGTACAGGAACCCACCCCGGATCGCCCTACGGGGCGGAATCCGGCGCGCGGGGCAGGGATATAAGCGTTTGGCCCTATTGCGCCCGGCAACCGCTTGGCTAAACTGGTGTTAGAGGATTGCCATGAAATACCTCCTCCCAGGACTTTGCCTTGTGGCGGCCTTGGCGCTGCTGGCGCAAACCCAGCAGCCCGCGCCAGCCCCGAAGGACGACGCCAAGACGCCCGCTAAAGCGGCAGGCAAGGCGGATGCGAAGGCCGATGCCAAAGCCGCCGCGCCCGCCGAGAAGAAGGCTCCGGCGCCTCCCGCCGAACCGAAAGAGCGTACCGTCTATCGGTATGTCTACGACCTGAACGGCCGTCCCGAAGCGAATCCGGGCGAGGCGAGTCAGCGCAGTGGTGGCGGAGGCACGCAGCAACAGACCCTGCGGGGCGCCGACGGGAGACCAGTGGTGGCGGTGGAGACGCAGGAGCGGTCCCTCGGGCCGACGACGAGTGAGCGGGTCGTCCAGCACTACGATCCCACCGGGAAGCCGACGACCAAGGAAGTGGTGAGGACGGAGCGTCGTCCGCAGCCCGACGGCTCGACGGTTACTACGGAAACTACCTACTTACAGGACCTGAGCGGGCACCTGGACCTTAACGAGCGGCGGACCACCAGCGAGAAGAAGACCTCGACCGGCGCCGTCGCCGCCACCGTGGTCGAGCGGCCGAGCATTAACGGCGGCATCCGCGTGGTGCAGCGGGACGACCGGGTCGAGACCAAGCGCGGAGAGAACGTGACGGAGGCCGTGACCTCCCGGCGGTACGCGGACCCCGCCGGACGGCTGACGGAGCAGGAGCGGGAGCGCAGCGTCGCCACCAAGGCCGGCGATGCGACCAGCATCGAGACCGAGAAGTGGCGGCTGGGCGTGGCGGGCGTTTCCGGGCAAATGGACCTCACCACCCGCAGCGTGAGCCGCATGACGGAACGTCCGGACGGCAGCCAGGTCGAGGACACGAAGGTCTACTCGAGCCTCATCGGCGGCACCACGCCCGACCTGAACCGGGGCGCCGCCGGGCAATTGACGCTCGAGGAGGAAAGCCACCGCGAAAAGAAAGTGCAGGCGGGGGGCAAGACGGTGGAGACGAAATCCAGCCGGCTGCGGACGGTGGCCGAACCTTCCCGGCTGAACGGCCTCGTGACGGAAGAGCACGTGACCACTCCCACGCCGGACGGCAAGACCATCCAGACCACCATTTCCGAGCGGGACTCGAACGGCCGGATCGTGCCGGTGCGCCGCGAAACGGAGCAGGTTAAGAACTAGCGGCGCGGGCCCTTTCCAGGACTTCCGACAGCAGAGCGGCGTTGTGGGTCCAGGTGTAGCGGGCCAGTATGGTCCGGCGGGCCTGGGCGCCGAGCCGGCTGCGGAGTAGCGGATCGCTTG
>JBGPDC010000173.1:0-12266 GCA_041482115.1 Terriglobia bacterium | reverse complement strand
CGTGTGGAGATCGACGCTGACCGGAGTGGCGATGAGGCGGTCGACGGCGTTGGGGGGCAGGGGCGGCTTGGCCGGGAAGTCGGTGCTGACCGTGGAGAGCGGAATGAAGACCTTCTGATTGTCGGGGCCGTCGTAGTTGGAATCCTGGTCCTTCTTCTCGAGGACTCCGATGACCTGGTAGGGGAAGACACCCACCTGGAGGGTCGCGCCGACGGCGTCGCGCGTGCCGAAGAGCTGGCGCGAGACGTCGTCGCCCAGGACGGCGACGCGGTGCCGCTCGCGCTCGTCGGTATCGTTCCAGAGGCGGCCGCGGACGAGCGTGAGGGAGCGGATGTCGGCGAAGAAGGGGAGCGCGCCGGTGACGCGGAAAGCGCCGCTGTTGTGCGGGGACTTAACGGTGATCGAATTGCGGCCGAGCTCCGCGGTGAGCAGGGCGACCGCGTGGCAATCGCGGCGCAGCGTCTCGACGTCGGACCATTCGAACCAGATGCGTCGTCCCGAGCGCTCGCCGCCCGCCTGGAGCGAGGTGCGGCCGGGGAAGACGATCATGATGTCCTTGCCGAGGGTCCGCTGGGCGGCGGCCTGGCCTTGCTTGAGGCCCTCGCCGGCGGCCATCATCAGCATGATCGAGAGCACCCCCCAGGCGATGCCGAACATGGTGAGGAAGCTCCGCAGCTTGTTGGCCACGAGGCCGCGGTAGGTCTCCGAGATTAGCTCCTGCCAGCGCATGCGGGATTCACTTATTCCATACGGCGGGAGAGGCCGGGCGGTTCCCGCCGCAGCGCCTCAGTCTGGGGGGGCTTGAGGAGCCGGCCGGAGTCCCGCCCGGGTTTGCGGGGCTTAGCCCCGGTCTGTTAGACTCAGAAGGTTGAACTTGGAAAGCGAGCGGTTGTTTTATGGCTTGGATGTGTGATGTTTGCGGCAAGAAGCCGATGAGCGGGAACCGCGTGAGCCACGCCCACAATCTGACGAAGCGGCGCTGGCTCCCCAACTTGCAGCGGGTGCACGCCGTGGTCGAGGGCACCCACAAGACCGTCCGGGTGTGCGTCTCCTGCATCCGTAGCGGCAAGGTCACCAAGGCGTAACGCCGCTTCCGCCCGCCCGGGCCGAGGAGGCGCCGCCTCTGCCGTTTCCCGAACGAATCCCCGCTAAGATCAGCTCGGAAGCCGCTGGATCTATTTCGTTTACACCGGTGGTCCGCCAGGACCTCACGCCCCAGGAACTGCTCGGCTACATCCTGCCCTCGACCGGAAAGGACGCGGCGCGGGTGCGGGAGGTGCTCCGGCAGGGGATGGTCGTGCGCGGGGCGTCCCGGTTCCGGTGGGCGCCGCTCGAGTTGGAAGCGGCCGAGGTGGCCGCGGCGCTCGTGGCTTTTCCCGATCCCCGTCCGGACCGGCCGTTTGAGGCCGCGCAGTGCGTCCGGGCCAAGCTGACCGGCGGACGCGCGGCGATCGATCTCGAGCGGGAGGCGGCCTCGCGGAAGCGCTGGTTCAAGAGGCGGAGCTTCTGGCCGGCGCTGCTCGAGATCGCGGCCCAGCTTCCTCTCAAGTACCAGCATTATTCCTATGCCGACCGGGCGGACATCTACGCCGCGGAGCTGAGCGCGGAGGCGGCCGCGGAACTCCGGGCGCAGGCCGGGCTGCTGGCGTATGCGACCTTGGAACGCGTGGTGCGGGAGTACGGGTATTCGCGGCTGGAGTTGTGGGTGGAAAGGTAGCAATACGCGTAATAGAGTTCTTCACCTAACACGAATGTCATATACCTATCTAGATAGTATCGATATGGTATAAATCATACCATCCAATAATCTTCTCGAGGCAGAGCGCAGGTATAATCGCTCCTGACGTGCTGGAGGGGAAATGCTGAAGCTCTCTTTATCCATCCTGTTACTCTTTGGCGCCGGCTCCGCGTGGGCGGCGGATGTCACTACCTACCATAACGACAATGCTCGCACCGGCCAGAAGCTGGACGAGACGATCCTGACGCCCGTCAACGTAAACGTCGGCGGCTTCGGCAAGCTGTTTGTCATACTCGTCGATGGCAAGGTGGATGCCGAGCCGCTGTATCTCTCCGCCGTGACCTTTCCCGGCCAGGGAACACATAACGCGCTATACGTGGTCACGGAGCACGACAGCGTATATGCTTTCGATGCCGATACGGGCGCGCAGTTGTGGAAGGTCTCGATGCTCAAGGCCGGTGAGACCACTTCCGATACAAGGGGGGGGTGCACCCAGGTCACTCCCGAGATCGGAATCACTGCCACCCCGGTGATTTCACGCGGCATCGGTCCCAACGGCACGATTTACGTCGTGGCCATGTCGAAGGACGCGTCGAGCAACTACTTTCAGCGCCTCCATGCGCTCGACCTGACGACCGGCGCGGACCAGTTCGGCGGACCGGTCGACGTCCACGCCACCTTCCCCGGCACCGGCGACAACACCGATGGCACGAATGTCATCTTCGACCCCAAGCAATATGAGGAGCGGGCCGGCCTCCTCCTGCTGAACGGCGTGGTTTATACGAGCTGGACCTCGCATTGCGACAACGGCCTCTACACGGGATGGGTCATCGGCTACTCGGCGTTAACGCTGGCGCAAACCAGCGTCTTGGATTTCACCCCGAACGGCAGCAGAGGCTCGGTATGGATGGCGGGCGCCGGTCCCGCGGCCGATGCCGCTGGCAACATCTACTTCCTGGCTTCGAACGGCACCTTCGATACCACCCTGAACGCGAACAGCTTTCCGAATAGCGGAGACTACGGCAACGCCTTCCTGAAGCTGTCGACGATCGGCAATAACCTGGCGGTGGCCGATTATTTCAACATGTTCAACACGGTTTCGGAATCCACTGGGGATGTGGACCTCGGCTCGGGGGGCGCGCTGGTTCTTCCGGACCTGGTCGATTCACTCGGCGTCACCCGTCATCTGGCCGTGGGCGCTGGGAAAGATCAGCACATCTACCTGGTGGACCGCGACAATATGGGAAAGTTCAACTCGGCCAACAATAGCAACATTTACCAGGATCTGACCGGACAGCTCGGTGGGTCGGTATTCTCCATGCCGGCGTATTTCAACGGCCGGATCTATTACGGCTCCGTGGGCGACGCCATCAAGGCCTTCCAGTTCTCGAATGCCAGACTCTCATCCCCTCCGGTTGCGACTACTGGGAACAGCTTCCCATATCCAGGAAGTACGCCGAGCATTTCGGCGAACGGCTCCACGAACGGCATCGTGTGGGCCGCCCACAATGCTGATCCCGCGATATTGCACGCTTACGATGCCGGGGACCTGCATGAGTTGTACAACAGCAACGCGGCTTCCGGTTCACGCGATCACTTCGGGACGGGAAACAAGTTCATCACCCCCATGATTGCGAACGGCAAAGTTTATGTGGGAACCACCACTGGAGTGGGGGTCTTCGGCGTCTTACCGGTATCTACCGTTCCCGTCATCACCAGTCCGCTAACCGCGAGCGGGAACTCGGGCAAGCTCTTCAGCTATCAAATTACCGCGACCAACAACCCCACCAGCTACAGCGCCACCCCGCTGCCGGCCGGTGTCACTCTGAACACGAGTTCGGGGCTGATCCGAGGGACTCCCCAACATGCCGGGACTTCGAATGTCACGATCGGCGCGACGAACGCCAACGGCACCGGTACGGCCACGCTCGTAATCACCATCCGCGGCAAGAAATAGCAACCCCGCGTCACTCCGCATGCGGAACCCGCAGGTAGTGCAGCCGCAACAGGTCCTTCCCGTAGTCATACCCATTCGGCTCAGGAGGAGCGGTACTATGACGGAGGAGACCTGATTATGGCGTCCACTAACCTCGACCTCGGCGAGGAACTCGGCGGCCTTTTGGCAAAGCTCGGCCAGCCGGTGGAGCAGGCCGCACGCGAGATGATTGTCTTCGAGCTCTACCGGCGAGACCTCATTTCCAGCGGCAAGGCAGCCGAACTTCTGGGCATTCGCCGCCTCGACTTCATCCAGCGCGCCTCGGAATTGGGAATCCCGTACCTCCGCTTCACTGCAGACGAATGGCAGGCGGAAGTCGCCGAGAGCAAACGAGCCTGAGTGGCGGTGGTTTCCAACTCGAGCCCGCTGATCGCCCTCACTCAGATTGGCCGGCTCCATCTACTGCAGCAGCTTCATCCCCTGGTTCTCATCCCGCCGGCGGTCGCCAGGGAGGTGGAGCCCACCATACCGGCGCTCCCCGGCTGGGTCGTGGTCCAACCGCTGGCACACCCGCGCCGACCACACACGGTGAGCGGTTCCATTGGTCCAGGCGAACAGGAAGTCATCAGTTTGGGTTTGGAACTGCGTGCCGAGCGGCTCATATTGGACGAACAGCCCGCCAGGCGGCTCGCCACTTCCCTCGGTCTCAGAGTGATTGGAACCGTGGGACTACTGGCAGCCAAGGATCGAGGTTTCCTGAACAACATCCGGCCGGAATTGGACCGGTTACTGGAAGTCCGGTTCTTTATGGATCCGGAACTCTACGACCGAGCCATCGGCTAGGCCGGCGAGTAAACTTCCGCCCTCACCCCGCATGCGGGAACCGCAGATAGTGCAGCCGCAGCAGGTCCTTCCCGTAATCATTCCCGTTCGGCGTGCGAACCACCGTGTGGATGTGCGTCCGCTCCGGAACATTCGGGTTGGCTGCGAACTGCCGCAGATTGACCGGCAGTTGGTGGTCGAACTCGACCAGGATCACGGGACTGTGAATGCGATAGTAAAACACGCTTTGCGGCTCGGTCCCGCCGATCCACGCGAACCAGGTGTTGTCCAGATGCCGGCGGACCTCGTCCATCTTCAATGCCGCGTGCCCGTCGTCGAGGTTATTGACGTAAAGCCCGACTAAGGCGAGCAGTTGCTGCTGCTGGACGCCCGAAAGCTGCGAGGCCCGTACCCCGGCATAGTCCAGCACCACGTTGTCCTTGAAGGCCTCGGCGAGGTTGTTGTTGCCGGTCTTCGAGAACTGCAGGACGGCCTTTTCGCGCTGCTGGTCGTTCAGCCCCTTGACCAGCGCCAGCCCCTGATTCTGCTCGTCCTGCAGGACCGCCGTGCCCTTGTACTTGCCGGAGGTCGCGATCACCGGCTCCGAGCCGGCGAAGAGCGGCGTCATCACCACCTGGTCGCCCACGACGAAGTAATTGATGACGGCGTGATGGCCGTCGAGCTGCCAGCCCCAGGGGGCGGTGGCCGAGGGCTTGCCCATCATCGTGATCCAGTAGCGCCACTCGCCGTAGCGGTCAAAGTCGTTGTTGTTGAGCTCGCCCAGCGTCTCGTTCAGCCGCATGATGTCCCGCGTCTGCTTCAAGCCTTTGGCGCTCAGCGATGCCCGGAGCAGCCCCAAAGCCGCCTGCCGCTGGCCCTCGCTCATTTCGAGAAAGCTGACGCCCTGCCGGACGTAGAAATCCTGGTTCATCCACTTGCGCCATTCGACGTCCTCGACGGGGAACGTCGTTTTGGCCCGCTGCTCTTTGCTCAAGGCCGCGAGGAAGGTGTCCGCGGCTTTGCGTACCGGCTCGGTCGAGACCCCGGTCGAGCGGAGGGTGAACAAATCCGGCTGGACCTGTCCGTTGGTCGTGAGGCCCTTGAAAGGCTCCGCCAAGCCCTTCGTTTCCGCCTCCACGGACCGCTTCCGGAATTGCTCCCGGCGTTCCTCCATCTGCGGCCCGGTGAGGCCCGACTGAGAGTTCACTATGGCGGCCGAGACCAACAGCGCGAAGCAGGCCGCCAGGAACAAGCGGGTCCGCCTTACGGAAAGGCCGGCGATGCGGGAACTTGTCATGAATTTCTCCTCGTGCCCCCCGGGGTTGTCAGGAACCTAACCAGTATAACGGGGTCGCGGCCCTGTCGACGCGGTACAATCGGAACGAATCCCAGCAACTTGGCGTAGCATCCCATAAAGTATGACCGGCCGCGTCATTTCCCATTACGAGGTCCTCGAGAAGCTCGGCGAGGGCGGCATGGGCGTAGTGTACAAGGCCCGCGACCAGCGGCTGAACCGCCTCGTCGCGCTCAAGTTCCTGCCCAACCGGCTGATCGGCTCCAAAGAGCAGGTAGCGCGCTTCGAGCAGGAGGCGCGGGCCATCTCGGCTCTGAACCATCCGCACATCGCGACGATCCACGACGTCGAGTCCGTCGATGGCGAGCGCTTCCTGGTGCTCGAGTACCTCCCTGGCGGGACCCTCAAGGCGAAGCTGAAGAAGCTGCAAGCTGCTGCGGAGAAGCTGTCCGTCGACCAAGCCGTGAGCTACGCCATCCAGATCGGCGGGGCGCTGGCGCATGCCCACCGGCGGGGCATCCTGCATCGCGACGTCAAGACCGACAACGCCATGCTCACCGAAGAGGGCACGGTCAAGATCACCGATTTTGGCCTCGCCAAGCTCACCGGCGGGACCGAGCTGACGCAAACCGGGTTCACGGTGGGCACGGCTACCTACATGTCGCCGGAGCAGGCGCAGGGGCAGACCGCCGATCAGCGATCCGACGTTTTCTCCTTCGGGATTGTGCTGTTTGAGCTGGTGGCCGGGGATCTGCCCTTCCGGGGCCAGTCGGGGATGGCGGTGCTCTACGAAATCGTCAACTCACCGGCGCCGCTGCTCTCGAGCCGCCGGCCGGAGGCGCCACCCCGGCTGGACGAGATTGTCCGGAAGGCGCTCGAAAAGCAACCCGAGCGGCGGTACCAGTCCATGGACGAGGCGGTGGCGGAGTTGGAAGGCCTGACGCGGGATCTGCAAGCGGCGACCTCGACCGGCGCCCAGCGGCGCGCGGCCACCGCGGCCGGCGCCATCGCCGTGCTGCCCTTCGCCAATCTCAGCGCCGATCCCGAGAACGAATACTTCAGCGACGGTCTCACCGAGGACCTCATCACGGCCCTGACCCAGGTCGAGGGACTGCGCGTGGTGGCCCGTACCTCGGCCTTTCAATTCAAGGGCAAGGCTTACGACGTGCGGGAGATCGGGCGGCAGTTGAGCGTGGGCTCGGTGCTCGAAGGCAGCGTGCGCAAGGCCGGCGAGCGCGTGCGCGTGACGGCGCAGCTCGTCAACGTGACGGACGGCTTCCAGTTGTGGTCGGAGCGCTACGACCGCGAGATGCGCGACGTCTTCGCCATCCAGGACGAGATCTCGCGGGCCATCGTGAAGGCGCTGAAGGTCCAGCTCGTGGGCGCAGAGGACCGCCCGCTGATCAAGGGCTGCTGCAACAACATGGAAGCCTACAACCTGGTGCTGAAGGGCCGGTATCATTGGAACAAGTGGACCGCCGACGGATTTCGCAAGGGGCTGGAGTTCTACAGCCAGGCTATCGCCGCCGACCCCCACTACGCGCCCGGCTACGCGGGACTGGCCGATTGTTTCAACCTGCTGGGGTTCTGGGGGTTCTCGCCGCCGCAGGAGGTGATGCCGAAGGCCAAGGCGCTGGCGACGAAGGCTGTCGAGCTCGATGAGACGAACGCCGAGGCGCACACCGCGCTCGGCATGGTGCGGATTCTCTACGATTGGGACTGGGCGGGAGCCGAGCCGGAGTTCCGGCGCGCGCTCGAGCTGAATCCGGGAGACGCCACCACGCGGCTGGGCTACGCCATGACCTTCCTCGCGCCGGCGGGACGCATGGAGGAGGCCATCAAGCTGATGCGGGAGGCGCGGGATCTGGACCCGCTGTCGCTCGTAATTAACACCTACCTGGGAGTGCTCTACAGCTTCTCGCGGCAACCGGACAAGGCCATCCGGCAGTTTGAGAAAACGCTCGATCTCGATCCCAATTTCGCCGAAGCGCACCGCTCCATGGGCTGGGCCTACCACCTAAAGGGAGAGGTGGCAGAGGCCATCGCCTCCTTCGAGCGGGCGCGCGAGCTGGGCGGCAATACGGCGTTCATTCTGGCGGATCTGGCCTGGAACTACGCGATGCTCGGCCGCACCGCGGAGGCGCACGAGCAACTTGAGAAACTGCTCGCCTTGCGGGAGCAGACCTACGTCTCGCCTTACAGCGTGGCCCTGGTCTACATGGGCCTGGGCGACTACGACCGCGCTTTCGAATGGCTGGAGAAGGCTTACGAAGAGCGCTCGGCGTGGCTGACGTGGATGAAGACCGGTCCGGGCTTCGACCGGGTGCGAGGCGACCCGCGTTTCGTGGATCTGATGAAGCGGGTGGGAGTGCCGGAGTAGCGGCGCCTGGCCCCCATTTTGTCGTCAAAAAGGGGCGAAAATGCGCTCAAAGGCATGCTTTTCGCGCCCCACTTTTTCAAACGGTCGTTTGATTCATACAGTCGTCCGAATAGTGCGCCCGAGTGCCCTGATCACCAAAGCGTCTGGGGCCAGCCCGGCCGTCGCCTCGGCGACTTCTGCTTCACCCGCGTCACAACTTCGTCAGCCGTTCCATCACGCCGTCGTTTCAGGCCGGCGTGCTTCCGCGCCCGCCGCAGGTACTCCCGTATCTCCGGCCGGTCCAAATCGGACAGCTTCTGCAAGGTTATGTGACGCATCCCCTGGCCGGTTCCTTGCAGGACTCCGGCGGGATCCTTCCAGTCCGCGCCACGCGGGAATCCGAGGAGTACGTGCCGCGTAAAAACGTTGATATTGCAGATTCCGTCCGCAATGACCCGTTCCGTCGCGCCATACAGCAGCACAATCTTCGAGCGCATCTCGAAGATGTACTCATGACACGGGGCCAGCTCCTCCTGGACCACTTTCCGAAGGCCCAGGGCCAGCGCTTGGATGCCGGGATCGTACCGGTAGAGAAATTCGAGCAACTCGCGGGGCGGACTGGTCATGCCGGTCAGGTCTTGGCGGATAGATTCGACCACCGGTCTCGCCTTTGGTCCTCGGAGGTTTCCTCGACGCGCGTGGCGATGGTCCAGACGTGCCCCGAGGGATCCATGACCCACCCCAGGCGGTCGCCCCAGAACTGATTCGCCACGGGGAACAGGACCTTCGCCCCGCCGGCCACCGCCCGCTCCACCGTTTTGTCCACGTCCTCGACATAGACGAAGATCACCACGGGCGAGGTGCCGTCCGGCTGGGGAGCCCGGCTCGTCACCTCCGGCCACTCCGCCTCGATCATGATCATCGCCGGACCAATCGTCAGCAACGCATGCACCACGGTCCCCTCCGGACCCGCCCGGCGCACCCGTTCCACCGCCTCAAACGTGTTCTTGCAGAAATCAATGGCAGCCGCCACGTCGCGGCAAAACAGCCGCGGTATCACGACCGAGGCGCCCTCCGGTATCCCTTTCACCCGCTCTGCCATATGTTTCCTCCGCAGTCCAGCGTAGAATTCGCCGGCGTGGCGCGTCTTGTAAGAATGGGAAGTGCCGGGTCAGTCCATGCGAACGTGATTCAAGAACGGCCGCTCCGCCGCGAGATAGCTGCCGGGAGACATGCCCGAGAAATCGCGGAATTCGTGGGCCAGGTGCGGCTGATCGCAGTAGCCGCCGGCCAGTGCCACCTCCGCCCAATCCACTGGCCGGCCGGCGGCGATGTGCCGTACCACCTGTCGAAAACGAAGCAGCCGGCAATAGAGCTTCGGTGTCATCCCGACCTGCTCGCGGAACAACTGGCTGAACCGGCGGCGGCTCAGCCCGGCCTCCCGGGCCACGCCGATCACGCTCCCGAGGCGCGGCACGCGCCGAAACTCTTGCAGCGCATACTGCAGGGAGGGATGCAAGGCGAGCCGCTTTTCTGCGCTGTGCTGCACGGCCTCGAGCAGCGCGGCTTCGAGCACGCGGAACCTCTCTCCCACGGTGACGACTTCCTGCCAGCGGTCGCGCCACGGCGTAACGCGCGGGCCCCAAACCAGGTCCAGCGGAACCACTTGGTTGAAGAAATCGCCGGCCGGTACGTCAAAGAAGCCGCGTGCTCCCCCCGGCCGAAAGACCACGCCCATGACGGACCGCAGCGCGGCCGTGTCGATCTCGACGGACTGCGACCGCATTCCGGAAACCACCCCCGGGCCCGCCGCGAGATCGATGACGATCTGAAATCTTCCATTCGGCAGCACCCGTTCTTTGTGAGGGGCCGCCTGACCTCCCTCGTAGTACCAGAGGGCTTCCACATAGGACGCGAGCGGTGGTCCCGGACGATGAGTCAGGAGCATCCTGTCCATGAGAACACCGGCGGCAGACGGAATCAAGGGCCACGGCCGCGCCATCAAAAGAGACGGGGTAAACTGACGATTAGGGATCCCCAACGGAGATTCCGGTTAAAGCCGCATGGGAAGAATAGGAGTAGCGTCGGCTCCGCAGCGGGATCGGCCGAGTCTCGCCCGCGAGCTTCTGGATCTGGCTCGGGTAATCGTGCTGGTCGCCTTGGCCCTGCTGGTGGTGGTGTCGGTCGTATATTTTCCCTACTCCACCGATTCACCGCTCTCCGCGGCGGAACAGGCCGACCTGCAAAGGTATTACGCGACCGCCTATCAGAAGGGAGCATCGGAGGCCGCCGGAGAGGACGACTCGGAGTACGTCCGGGCGGCCCAGAAGGCGGCCGAGAAAGTGGACATCCCGGGCAACATCCGGGCCTTTGTCAAGGTCTTTGGCTTGCAAGATAAGAAGGTGCTCGATATCGGCGCCGGACGCGGGTACCTGCAGGATGAAGTGCGCGATTACACGGGTCTCGACATATCGCCGACCGCCAAACGCTTTTTCCACAAGAGATTCGTGCACGGGTCCGCTACTCTCATGCCGCTCGAGGATAACGAGTTCGATGCCGTGTGGACGATCTGGGTCTTCGAGCACGTCCCCAATCCGGAGGCGGCTCTCCGCGAGATGCGCCGCGTGACGAAGGATGGAGGCGTATTATTTCTCGACCCGCAGTGGGACTGCACTCCGTGGGCGGCGGAGGGGTATCCGGTCAGACCCTTCAGCGATTTTGGATGGCGCGGGAAAATCATCAAGGCTTCTATCCCGACCCAGAGCGCGCTGTGGAGGCTGTCGAGGCCCCTCGTGCGGCTGGAGCTCTACGCGCGCTGGAAAGCTACCGGCGGGCCGACGACACTGCACTACCGCCGGCTTACACCCAACTACACCCACTATTGGATGGGCGACAGCGATGCGGTCAATCGGCTCGATCAATACGAAACCGCCCTCTGGTTTCTGAGCCGTGGCGACGAGTGCCTGAATTGTAAGGGAAGCCTCCACGGATTGACCATGGACGATGAACCGCTGCTGATCAAGATCCACAAGGCCGGCCACGCCCGGGCCTAGCAGGGTTGTTCTCGACCAGCTACTGCCTGCTTCTGCGCCACGAAAAAGTCGGGCAGATCTGCCCGACTTTCTCGAGCGCGTCCGTCCCGCCCGCTAACTCCAACGCCCTCAATGCCACCCTCAAAACGATGCAGATTTGCATCGTTTTTGAGCCGCACCCGGGGCCGGGCACTGCTATTTCGACACCGTGAGCCCGTCCACCTGAACCTCGAGGAGATGATTGATGCGGATGCCGTAGAGGCCGTCCGTCTTCGCCGTCGCTCCGCTCTTCGGCGTCGAGTGCAGCACCGTGCCGTTGACGACGTAATCGATCTTGTCGGCGGCGACGCGCACTTCGAGGGCGTTAGTGGATTTCCCGCTGGCGTCGGGTTTCTTCACGGCGTCGCTGGGCTCTTTCGCCGACACGTTGTCGGTCGCCTCGCCGTCGCGGCGCTTAATCAGCCACGTCCCATTCTGGGCGATCACGAAGTACAGATACTTCTGCTGCGCGCCTTCGAGATCGCTGCCGCCGAACACCAGGCCGTAATAGTTGGTGTGGCCGCTCGGCTTCAGCAGCGTAAACGTGCCCTTGAGAGTGTAAGTGCCCGCCGCGGTATTCGACGGATTCCAGTACACCGCTGCTTGAGGATTCGTCGCGTGGAAGCCCGCTCCCATCGTGACGAAACTGATCGCGCCGGCGGCGTCAGGGTCCGACGCTGTCGTGCTGCGATCGACGCGCACCTTCCAGCCTTTCGGCGCTTGAGCGGCCAGCGGTGCCACAGCGACCAGCGCGAGCACCGCAACATAAATGTGACGCTTCATCTCGTGTGTCTCCTTTTCAAGGGGTCCGTGGGCGACTGGGCGACGCAAGAAGCCACCGCTCTAGCCCGTCTTTCCATTCCTCGTCGGTCCCTGATTGCAAACAATTATATACCGCCCGGCCTAACTTCCGTAATCGCAGCAAGCCAGACCCACCCCCTAACTTAGGGTCTGTCAGCAAATAACCAGGTCAACTTCTGGGCAGTATGCTATAGTTCCAGTCACCATGAAACCGGTCTCGTCGGAGTTGGAGTTCGGCCATCTGT
>JBGPDC010000172.1:0-12269 GCA_041482115.1 Terriglobia bacterium | reverse complement strand
TCGAGGCGGAAATTTCCGTCGAGAATCTCGGCGGCCACAAGCTGCCTACCGCCTATCCCTCCCGTCGTGCCTGGATCCACCTCGTCGTGCGGGATCGTAACCAGCGAGTGGTCTTTGAGTCGGGCGCGCTGGACGCGACAGGTGCAATTCAGGGCAATGACAACGATGCCGACCCCGCCCGCTTCGAGCCCCACTACACGGAAATCACCAGTCCCGACCAGGTCGAAATCTACGAATCCATGATGGTGGACCAGGCCGGCGCCCTCACGACCGGGCTGCTCTCGGCGGTTCGCTACGTCAAGGACAACCGCCTCCTCCCCCACGGCTTCGACAAGGCCACCGCTGACCCCGACATCGCCGTCCACGGCAGCGCCGCCACCGACCCGGACTTCACCGCCGGCGGCGATCGCATCCGGTACGCGGTGCCCTTGGGAGGCGCCGAGGGACCTTTTCAGGTCGAGGCCGAGCTGCAGTACCAGCCCATCTCCTATCGCTGGGCCTCCAACCTCCGCCCCTACAAAGCCGCAGAACCCGAGCGCTTCGTGAAGTATTACGATTCGATGTCGTCCAGCTCTGCCGTTACCTTGGCTCGCGCGTCGGCGACAAAGTGAGGCACTGCCTCGCTTCGCTCCTGCTGTGTCTGCTGGCCATGCCGCTCGTGCGGGCTCAGGACAATTACGAGGTGCAAGTTTACGGCTACGACACCGTAGCCCCCGGTCACACCATGTTCGAAACGCACACCAACCTCACGGTGCAAGGGAGCAAGACGACGGAGGACGGCACGTATCCGACCGAGCACGCCGTGCATGAGACGATCGAAATCACCCACGGCTTCAACTCCTGGTTCGAGACCGGCTTCTACATCTTCACCAGCGTCCAGCCGACCCACGGCTGGCAGTTTGTCGGCAGCCACATTCGGCCGCGCGTCCGCGCCCCCACCAGCTGGCATCTCCCCGTCGGATTGAGCCTCTCGAACGAAATCGGCTGGCAGCGCCGCGTGTTCTCGGCGGACACTTGGACCTGGGAGATTCGGCCCATCATCGACAAGGAAATCGGCAAGTGGTATTTTTCCTTCAATCCCACGCTCGACAAAGCACTGAAGGGCGAGAACACCAAGGGCCTCGCTTTCGCGCCGAACTTCAAGTTCAGCTACAAGCTCACCAAGCAGGTCGCCGGCGGACTGGAATATTACGGGGGCCTCGGCCCCATCGGCAACTTCGATCCGCTCCGCGAGCAGGCCCACCAGATCCTGCCGGCCATCGACCTCGACGTGTCTCCGGACTGGGAGTTCAACTTCGGCGTCGGCGTGGGCGTCACCTCCCACACCGATCATCTGCTCATCAAAATGATCATCGGGCGCCGGTTTGGCCGTTAGCGGCCTCCGGATATCTCTCGCGGTGATATGCTTAGGTCCGCCCTTTTCGTGGGCAGGAGGCAACACATGCTCGGAGAACAGATCGGTGAAGCACACGGCAAACGCACTGGCCGGCGAGTAATACAGAGCCGGGGCGGTGGTGTACGGGTGGAAGTCTCGTTTGAGGACAGCGGCAAGCTGGCGGGAGTCGAACTCTCCGGTATCGGAACCTACTGGAGCGAGGTCCGGCCCGACGGAACCATCTACGGCGAGGGCCAGGGAGTCGGCATCGGGAAAGATGGTGAGATGGCGACCTGGAGGGGGATGGGGGTGGGCAAGTTCACCGGCGGCGGTGCGGTCAGCTATCGCGGCATGCTCGCCTACTACAGCGCCTCGCCCAAGCTGTCGCGGCTGAACAGCGTGGCCGCCATCTTTGAGTACTCCGTCGACGCCGCCGGTAACACGCACTCCAAAACGTGGGAATGGAAGTAACCGCCGCCTATACCGACCGCACCCCGATACCGATCGCACCCCGAAACCGATAGCGACCCATACCGGCCGCGATCGTTACCGAGCCGCGACCACAGGGAGCGGTCTTTCGGCGTACCACTAACCTAACCCGCGCGGCGCCCGCTGACACCGGGGACAAAAGTGTGTCCCCCGCGAAGCCACCACGATCCGCCGGATGCGCGCGCCGCACGCCAGGCACGCCTCGCCTTCCCGCCCGTAGACCCGGTGCTGAAGCTGGAACTCGCCGGGCCGTCCATCGGTCGCCACGTAATCGGAAATCGAGGACCCGCCCGCGTGGATCGCTTCGGTCAGCACCGCGTTGATAGCGCGCCCCAGCGCCGCCCCGCGCTCCCCTCGCACCCGCGCGGCGATCGCTCGCGGATGGATGCCGGCCCGGAACAGCGCCTCA
The DNA here is from genome assembly GCA_041482115.1 of Terriglobia bacterium. Classification (GTDB taxonomy): domain Bacteria; phylum Acidobacteriota; class Terriglobia; order Bryobacterales; family JACQDG01; genus JBGPDC01. Next base: position 9,996 of record JBGPDC010000172.1, on the reverse strand, counting down.
TCGGCGTAGATGTTGCCCATCCCGCGGACGAAACGCTGGTCGAGCAGCAGCGCCTTGGCCATCGCCCGCCGGGCCCGGAACAGTGCAGCGAAGGCCTCCACGCTCAGCTCCAGCGGATCGGGCCCCAGCCGCTCCAGCCGCGCCGGCAGCCGCTCCGCCCACTCCAGCCGCCCGAACCGGCGGATATCGTTGAAGAGCATCGTCCCGCCGCCCGCGAGACCGAAGACCGCGTGCGTGTGCCGCCCGGGCTCGCCATTCAGCAAGAGCTGCCCCGTCATGCCCAGGTGGATGATCAGGCAATGCGAGTTCCGCCCGCGCCGCAGCTCGAGGACGATGTTCTTGCCCCACCGCCGCACCCCGGCAATGGTCCATCCCGCGGCCCGCGCCACCGCCCCGCGCACCACCTGCTTATGCCGCAGCTCGACGCTCTCGATGCGCAGTCCCACTAACCGCGGCTTCAGGCCGCGCACCACAGTTTCTACTTCGGGAAGTTCCGGCACGGGAGGTCACCGGGCCGCGACCGTAAGGCAGCGGTCCTGCTCTCAGGCCGCCGGGTTCTGCACCTGGGCGATCATGACCCGCTTCTGGAAGCTCTCGAGCATGTCCGCGTTGAGCCGGATCTCAGTCGGCCGCTTCACCAGCGTGCTCATCTGGTCGATCTTGTCCTGCAGCTTCAACAGCGCGTAGAAAAGGTTCTCCGGACGCGGCGGGCACCCCGTCACGTACACGTCCACCGGGACGATCTTGTCCACGCCCTGCAGCACCGCGTAAGTGTTGAACGGCCCTCCGACGCTCGAGCAGGCGCCCATCGAGATGCACCACTTCGGATCGGGCATCTGGTCCCAGATGCGCTTCAGCACCGGTGCCATCTTCAGCGTCACGGTGCCGGCGACGATCATCAGGTCGGACTGCCGCGGACTCGGCCGGAACACCTCCGACCCGAACCGCGCGATGTCGAACCGCGACGTCGAGCTCGCAATCATCTCGATCGCGCAGCACGCCAGGCCAAACGTCAGCGGCCAGATCGCCGACTTCCGCGCCCAGTTGAACACGTAGTCCACCGAGGTCGTAAGAAAGTTCCGCTCAAACTGGTTCTGGATGAACGCCATCGTGGTCCTTCCCGGAACCCCTATTTTATTATAGATAGGGGACCCTTGTCAGGAGCCCTCCCGACCGTGATCAAGACCGACGTAGAGTTCGACCGCATGCTGGCGCAGTTGGACCAACTCCAATCCCGTGCCGGCCGTCTTTCACCGGAAGAGGATGCCCTATTCGACTTGATCGCCGCGCTTGTCGAGCAGTACGACGAGCGTCGCTACGCCGCCGGCCCGGCGACGGCGCTCCGGATGTTAAAGGGATTCATGGAGTCGCGCGGTCTCCAGCCTCGCGACCTTTGGCCCGTGCTCGGCTCGAAAGCCGCCGTCTCCCACGTGCTCAACGGCACCCGCGAGATCACCAAGACCCAGGCCAAAAAGCTGGGTCAGTTCTTCGGCGTCGAGTACCAGTTGTTCCTCTAACCTGCCATGGCAAGCGCCTCATCTTATTACCCGCAACGGATCCCTGCCTGGTCGTGCAGCCGGCGTCGCAGGCTTAATCGCCGCCAGGACCTCCCCCAGCGCGACCTCCTCAAACCCCGTCCCCGCCAGCACGTCCCTCCACGGCCCCTCCGGACCCGCCAGATAAAGCCGCCCTCCCGGCCCGAGCACCCGAAACATCTCCCGCGCCGCCTGCTCCGGCCGCGCCCACTCCGCCGTCACCCCGGCCGTCAGCAGCACCGAAAAAAAATTGTCCTGCCAGGGAATCTCTTCCGGCGAGCCCACCACGAACATCACGTTGTCGAGGTCCACCGCCCGGCGCCGCGCCGCTCGGACGTTCGCGTCGGAAGGATCCACGCCCAGCACCATACCCTCCGGCGCCCGGCGCGCCATGCGGCAGGTAACCTCCCCGTCGCCGAAGCCGAGATGCAGCACCCGTTCCCGCGCCGCTATCTCGATCCGGCCGGCGATCTCGTCAACGATTCCCGCCAATGGTCACCAGTTGCTGCCGCTCGGCCTCCGCCACCACCTCGGCGGCCTGCTCGGCCGTAAACCCTTCCACTTCCGAAGAAATGTTCATCGAGCAGAACCGCGGACCGCACATCGAGCAGAAGTGCGCGTCCTTGAAGCCTTCCTGTGGCAGCGTCTCATCGTGCATCGACCGCGCCGTCTCCGGATCGAGCGCCAGCTCGAACTGCCGGTTCCAGTCGAACGAGAACCGCGCGCGCGAAAGCTCGTCGTCGCGGTCCCGCGCCCCCGGACGGTGCCGCGCGATATCGGCCGCGTGGGCCGCGATCCGGTAAGCGATCAGTCCCTGCTTGACGTCTTCTTTATTCGGCAGGCCCAGGTGCTCCTTCGGCGTCACGTAGCACAGCATCGACGCCCCGTACCACCCGATCATCGCCGCCCCAATCGCCGACGTGATGTGGTCGTACCCCGGCGCGAAGTCGGTCACGAGCGGCCCCAGCGTATAGAACGGCGCCTCGTAACACATCTCCCTTTCCTTCTCCACCTGCATCTGGATCTGATCCATCGGGATGTGCCCCGGCCCCTCGATCATCACCTGCACGTCGTATTCCCAGGCCTTCTTGGTCAGCTCGCCCAGGGTCTTCAGCTCCGCGAACTGCGCCTCATCGCTCGCGTCGGCCACCGACCCCGGCCGCAAGCCATCCCCCAGCGAGAAGCTCACATCGTACTTCTGAAAAATCTTGCAGATCTCCTCAAAGTGCTCGTAGAGGAAATTCTGCCGGTGGTTCTTCACCATCCACTCGGCCAGAATGGACCCGCCCCGGCTCACGATCCCCGTGATTCTCTTGACGGCCATTGGCACGTATTGGATCAGCACCCCGGCGTGGATCGTCATGTAGTCCACACCCTGCTCAGCCTGCTCCTCGATGACCTCCAGCATGAGCTGCGGCGTCAGGTCCGCGACGTGCCGCACCCGCCCCAGCGCCTCGTAAAGCGGCACCGTGCCGATCGGCACCGGAGAGTTGGCGATGATGTGCTTCCGGATGTTCGGGATGTCGCCCCCGGTCGAGAGGTCCATCACCGTGTCGGCGCCGTACTTCACCGAGTAGCGCAGTTTCTCGAGCTCGCCCTCCACGTCCGAGGTGACCGCCGAGTTGCCGATATTGGAGTTGATCTTGCACCGCGAAGCGATCCCGATGCACATCGGCTCGAGATTCGTGTGCCGCAGGTTGGCGGGGATGATCAGCCGCCCCCGCGCCACCTCCTCGCGGATCACCTCGGGCGAGAGGTTCTCCCGCCGCCCCACATACTCCATCTCTTCGGTGATCCGGCCCCGGCGCGCATAGTGGATCTGCGTGCGGATCCGGTCCCCTTCACGCTCTTTCACCCATTCGGTACGCATGTGAATTTACCTCGGCGGGCTCTGGCACCCGGTTTCGATTATGTCACCGCGCCCCCGTCGCTGGCAACGCAACGCGGCCGGCGCAGTACAATATCCCTTCATGCGCCGCGCTATCCCTTTACTCGTCCTCCTAGCGCTCCTCCCCGGCTGCCGCAGCCGCGGCCGCGTCGTCGTCGGACTCGTCCCCAAAGGCGCCAACCACATCTTCTGGCAGAGCGTCCACGCGGGCGGCCTCAAAGCGGCTCAAGAGTTCGGCTTCGAGCTCGAGTGGAACGCCCCGACGCTTGAGGTCGATTCCAGCCGCCAGATCGAAATCGTCGAGTCGATGATCAACCGCCGCCTGGCCGGCATCGCCCTCGCCCCCGTGGACAAGAAGGCCCTGATCGGCGTCGTCGAGCGCGGGACGGCGCAAGGCATCCCGATGGTCATCTTCGACTCCGGCATCGATACCGAAAAGCGCGTCTCCTTCATCGCCACCGACAACCTCGAGGCCGGCCGCATGGGCGCCCGCCGCATGGGCGAAGTGCTGGGGGGCAAGGGCAAGGTCGGCATCGTCGGCTTCATGCCCGGCAGCGCCTCCACCATGGACCGCGAAAACGGATTCAAGGAAGAGATCGAGAAAAACTTCCCCGGCCTCCAGATCGTGGCCCTCCAGTTCGGCATGGCCGACCGCGCCAAGTCCATGGCCATCACCGAAAACATGCTGACGGCGAATCCCGACCTCGCGGGACTCTTCGCCGACAACGAGTCGAGCTCCATCGGCGCCGCCCAGGCCCTCAAATCCCGCAACAATCGCAAGACGAAGCTCGTCGCCTTCGACTCGAACGACCAGCTCCTCGCCGACCTCCAAGAAGGATGGATCGACTCCATCGTGATCCAGAACCCCTTCGGCATGGGCTACGAAGCCGTCCGCGCCCTCGGCCTCAAGTTGAAAGGCCAGACCCCGCCCCCAGTCATCAACTCCGGCGCGGCTCTCGCAATGCGCGACAACCTCGCCACCCCCCAGATCAAGGAATACCTTTTCCCCGGCCTCAAGGGCCCGTAACAGAGCCGCGACCGTAAGGGAGCGGTCCGTGCTACAATCTAACTAGTCAGACTAGTTAAAATATGGGTACACACCCTTCCGCCTGGCAGCTTCAAACCGCCAAAGCCCGCTTCAGCGAACTCTTCCGCCGGGCCCGCGCCGAGGGACCACAGTGGGTCACGCGCCATGGCGCCGAAGCCGTCGTCGTAATCCCCGCCGAACAATATGAGCAGCTAACGAAGTCCCCCCGCCGCCCCACCAGCTTGGCTCATTTCCTGGCCAAATCCCCCCTCGCCCGCGCCCGTGTCAAACTGCGCCGCGAGCCGGACTACGGCCGGCCGGTGGACCTGTGAACGGCTTCCTCCTCGACACCAATGTCATCTCCGAACTCATCCGTCCTCGGCCGCACCTGGCCGTCGTGCGCTGGGTAGAAGCCACCGACGAGAATCTCCTGCATCTGAGCGTGCTGACGATCGGAGAAATCTGCAAAGGGATCGCCAGCGTTCCCGGCGCCGCCCGCCGCACTCACCTTGCAGCCTGGCTCGAGACCGAGTTGCGCCCCCGCTTTGCCGGACGCCTCCTCCCCGTCACCAATGCCGTCGCCGTCCGCTGGGGCCTCCTGGCCGGGCAAGCCAGCGCCAGTGGCTCGCCGCTGCCCGTCATCGACGGACTCCTCGCCGCCACCGCTCTCCACCACCACCTCACCCTGGTAACCCGCAACACCAAGGACGTACCAAGGACCGGAGTGCCAGTCCTGAGCCCCTGGGAAACGCGCCCTGGCCGTTAGCCGCCGGCCGAATTGACGGCTTTGCATTACCGTGGTAATGTATTGACATGAAGCTGGCCTCCTCGAAACTCACTGCCCAGGGCCAGATCTCCATACCGGCGGAGGTCCGCCGCAAGCTGGGCATCGGCCCGGGCTCGGTCTTGGAGTGGGACGCCGAGGGCGGCAACATCGTGGTCCGGCGCGCCGGCCGCTACACCTCCGAGGAGGTGCACCGGGCCTTGTTCGCGACCAGGCCCCGGCGACGGACTCTGCACGAGCTGAAAGAGGGAATCCGAAAGTACGTGCGGGGCCGTCATGCGCGCCGTTGACACCAATGTCCTGGTCCGGCTCGCGACACGCGATGACGCCCGGCAAGTGGCGGCCGCAGAGGCCTTCGTAGCGAGGGCAGCGTGGGTTTCCCACCTGGTGCTGGTCGAGGCCGTTTGGGTACTGGCGTCGGTCTACGACCTTGGTCCGCGAGAGATCGCCACGGCGGTCGACATGTTTCTCAACCACCAAAATCTGGCGGTGCAGGACCCGGACATCGTGGCCGCCGCACTGGAGCACTATAGGAAAAAGCCTCCCCTCGGTTTCTCCGATTGCCTGGTCCTCGAGGTCGCCCGCCGGGCTGGACACCTGCCGCTCGGCACGTTTGATCGCGACCTCAGCAAACTCCCCGGCGCCCAAAAGTTGTGATCCCCAGTCCGGAGCCCTTTTTCGCTCTCCCAAACGCCAAAAACAGCCCTTCTGTACGAGTTTTCGCGCCTCCCTGTTTCAATCAAACGTCTGACTGAATAGGATGCACTCCTTCCCCAACGGCTGCGCCCCGAGGTTCCGCCTGTAAGACCTAAAGTAGGTTGCCAAATCGAACCCGCTCTAACGAAGACGCGTGCCATGGCTTTTTGTGCGATGCTTGACGCGCTGGTGGTTACGGCGAGGCAGGTCGCATAACCTGGCTTGGGCCCGCCAATCTAGATTTCATTCTGGTGGATCATGAACCTCCGTCAGGTCACGCGCGGCTCGACGACCCGTGAGATATGGGTATTTCTGTTCCTTGCCTACGGCCTCTCTTGGCTCCTTGCTATCCCCGGAATCCTGATCGCACGGGGAAGCACGGGAAGCCCCTTTGTAATCCTAGGTGCGTTTGGTCCGGCTGTGGCCGGGATGCTTCTTTCGTATCGTCACGAACGCGACCCACAAGTGCGGCCTTCGACCAGGCTCGCCTGGCTATCGCTGTTCTGGATATTGTGCTGGGCGGCCTCATATTTTGGCACCTTTATGGTAGTGCCAATACGCGTTACGAATCAAGCCAAGCTGATTATGGCGATTGTGATGGCGATTATGGCGCTAGTGCCCGCTTGGATTCTCTCCGGAGCGTTCTCACGTGATAGAGGCGTGCGTGAATTTCTTCATACGCTCGTTTGCTCCTCCGGATGGACATGGCAGATTGTTGCATTGCTGTCTTATGCCCTATACGTGACAGGGCCGGCTCTCATCACGAAGCTCTGGGGAGGGAACGTGAATCAACCCAGGTTCGCTGGCGAGATACAAACCGTGTTCCCCTTGGCGGTCGGAGCGTTCTGCATTGCATTCTTATTTAATGGGGTTTCAGAAGAGCCGGGGTGGAGAGGATACCTGCTGCCTCGCTTGCAGCAGTCCATGTCTCCCCTACGTGCGAGTTTCGGAGTCTGGTTCCTGTGGGCACTCTGGCACCTCCCATCGGACCTTACGGGACTTGCGGGCAGGACTTTCGAGGCATACCTTGGGAACCGCTTCGGCGTGCTTCTTCCTCTGACTGTGATCCTGACCTGGCTCTATAACCGGTCCGGCCGGAGTCTCATGAGCACGGCCGTGTTCCACGCTGCTTTCAACACCTTTGCTGACTTCTTGCCTTCGGTCTCCGGGACGACTTGGCTTCTCTACGCGTGGGCCGCGGCGGTCGTGGTATTGGACCGAATATGGGAGCCCCCCGACCTAGAACCGGCCCCACTCACCATCAGCACAATCGTGGATGACGGATGATTCTCCAAGACCCGCAAGCTCGACCCTTCTTCAACGCGAGATTCCCGACGTTAGGCCGAAAAAGCATGATGGTGGACTGATGTACCCAGTAGTGGCTCCGTTCTTGCTCGGACTCCTTATGGTCGGGCTGCGCGGTTCGCATGGTTGGAAGTACTGGAGGGTTTGGCTCGGCGTCCTCGTGCTATCGATGGCGCTACCAAAGCTTCAACTGCTCGTGATCGGAAGCGGAGCGGCGGCATGGATCCTGATTTACGCGGTTCCGATTTCAGCGGCGTTCGTGGTTGGCAGCACCAGGACACTTCGCGCTCAACCGTTCTCCTGCGTCCTTGCGGTGGTGTTGGCGCACACCGCCATGTTCTTGGCCGGCTTAACGCTAGCGGCGATCCTCGGGTTCGTGCGCGAATGACGCCGGGGTTTGTGTGAGTCGTTAGCCCCCCCTCACCCCCTACCCCTCCGGCGCGTACCGAAACCCTCGGGCCTTGAGCGCCTTCACCGCGGCCTCGATCCCCGCTGTCGCCACCCACAGCAACGTCACCGCCTCCATGCTGCTCGGCAGCGTCCCCGGCTTTGCCGCCAACACCCCGAATCTCCCCAGTTCCGGCGCGCCGTCCCGCCCTCCGCGCAGCTCCCGCACGCTCCGCAACGCCTCCTTCGGCCCCGCCTCGACGAGCCGCTTCTGCTCGGCCTCCGGCAGCCCCGCTACCCCCGCCGCCGTCGAGACCGCCAGCTTCCCCTTCCCCACCACCGCCACCAGCTCCGCGCACCCGTTCCGCACTACCTTCATCGCGTACGACGTGAGCCGCGCCGAGACGTTGATCCGCAACGCCGCCTTCGCCCGCGAATCCCCAAAATCAATACCGGGCAAATTTGCCCGGTTTTGACCCTGATGCCGTCCCCTCCTCTTAACCGCCTCTGTTTCCATCCGGATAGCCAGCCGCGCCGCCACCAGAGCCCGCTGCGATTCGTTCAGGTGCCGCCGCCGCAGGTTCAAGCTCAGCGACGCCTCCTCGAGCGACCCCTCGCCCTTCCACTCCTCAAAGCGCGGCTCGACCCCGGCCACTTTACACGCCCGGTACCGGTTCCGCCCATCGATGATCGTTCCGTCCGCGTCCACCAGGATCGCCTCCCGCAGCCCGTTCCGCTCGATGTCCTTCACCAGCTCCTCGAACGCCTCCCCTTCGAGCAGCGGGAACAACTCCGCCACCTCATGAAACTTCCGCTCCGGCTCTTTCATAAGCGAGACCTTCCCTCCTAATTCCAGTCTACGGGTCGGGTCCAAGCAAACCAGGCCCCCCTTTCCGCCGCCGGCGCCACATCCCCCGTTTTTCAGCGCACTTACGCTTTTGAAATTTTCCTGAAAATGGCGTGACCGCCTTTCAGCGGGCGGGCCAGTATACTCGTAAACGGAAGCCCGCACCCTCGTGCCCCCCGATCCTCACGCCGAGTACTCGACGCGCCTCGCCGCCCGCCGCGCCTCCTCCGCCGTATTCGAGCGGCAACACGTACGCCTCGGCAATCTCCGGCTGGCCGCCGCCCTGACGTTCCTGGCTCTCGTGTGGCCGTCGATCATCCGCGAAGTTCTGTCGCCCTGGTGGCTGCTCGTGCCGCTCGCGGCCTATGTCTTCCTTGTCGTGCGCGACGGCCGGGCACTCGCCTCGAAGGCCCACGCCGAGCGCGCCGCCGCGTATTACGAGCGCGGCCTGGCGCGCCTCGAGGACCGCTGGGCCGGCGCGGGAGAGCCCGGCGAGCGCTTCCGCGACCCCACGCATCCCTACGCCGAAGACCTGGACCTCTTCGGCAAGGGTGGCCTGTTCGAGCTGCTCTCCACCTGCCGGACCCCGCTCGGCGAAGAGGCTCTGGCCCGCTGGCTGCTGCATCCCGCCGCCCCCGAGATCGTGCGCGAGCGCCAGGCCGCCGTCGCCGAGCTGCGCGGACGTCTCGATCTGCGCGAGGACCTGGCCGTCCTCGAGGAGGTTATCGGGGCCGGCGTCCACCCCGACGCGTTGCTGCGCTGGGCCGGGGAGGCCCCGGTGCTGGTCGCGCGCCGCGAGCGGGTGCTGGCCACGGTCTTGAGCCTGCTCGCCGCCGTCACCGGCCTGGTGTGGGCCGTGACCGGCTACGCGACCCCGTTCGCCGGCGTTCTCGCCGCCGAGTTCGTGCTCTGGTACGGGCTGCGCCACCGTCTGGACCACGTGGTCGCAGGCGTCGAACGCGCCGCGCCCGATCTCGCTCTGCTGGCCGAGGTGCTGGCGCGCCTCGAGCGCGAGCCTTTCGAAGCCCCGCGTCTCGCGGCCCTGGCGGCCGCGCTCCAGACGGGCGGCGGCGCGCCTCCTTCCCGCCGCATTGCCTGGCTCGGCCGCCTCGTCGAGCTGCTCGACTCGCGTGACAACTGGTTTGTCCGCCTCTTCGGCCCACCGCTGCTCTACACCCTGCACCTGGGGTTCGCCGTCGAGGCCTGGCGGGGCGCGAGCGGCGGCCACGTCGGCGGCTGGCTCGAAGCGGTGGCGGAAATGGAAGCCCTTTCGGCGCTGGCCGGTTACGCCTGCGAGCATCCCGCCGATCCTTTCCCGGAGATCGTCCCGGGCGAAGCGCTCTTAGACGCTGAAGGCTTGGGTCATCCGCTGCTGCCCGGCTCGCGCGCGGTGCGCAACGACCTTCGCCTCGGCGGGGAGCTGCGGGTGCTCGTGGTCAGCGGCTCGAATATGTCGGGCAAGAGCACCCTGCTGCGGACCGTGGGCGTCAACGTCGTGCTCGCCATGGCCGGAGCGCCCGTGCGCGC
>JBGPDC010000171.1:0-12347 GCA_041482115.1 Terriglobia bacterium | reverse complement strand
CGCTGCAGGAAACCGCGGAAGTCAAGGAGCTGGCCACGCGCCTGCCCGGTCCCGACAAGGAATTCAACATGGACCGCCTGTTCGGCTACTCGCGCCTGGTGCACGACTTCTACTGGGACACACGCCTGGGTACCTTCCTGCGCGCGGAGCTGCCCATTTACCGCGAGGCCCTGCGGCACTCGCTCCCGGCCGATCTGCCGGCCGAGGCGCACGTGCTGATCTCCCCGCTCGCGCCCGTCGAGCGCGTCGAGTTCACCCGCCAGTCGCCGGTTCCGGCGACGTATGTTGTGCTAGGCGAACCGGTGGAGCGATAAGACACGCCGCTAGGCCGGCGGGCTCTCGCGCCGCAGCAATACTTCCATAGACCGCGACGGGAAGCGGATGCCTTCTTCGGCAAAGCGCGCGTAAATGGCGGACTGGATTTCATCCACGACCCGGCCGCGCATGCGGAAGTCGTCAATCCAAAAATTGAACCTGATTTGCAGCGCAGACTCGCCTAATTCGTCGAGCGAGGCTCCGGGTGACGGCTCGGTGAGCACCAGGGGATGGGCGCGGCAGATCTCGAGCAGAAGCTGCTTCACCTGCGCCGGATCGGAGCCGTACGCCACTCCGATTTTCAGCCGGACGTTGGCGCGGCTGCTCGGGTAAGAATAGTTCACGACGCTCGACTTGGCGATTTCGGAGTTGGGAATGATCAGCACGGTGTAATCCGGCGAGAGGATCTTGGTGGATCGCAACCCGATCTCCTGCACGTCGCCCACGCGGCCATTGGGCATTTCGACGCGGTCGCCCAGCCGGAAAGGCCGGTCGGCCATGATGGTGAAACCGGCGATCATGTTGGCGAGCGTATCCTGCGCGGCGAGGGCGAAAGCCAGCGAAGCGACTCCGGCCGCGCCCAGCAGAGCGGTGACCTTGATGTTGTAGTGGTCGAGGATGAAGGTCAGGCCGGCGAAGATCAGCACGACCTGAACCACGCGCTGGAAGACCGGCATCAAGTTGGGGTCCACGGTGTGGCCGGTGTGACTGGCCATATGGGCCATGTACCACGCGGCGAGACCTTTGACCGCGCCGTAGGCCACCCAGGTGGCGCACAGTATGGTCAGGACATACGTCGCGCTGGTCAGGTAGGCGGTCGCTTCCAGGCGCCGGAGCTCCGGCAGGCGCGCCACCCAGTTCGCCGCTATCTCGGCGCCCACGGCCAGCAGCAACAGGAAGACCGGCGTGGTGGTCGATTCGGCGAGCCAGCGTCCGGGCCGGGCGAGCGCGCGTCCCTGGACCAAGAGCCGGCGCCACAGCAGCCGCACCATCACGGCCGCAGCCGTGAAGATCGCGAGCGCCACGAGAGGCGCCAGCACTCCGTTTAGAACTTGCAGCCGCATCTGCCCGCTATCTTAGCGTGGTTAGCGCCAGGACAGACTACAGCTCGATCAGACCCAAGCTGATTTTCAAGGCGTCATCCGAAGTAGATCTCCCTGCGTCTGGGGAACGCTAGGCGTGGTCCTTCTTGCGCCCGGCGGTGCGCCATGCCTCTGCTTCAAGTGGAAACCACTCCTGGGCCGACTCCAGGTCTCTTGCGGCATTGGCGAGCGCTTCCCGCCGGAGTTGTACCCGAAGGCTTTGTTTGCTGCGCGTCCTGGTATGGTGGAGCACGGCCAACTTGACATCCGGCAGAATGACGGTCAGTCGTTTGCGCATAGCAGTCTGATGGTCGCTGACCCTTGCATCACTACACACTGATAGTTTGGGTACTTCTGCTGTATCATGGCCCGGAGGCAATCTCAGGAGGCGCCCTAATGACGAAACGTGCTGTGCGCCGGCGGGACGTGCTGGCCGCGGGGTCCGCCGCTTTGATGGGACTGGCCCGGCCGGCGGCGGCGTCACCGGACGGCGGCGGGGACGGGGTGCGGGCGCTGGTGTTCGACACCTTCGGGACCGTGGTGGATTGGCGCTCGTCGGTCATTCGCGAGCTCGAGGCGCTCGCCCGGGCCAAGAACCTGAAAGCCGACTGGGCGGCCTTCGCCGACGCCTGGCGCGGCGGCTACGGTCCGAGCATGAACCGCGTCCGCAAGGGCGAGCTGCCCTGGACCAAGCTCGACGACCTGCACCGCATGACCCTCGACGGGCTGCTCGAGAAGTTCCACGTGGCCGGCCTCACCGAGGACGAGAAGGTCCATCTCAATCTCGTGTGGCACCGCCTGGACCCCTGGCCCGACGCGGTCAGCGGCTTGACGCGCCTCAAGCGGAAGTACATCATCGCCCCGATGTCCAATGGGAATGTCGCGCTGCTGATCAACATGGCGAAGCGCGCGGGCCTGCCCTGGGACTGCATCTTTTCGGCCGAGCTGGCCCGCCGCTATAAGCCGGACAAGGCGGTCTATTTGCTCGCACCCGACTATCTCGATGTGCGCCCTGACCAGGTGATGATGGTGGCGGCCCACAAGGACGACCTGCGCGCGGCGAAGGGTGTGGGGCTGAAGACGGCGTTCGTGCCGCGCCCGCTCGAGCACGGCCCGAAGGGCAAGGTGGACGTGTCCCACGAGCCGGCCTTCGATCTCAACGTCGGGGACTTCAACGAACTGGCTCAGAACCTGGGGACGTAACGCCGGGCTCCGGCGACCAGTTCAGCACCACGGTAATCGGGGCAAGGACCGGCTCGTGTTCAAGTGTATTCACTAGAAAGCGGCGACCGTCGCGGGTCGGGACATAGTGGGAGCGGTACAGGCTCACATCGGTTGGAATGCGGAGCGCGAACAGGCTTTGCGGGATGCCGGCCTGGAAGGAAGCACCGGCGCTCACTGAGACCGCCATCAGCTTGTGGTCCGCGCTGATGTAGTAGAGTTCCTTGCCGTCGGGGCGCCAGCGAGGCTCGGAGCCGCCCCGCGTTGACACTTGCGACCTGCCGGCGCCCGTACCGGAGCGCAATATGCCATCGGGCCCCAGGAACGGCCGCACATAGACCTCAACCCGGCCGGTTTCGTCCGAAGTATAAGCCAGCCAGCGGACGTCCGGCGACAGATTGGGATGGATCTCGGCGAACTCCGAGTGCACGAGGCGAACCGGCTTGCGGTCGGTCCCCGGAGCCGCGCTGATCGGCAGCGCCCACAGGTCCCGCGCGACAGTCGAGAACACCACGAACCGGCCATCGGCGGACCAGTCGCCCGGGACCGGAAGGTTCGTTTCTGGAACCGCTCGCTGCTGCGCTAAGCCGAAGATGATCTCCTCTGGCCCGCCACTCGCGGGTTTGATGACGAAGTCAGTCGCGCCGTCGTTGTTGCTGCGGAACAAGATCCGCTCGCCGTCCGGTGACCAATTTGCGCTCGCTTCAAGCCCCGGGCCGGTCGTAAAGCGAGAATCGGTTCCGCGCGACAGATCTACGATCCAGATGTCAGGCCGGTTGGTTTGAGGATCGACGCGGGCGGCGGCGACCCGCTTCTCGTCCGGCGAAAGCCGAAAGTCGATGTAATCGGCGGGCGGCTCAAGAGAACCTAGCGAAGTGCCGCTGCGATCGAACCAGGTCAGCCGGCCCGATAAGACGTCTCCGCTGTGGTAGGCCAGCACGCCGGTACGGGAGGCGGAGAAAGCGGCGTAATTGTTGGAGGCGCTCGCAACAGGCTGAGCAACGGGAGCCGGCCGGCCGGTGAGCTCCAGCTTCTCGAGATCGAACGGCTGCGCCATCAAGGTGCTGCCCTCGAGGAACAGCAGATGGCCCGGGGGAGCCCAAGCCGCTGCCGCGTCAAAACGTGCGCCAGGAAGAAGGCGCTTGCTCGTCTTGCCATCGAGCGAGGCGACATAGGTGCCGCTATGCTCCAACAGGGCTCGCGCGTAGTATAGGAAGTGCTGGCCGTCGGGCAAGAACTGAGGATACAAGTGACCGGACTCTTGACGAGAGGGGTCGAGCCTCGTCACAGGTGTCGGGTTCCCGCCTCCGGCGGACACGCGCAGGACACCGCTCTCAAGGGCTCCGGCGAAGAGAACCACGCCCTCCGCATTCCAAGTTCCCCCGTAAGGATTCGTGCTGGCATCGCAGAGGACCTGAGGCGGACCGCCCGCCAGGTGCACCTTTTTTAGCTTGCCCTGGGAGAGGAAGGCAATTTCGTTGCTCTCCGGAGACCAGAAGGGATAGGAGGCGCCATCGGTCCCTGCGAGCGGCTTGGCCACTGGGTCATCGAGCGAGCGAACCCACAACTGGGGCGTCGCGCCAAGGCGGCCAGCCACAAACGCCAGGCGCCGGCCATCGGGGGAGATCGCGAGCTCGGTGGCAGGCACGGTTCCATGGGGTTTTGCGAATACGGTTCCTTCCGGGGAGTAAATTAGGAAGCGGGCGGTTTGCGGCGCGGCAGGCGTCTCTCGCCCTCGCGGGATGGCGACGGCAAGGAGCGCGACCAGCAAGGCCGCCGCCACGCCCCAACCGATCCACTCGCGCCGCCCGGTCGCCCTCGTCGCTACCGGCTGCTCCTCCGGCGCGCTCAACGATTCCAGCTCGATCTTTACGTCGTACGCAGATTGCCACCGCTCGTCAGGATCTTTCGCCAGGCAGCGGCGCACCAGGCGGTCGAGACCTGCCGGCGCGAGCGGCGGAGGCTCGCTGCGCAGAATGGCCCCCATCACGCTCGCCTGGGTCTGGCCGGCAAACGCCTTCCGGCCCGCGACCATCTCGTAGAGCACGGCGCCGAAGGCGAAGATGTCGGTCCGCGCATCGACCGGCTTGCTTTCCAGTTGCTCCGGGGCCATATATTGCAGCGTCCCGAGTATCGTACCCTCCTGCGTGAGCTGGGTCGGCATCGCCGCCAAGTCCCCGGGTCCCGGCCCCGTCTTCGCCAGCCCGAAATCCAGCAGCTTGGCTCCGGACTTGGTCAGCATGATGTTGGCGGGCTTCAGGTCGCGGTGAAAGACGGCTTTGCGGTGCGCCTGCGCGAGCGCGTCGGCGATGGCGATCGCGTGGCGTAGCGCCTGGTCGAGGGGGAGCGGGCCGCTCGCGAGCCGCGCGGCCAGGGTCTCGCCCTCCAGGTACTCCATGACCAGGAAGTCGGTGCCGTCGTGAGAGCCGATGTCATGGAGGGTGCAGATGTGAGGATGATTGAGGCTCGAAACCGCCCGTGCCTCGCGCTCGAAGCGCTGCCGCAACTCGGCCCGATCCGCCATGTCGGAGGGCAGAACCTTAATGGCGACGGTGCGGTCCAGGCGGGTATCAAGGGCCCGGTAGACCTCGCCCATGCCGCCTGCACCTATCGGAGAGACGATCTCGTAGGGGCCAAGGCGGGTTCCGGCGGGGAGGCTCACGGCGACGACCGCCCGAATTGTAGCACTGAAATTCGGCAGTCGGACCTCCGGGCAAATTTGCCCGGAGGTTGGAGGGGTGCAAATCTGCTCACCTCCAACCCATTGAATCCAATGAAAATGCCGGTCTTGATTCTCGAGACCCAATCTCCGTCGCCAATTTGGGTGACTATTTACTTGACTCAGGAGGGAGTGTTCGTGCCGAACGCTCGAAGGCCAATAGCTAAAGGAAGAGATCAGCAGGCACGTGGAACAGCCCGGCGAGCTGCTTCGCCTGGGCCTTGCTGATCGCCCGCTTTCCGCTCACAACCTCAGAGGCTATGCCGCGGGAACCAAACACGTCGAGCAGGTCGCGCTGGCGCAGGCCGCGCTCTTCCATCAGGCTGCGCAACCGGCTGTCGGGCGTGGATCCGGCGAGGGCGTAGTGGGCGTCCTCGAAGGCTTCGATAAGCACGGTCAGGAGTTCGGAGTACTCGCGCTCTTCGGGCGTGAGTTCGTCATGACGTTTGTCGAGCTGCTCCAACTCGGCGAGGAGGCGCTCATTCTCTTCCGCGGTACGAATCACCGCCGGCAGCTTGCGCGCCAGCAGACGGCCGTAGCGCTTGGGATCTACTTCGAGCACGGAATTTTTCATCGCTTCTTCCAATCCTGCCGGCTGTATTCCCCGTGCGTCATCACGTGGCGAATGTAAACCTTGCCGGTTCGATAGTTGAGGTGCGCGGCCAAGCGATACTTGTTTCCGCCAATGTTGAAGATCGTGAGATCGCCGACCGCATCGGCGTGTGGATACGTCTTGCGCACGTCCACAAGACTGGTCCACCGCAAGCGCTTCGCTGTCCGATACCAGTCATCGAGGGGCGTCTCGGCGTTCTTGTGAGTGTCGGCGAACTCGCGAAGGGCCTTGCGACTAATGACCCGCACACATCATTATACTCTCAAAATGAGAGTGCGTTGTCGAGAGAGTGGGTAAAGTGAGCCCTGGGCAGGCCGCTCCGCGCTGGTGCCTACGACTGCTTCACTGCCGCGATGCTGGGAGTTCGGGCGGCGCCGCGCTGGCGCTGGGGCAGCTCGAGCTGCAACGTCGTCTCGCGCTTATTGCGCATCACCTGCACCGGGACGGTCTTCTTCTCCCAACTGTCGCGCAGACGGCCGCTGACGTCGCGGGTGGCCTTCACCGCTTCGCCATCGACCTTGAGGATCACGTCGCCGGCGTGGAGGCCCGCCTTCTCGGCCGGCGAGTCTTTATCGACCGACCGCACCAGCACGCCCTCCTTCACCCCGAAGTACTCGGCGAGCTGCTCGTTCAGGGTTTCGGTCTCGAAGCCGACGCGCGAGGTACGGACGGCCATCACGGGCCGGGGTACGTCGATAGGTGGCATCGGAGGGATCGGGGGAATCCGGAGGTTGAAGTCGCGCCCGAAATCAGAGTCCTGGTGCTCGCCGATGGTGGCGGTCAGGGTTTGGTTCGCGCCGTTGCGGCTGATCGTGATGCGCGAGTTGCGGCCGGGCGGCGTCTCCCGCACCATGCGGCTGAACTGCTCGGTGCCTTCCACGCGCTGGCCGTTGTATTCGAGCACCACGTCGCCTTCCTTGAACCCCGCTTTCTCGGCCGGGCTGCCGGGCTCGACTCTCTTGATCTCGACACCGCGCTCCTCATTCAGCTTCAGATCTTTGGCGCGCTGGCCGTCGATATCGGCCACGCCGACACCGAGGTAGCTCCGCCGCCCAAACGGGTTGCGGATTTGCATGACGCGTCCGGGGGCGGCCGGCGGCGCGGGGGGGGCCGGAGGCGCTTGCCCGGCCGCCAGAAGGGCGAGTGCCAGGCCTAATGTGGTCACCGACAAACTGCGAAACATAAACTATCTCCTTTTGATCTGAATCGTCCCGGTCGTGTTGTGAATCCGCAGGACCGGACCGCCCCCGTTCAGCGCCCCCTCCGCTACCACGGTGCGCGGGCCGGGTCCTTGCTCTTGCATTCGCACGACGAATTCCGGGAAG
Organism: Terriglobia bacterium; assembly: GCA_041482115.1. Classification (GTDB taxonomy): domain Bacteria; phylum Acidobacteriota; class Terriglobia; order Bryobacterales; family JACQDG01; genus JBGPDC01. The sequence goes on along the minus strand of JBGPDC010000171.1, from coordinate 5,072 downwards.
TCACTCTGGATCCGGCTAGGGCTCCCGGCCGCCTCCACGACGGCGCGAACCGTCAACCGCATACCGGTGGGAATCAGCACGATGATGTTGCCGTTGGCGGTCTCGAGGACGGAGTCCGCCAGGATCTGGTTGGCCATCAACTGCGCCAGGATGTTGCCGGCGGCGCTCGAAGCGCGCAGCATGCCCGCCACGTCGAGGAGGCGAATGCTGCCGTTGCCGTTTTCGGCCTGGACGCCGCCGGGCGCGGATTCTACCGTGATCGAGCCGCCGGCGGTCTCGGCGATGACCCGGCTGCCCGCCTGTCCGATCTCAATCGAGCCGCCCGCGGTTTCAGCCGTCAGAGGGCCCGCCACCCGCCGAACTTTGATGCTGCCGCCGGCCGTCTCGGCTCGCAGCCGTCCCTCGACCACGCCGGCGTCGATGTTGCCGCCGCTCGTGGTGAGCACGGCGTCGCCTTTCACCAGGGCAAGGCGAATGCTGCCGCCCGCCGTCTCGCAGCGGACGGGGCCGCCGATGGTTCCGAGCGTAATGCCGCTGCCGGCGGTGGCGGCGCGCACGTCGCGGCCGATGCGGTCCATCTGGATTGCGCCACCGGCGGTCTGCGCATTCACACGCCCGTCGAGATCGGTGACATCGAGCGAGCCACTATTGGTCTCGAGGATGGTGTCCTGCGTAGTGCGGGGAACCGTGACGTCGAGATCGACCGCATAGCTGCAGCGGCCGCAGTTGAGATCCTGGACGGCGAGCACGAACGTCGGTCCTTGCCGGGTAGCCCGGATCGGGGACCCGCTCAGCAGCCGCCGGGCCTCGGCCTCGGAGCCTGCCCGCACGCGCTTGCGGGCCACGTAATGCACCTGGCTTGCGGCGTCGCCCCGGACCTTGATGCTGCCGATCGAGCTGACCCGCAGCCGGTTGAGACCGAGCGCGGGGACCGTGCCTTCATCGGTCTGGACCCAGTAGCGGCCCTCCCGCACGACAGCTCCCGGAGTCTGAGCCCCTAAGGGCAGAGCGGCTGGCAGAGTGGCTAACAGAGCCGCTCCCAAAAACCATTTCATTGCCGATTCCTCACTGCTCAAAATGTCTCCACCGATGCGTTCATCTCCCGCAGCGCGTTGCGGGACCGCATCCGCACGTAGTTGTTCGGTTCCTTCTCGGCCACGTCCTGCAGGATGCCGACCAGGCTCTGGTCGGTCTGCGGCTGCTGGGTCAGCAGCTCGATGGCCTGGACGCGCATGCCCGGGTTGTCGTCCTGCACCAGGACCTGCGCCAGGGCCTTCCGGATCTCTTCGTCGTGCGAGTAACCGCGCAGCCCTTCGAGCGCCTTCAGCCGCACGCCGGCATTGCGGTCGTTGCCCAAGGCATAAAGTAGCGTGTTGCGGATCGCGGGGTTGTCGGCGCGCCCCTTCAGAATGTCGATGGTCTCGAGGCGCACGCCGGGGTTGCCGTAGCTCCGGGCGGCGGTGATCAGGAAGCTCTGGACGGCCGGGTCCTGGAGGTTGCCGCGGAGGGTCCGCCGCCGGACCTCGTCGTAGGCGATCTGCACCTGTCCGGCCTGCGGGTCGAGAGTCACGCCGGAAATGTTGGCCACCACGGGATCGCCCGCGCCGGCGACTTCGCCGGCCGGAGCCGGCTGGTGCAGCCGGTAGCCGCCGAAGAATCCGAGCGCCAGCAGGCACGTTGCGGCGGCCGGCTGCGCCCACCTGCCGAGGCCCTGCCAGGCCCGCGCGAGGGTTTCGACGACGCCGGGCCGCGCGAGAGCGCTCTCGGCGCGCAGCCGGTCGGCGCGATAGATGGACCGCATCAGGTCGTGCCGGCACTCGGCCAGCAGCGCCGGCGACGGCTCGAGGGGCTGCCGGGCATCGAAGCGGGCCAGGAAAGTCCGCTCGCGCTGCAGCTCGGCAGCGCACGCCGCGCAGGTCTCGACGTGCTCTTCGACTTCCGTTCTTTCCTGCTCGTCCAGCTCGTTGTAGAGGTACCAACTGATCTGGGATTGAATTCGTTCGCAGGTCATACTGGGTTCACCCTTATGCCAATGCTGCCCGAAGTTTCTGCGTCGCCCGGTAGAGGCAGTTCTTGGCGGTTTCTTCCGAGGTGTTGAGCATTTCGCCGATGGCTCGCAACCTCATTCCCTGGTAGTGCTTCAGCTCGAAGACCAGCCGCTCGCGGGGGCCGAGCTTCCCGAGCGCGTCTTCGATGCGCCGGCCGAGCTCGCGCCGCAACAACTCGCGCTCCGGATGGGCTTCGGTGCGCCCGTCCTCGACGGCGTCGAGCAGATTCCGCGGGCCGTCGCCGGTTTCGATCACAGCCGGGTCCTCGCGCCGGACGTTTCGCCGCCGCAGTTGATCGAGGCACAGGTTCGTCACGATCCGGTGGAGCCAGGTGTGGAAGCTGCACTCGAAGCGGAAGGTCCCGAGATTCCGGTAGGCCTTGAGTAACGCCTCCTGATAGACGTCGCGGGCGTCGTCTTCCGAGCGCAACATGTTCAGCGCGAGCCGCAGCACGGCTTGATCGTAGAGACGCACCAGTTGCTCAAAGGCGTCATGATCCCCCTGCTGCGCCGCTCGGATTAAGGCCGCGTCGTGACTGAACGCGGGGATCGGCTTCTCGCTCGCTATCGGGACGCCCGGCAAGGCCGCCGCTCTTACGCTGCTTCCAAGCTCTTTCACCTTCTTAAACATAGACGTACCGCCGGGCCTAAGGTGAGCGGCCGCCCCCGGGCTGTTTAACGGGCGGACTTCCGGGCGATCGCCACAATCTCGATCTTGGCCGCTCCGTTCAGGCTCGCCACCTGGACGGTCGCCCGGGCCGGGCGGTCGGCCTTGAAGTAGGTCGTATACACGCCGTTCATCTGCTGGAAGAGCGAGATGTCCGTCAGGTAGACGGTCGTGCTGACCACGTCGGGGTAGTCCATGCCGCCGGCTTTCAGGACCATCCCAATGCGGTCGAGCACGGCCTTTACCTCGTCGGTGAAGTTAGGTGGCAACTGGTTTGTTTTCAGATCGGTGCCGGTCTGGCCGGCCACGTAGAGGGTGCCGTCGATCAGCACTCCGGGGCTGAAGGGGGTGTTGGCTGGGAATCCGGGGGGTTGGATGATCTTTTTCTGCGCCAGGGCCGGGACTACGGCCAGCAGACAGAGCAGAAGCAGGGACAGTTTCCTCATGGGCAATCTCCTCACTAACAGTTATACACTGCCCTGATGGAGCAGACGCGTGCCGCCGTGGCGGCCGACCCGGCCGGGAGCGCCCGGCCGAACGCCAGGGCGGACACCGGGCCGAAGGGCGGGTTCCGGTATCTCGACCTGATTACGGCGCTCTTTGTGGCCGTGCTCCTGATCTCGAACATCGTGGGCCAAAAGATCTGGCGGCTGGGACCGCTCGATATGAGCGCGGCCCAGATGCTGTTTCCGGTAAGCTACATTTTCGGGGACGTGCTGACGGAGGTCTACGGCTATGCGCGGTCGCGGCGGGTGATCTGGATCGGGTTCGGGTGCAACGCGCTGATGGCCCTGGTGGACTGGGTCGCGGTGCAACTGCCTCCCTCACCCGAGTGGCACAACCAGGAGGCTTTCGCCACCATCATCGGCTTTGTGCCGCGTATGGTGATCGCGAGCCTGATCGCCTTCTGGGCTGGAGAGTTCTCGAATTCTTACGTGCTCGCCAAGATGAAGATCCTGACGAGCGGCCGGCATTTGTGGACGCGCACCATCGGGTCCACGGTGGTAGGCGAGGCCGTGGACAGCATCCTGGTGATCGGCATCACGTTCACCGGAGTGCTCCCGGTGAGCACGATGGTACGGATCGTGCTGTCGATGTATCTTTTCAAGGTGGCTTATGAGGCGGCCGTGACGCCCGCGACCTACGCGGCGGTGAACTGGCTGAAGCGGCAGGAAAGGATCGACTTCTACGACTATGGGACTAATTTCAACCCTTTCATCGCAAGGTAACCTGACGAACCATTCTCTCGTCCTGCGTCCAGGAGGTAGTTGCGGCATGCGCTACGCGCGATACGTCCGTTGGCTGGCCCTGTGTCTTTGGATCCTTCACCTGCCGAAACCGGTGTGGTCGCAAGAGCCCCCGAAGCCTGCCGCGGACCAGGCAGGTCCGGACCAGGCGGGTGCTGCTGCACCTGCCACTGAACCCGGTCATGAGGGGGAGGAGCATGGAGCGAGGCTCCATTGGCGGCAGTTGCCCAAGAATATTCTGATGGATCAAAAGACCATCTGGACGAGCCCGCTGCACATTCAAAAGAAGGACGTGCAGTGGTGGCTGATCTTTGGAGGGGCCACGGCCGCCCTGATCGCCAAGGACGCTGATATTTCCGACCAGTTGTCGAATTCCTCAAGGGTGGTGTCAGTCAGCAAGTGGACCTCGCGATTCGGAGCGGAGTACACGCTGATCCCCGTCGCTTTCTCGTTCTACATAGGCGGAAAGCTGGGAGACAACCCGCGCGCGCGGGATACCGCCCGGCTGGGGATAGAAGCGCTGGTAGACGCGGAGATTACGGTCAACATCATAAAGACGGTCACCCAGCGTCCACGTCCCACGGAAAAGGACGGGCGGGGCCGCTTCTGGGACGGTGGAGACAGTTTTCCCTCCGGTCATTCCATCAACTCCTGGGCGCTGGCGACGGTTGTGGCCCACGAGTTTCCCCGCCCGAGAATCATTCCCATAACGGCCTATGGCTTGGCGACGGTGGTCGTGGCCTCGCGTTTTGCGGGCAAACGACATTGGGCTTCCGACGCGGTGTTGGGAGCGGGGATGGGCTGGTTTATCGGGGATTACGTTTATCACAAGCACCACGGTCCCGACCGCTCGAAGACGAGGGCGGTCGCTTCCTGGCTCCTGACGCACACCCACCCGCAAATCGAGATGACGCGGTAGCGGCAGGGAAGTGGGCGGTCGGACATGCGCCTCGTGTTCCTGACCTCGACTCCCTTGAACATCGCTACCGGCAGCGGGACTTTCGCCGGGATTCACGGGCTGGTGGAGGGACTGCGGCAGCTCGGCCACGAGGTGGAGGTCCTGACACCGGATTTCCCGTGCTTCCACTACACCGCCAGACGGCTCCTCTAT
>JBGPDC010000170.1:0-12469 GCA_041482115.1 Terriglobia bacterium | reverse complement strand
CCACCGCTCCTTCGGCTTCCGCAGCGTCGCCCACTTTACGGCAGCCATCTATCACTGCTGCGCACGCCTCCCGCTGCCCGCCGCAGGCTAATTACACTTTTGGGAAAGGAACCAGTTTTTTGAAGCCCATTTATTTTTCTCTCCTACAGAGGTTTGAGTTTACTCAGCTACGGCGTGGCGCTGTGCGCTTAAGGTACTTTTGACGCATAAGCTCTTCCGTAATCGGATAGACCTGAGTTGCCGTTAAGGCTCCCAAGCGAGTTCTGTCGCCGATCAATGTATCTGCAAAAGCAGCCCATTTGTCTCCAAGCTCATTGCGTAGCCTTCTAGTGAATGCCCACGCTAAAACATCAGCGACTTGGATGGGTGGAGTGTCCCTCATATTGAGGGGCTGAACATTGGCTATCAGCGCCCAGAAGCCATGTTTGATTCTGCGTTTCTTCTCTTCTTCCCTGAGCCACCTAGTCCTGATCGACCTAATGAATGGTTCACCTTGGTCATAGAAAAGGTGGGCCAATTCGACTCCGTGACGCTCAATATACCAGGGCAGAAGATTCCCAACTCCAATCTCGGCACAAACGACGGCTGGTTTTGGAACCTGATAGCCCTCGGCGAGAAGGCGCCTGTGAGCATGAATGTCAACGGCGCAGGCAACCCCGCATACCTTTGTTTGATCCATTGATGCGAGTACGCCGGTCGTATCCGAGATCAAATCCTTAATCTTCTGATCTGTCCAACCAGCGTCCCTTTTGAATGGGCCATTTCCCGTTAACAGCTCTGTCATGTGGACATAGGGTGCTACAGGGTCACGGCTCCGCAACATCAGAGTCCAGTCCGTTTGGAATTTAGCCCATGTGCTGTCTGACGCAACGAGACCGCCTAGCGTAAGCCATTCGTCGGCTCGACCGCCCGCGCTTCCATCGAAGTAGCAATTCATAGCGATTAAAGGCCTGGACTCGCCTAGATGAAATCTGCCCGTCAGACGTCCCAATTCACTCAAGGGTATCGGAGAGACGCTCATGGTGCCTTTCCGCCCAGCGTGGTATGCTGGACTCAGGCACACAACGATTGTCTTGATCTACGAACGCGCGGCGCTGGGCCAATCACGGCTTCATCCCCGCCAAGAGACGGAAGCCGTTATCCCTTGATCGCGCGTTGGCTCTTCAAAGATTTCCTACGTCTGCCGCGTCGCTGTCTCTCTTGCTCCTTCTCAGTTAATAATTGACGCCTTCGGGTCCGCCTGCTTGCCGGTGAGCCGATCCCAAGTGAGCCGCTTGCCCACGATCTGGGAAACCGCAAGGCTGAACCTCTCCCCGTCGTTTAGGGGTACGCCATCCGCATCCTTCCGGTTGTTGTAGCGAAATGCCTGTTCATCAAAGTACCGGAATAGGTGAAATGGCTCGACCGAGACGTAGGTGCCGTGCAAGCCGCGCTTTGCCAGACTCCAGAAGTTTTCCAGCCCGTTGGTATGGACCGAACCGCGCACGTACTCTACCGCATGGTCAATGATCTGGTGAGCATAGTCCGCTTCCAAGCCGACGTACGATTTCAGTTGATCGGTGAAGATGGCTGCGCCTGCTTCGACATGCTCCCGAACGATGGGCTGTAGGTTTTTCTTCCTGGTGTTAGGGATCACCACGGCCCGCACCTTACCGCCGCGCTCCAGGATGCCCATGACGGGTACCTTGTCGTAGGGGCCTGGGCACTGGATCTTTTTGCGGCGCTTCGCCGCGTGCATGTTGCGGGCCTTGCCGCCGATGAAAGTTTCGTCTACCTCGACTTCTCCCGACAGCTTCCCCGGAGTCTGGCCCTGCTGTAAAATGAACCGAATCCGGTGATCCATAAACCACGCGGTCTTTTGGGTGACGCCGATGGCCCGGTGAACTTCGTAGCTGGAGATCCCGTTTTTGCAGTTCACAACCTGCCACATGGCCAGCAACCATTTGTCCAGGCTGATAGCGCTGTCCTCAAAGATGGTTCCGGTCTTTAAGGTGAACTGCCGCTGGTCGTGGTGGCTCCCACACTGCCAGCGGTTGTACTTCTCCTGGAACTTGACGTTTTTGCTGCCGCAACGCGGGCAGGTAACGCCGTCTGGCCAGCGCTTCGCTACCAAGCACTCCCGGCAGTTCTTAGGATCGGCGAAGTAGAGGATTGCAGCTTGAAGGGTCTTGGGTTCCTGTGCCATGCTTCAAGAGTACCCGAAACTCGTGGAGTTGTCAAGTAAATTATTGCCCAAATCTGCTCACCTCCAACGCATTGAATTCATTGGTTCGGGGTGGCGGTGGGGCCTGTGTCTCCCGATCTATTTCGCGGTCACTGCGATGACTTCGATCTCGAGCAGGAACTCCTCGCGCGCCAGTTTCTTGACCTCCACCAGTGTGCTCGCAGGTGGATTGGATCCCAGGTAGCCCGCACGCACGTCCCGCAGAACCGGGGCGTTCGTCATGTCGAGGACGTACATGTTCATCTTGACGACGTCCTCGAAGCCGGCGCCGGCGGCCGTGAGTGCCGCCTTCAGATTCTCGAAGACCTGCTTCGCCTGGGCGCGAAAATCGCCGATCCCCACGACTTTCCCGTCCTGGTCGAGCGCTATCTGGCCGGAGACGTAAATCGTCCGCCCGCCGGTCGACACGACCACGTGAGTGTAGCCCGTGGGCTTGCTGAGCGCCGGCGGGTTGAGGCGCCGAATGGTCGCCGCTTCCTGCGCCATTAACGGAACCGCAGCGAGCGCCAGTGCAACCGATATCAGCTTCATGTCTCCTCCTTACAATGGCAGCGACGCGGGAAGCGTGAGGCGCTTGCCGGAAGCGTGGTCCTCGATCACGAGCTGCCCATTCTCGAGGCGGACGTCGTCCACTCCCTGCATCCCCTCCGGCGTGCGCGTGTAGAACAACAGAAACCGCGACCCGATCTTGGACTTCGCCGGCAGCCAGCGATAAGTGGGCGCGCCAAACATCGTGCCTTCCGTGACAGTCTGTCGGCGCGGCACGTCGTAGGGCTGCGTGCCGAATTCCATGCCGCGGGCGAGGCGTCCTTCGCCCGGATAGTTGAGCCAGCTCTGCAGCCACGGGTATTCCTCGCGGCGAAAGACGTAGCCGATCAGCAGACGCTTTTCAGGATGCAGCGCCGTGACGTAGACCAGGCGGCGGCTCCGGTCGAGCAGCGTCGCGGTGTGCCCCGAGGAATTGGGGTTGAGGGGCGCGATCCGCACGTCGAAGAGCTGACCGTTGGGGCGGGGGGCCATCGGCCACACAAAATCCTGGCCCGGCGCGAGAAGGTAAGGAATACGGGCTGGGTCGGAGTCGTGGGACCGGGTCCGCGAGGGACCGGCCGAAATATCGACGACGGTCTTGCCCGGCTCGAGGAACGGCGAGCCGATCGTGGCGTGCTCGGCCCAGTTGATCGGCCGGTCGAAGCCCAGCAGGTTCTCGAGCTCGCTCTCGATGTACATGACGTTCTCGCCGTCCACGAGCTGGAGGGTCCGCGTGAAGACCTCCTGCACGAGGGGCAGCCGGAGTGAAAACTTAAGCGTGGTCGTGTTACCGCGCTTCTCGTGGGATTCGTTCTCCCAGTTGATGTGGTGGGCCTCGCCGTGGCCCGACAGACCGGCGGCCTGCTCCTCTTTCGACACCGGACCGAAGCCGTCCACGCAGATGAAGTTGCCGAACGAGGACCCCTGCTGCCCCCGCTCGGTCTGGCCCGCCTCCCGAGCGAACCGGACCGGGTTCCACAGCGGATTGAGCTTCTCCGGGTCGTCGGGCAGGAGCAGCTCGACGACCGGACCACCCTGGCTCAGAATGGTCGCGGAGAGCTTGTCGTTCGAGAGACGGATTCCGGGGCGGCCTTCAAACTGGACGGGCGCGACGGGCTGCTGAGCGCTGGCGGCAGCCGCGAGCAACAAGGGGAGAAGTATTGTACGCATGGCGCGACCATTATACTGCCGCGCCCGAACCCGGCGTCACACCGCGCAGGCGCTGCGCGGTTTGTAGCCCGCCTGGGACTGGCCTTCCATGCGGGGCGGGGCGGAAAGCGGTCCGAACAGATTGCGCTGCAGCGGGGCGTTCCGCGAAATCGAGGTCAGCTCCGGATAGGCATTCAGCAGGTCCGGAGGCGTCTCGACCAGGTCCCCAAACAGCAGGTGGATCAACTGCAGCCCGTTCACCACGGCTTTGCCCTCGAAGTGGTTGTTGGTAACAACATAGGTAGACCGGGCCTGGGACGCCACCTGCTCAATGCGGTCCTTCCACTCCGTCAGTTCCTCGGCCGGGTAGAGGTAGTTGTAGCGGGCGGCGATGTGGGGCAGGTCGTTCGGGTCGCGGGGTTCACCGGTTTCCTTCTCAAACCAGTGCTCGTAGTTGCGCCCGTGCAGCCGGATGTAGCCGATCGGGGTCGTCACCCGCGCCGTCGGCGGCATGGAGTGGCCGATCTGGGGCTGGTCGATATTGCAAAACCCGATGTGGTGGTCGATGAACACGCCGACCGCTTCATCCAGGCTCCACGAGGCGTGGCGCATCTCGGCTACCAGGGCGTAGTCCGGAAAGGTCCTCTTGAGCCGGATCAGGTGGTCGCGGTTCTCCCGGTTGAACTTGAACGACCAGGGAAACTGCATCAAAACGCACCCCAGGCGGCCGGACTCGGCAATCGGGGCTAAGCCTTCCTGATACAGGCGGACGTCATTGGCGTCCAGCCTGCCTTCGTGCGTAAACATACGGTATAGCTTGGCCGTGAACTGGAACCGCGGATTCCAGGCGATCTTCTTCACCCAGAGGCGGGCCAGCTCCGGCCGCAGCGGGCGGTAGAACGAGGTGTTTATCTCGATAGAGTCAAAATATTGAGCCAGGTAGGCGGCTTCATGGAAGGTGCGGGGACGGGCGTCGGGGTAGACGATCCGCTTCCAATCCTGATAAGACCACCCGGCGGGCCCCACGCGAATCTCGCCCCTGAGGCTCGGCTCTGAGGACATAACGTCTCTCCTTCGCCTTTTCTTCGCCACCAGTGTAACGCTGTTGGGGAGGTCACGTCAAGTCCTAAAAAACTTTCGGACGCACTGTAACCCCGGCCCCCAGCCAAACACCTTATACACATATCCCCGTTACAACGGCGGGTGCGCTCACCCCAAAACCCTTTCTACGCACCCGCCTTTTTCACCTTTACCGCAAAACGGTAGAGGTGCGTCTGGAGGGGACGGGTCAATATTAGAAAGCCCAGCGCAAGCTGGTCGTGAGGACATTGGCGAAGTAGTTCTGAAGCCCCGTAAACTTCTCGCTGAAACCGTAATACTGCCAGTTGGCGTTCCACGATAACCGCGGATGCAGCCGCACCGAGAGCCGCCCTTGCGGCGACTGGTAGGTCAGCGGATAGACGTCGATCAGGTCGGTCCCGTTAAAGCTGACGTTGGGGTAAGCCGGCACAAACGGCGCCACGGGATTCAGCCGCGAGCGGCCATCGCCGGTGTCCTTCACCACGGAATAACCCAGGAACAGCGTGAGGCGGCTGGCCACTTCCCAGCGGAAGGTGCCGTGCACCTGATGGAGGTTGCTGAGATAGAGGTTTTGACGCCCGTAGGGGGCGAGCGCCCCGGACACTGGGAAATTGACGATGGGGGAGGAGGTTTCGAGGTGCAACTTGACGTAGCTGGCGTCGAAGGCGAAGCGATGCGCCGGGGTCCACGCAGCGCCCACCGAATAGTTGCGATTCACTTGCAGGTAATTGGGCAGGAACGGTTCATTGGCGAGGGCGAAGGTGGCGGCCCGCGGGCCGGCGTTGCGATTGCGGTAATAGCGGAGAGCGCCGGTCAGTTGCCAGGTCCGGGAACGCCACTGGGCCCGGGCGGTTTCATCGTGGTAGCGCCGCTCGCTGCGCAGGACGAAAGGATGATCCGCCTCGCCGTATTCGGCATCGACCGAGATTGTCAGCGGCGGGCGCGGGCGCAGCCGGAAGCCGGCGAGCACCGAGTGCGTGGTGTTGTCGAAAGAATAGAGCGGGTTCTCGAAAGGCGTGCTGCCGGGCTCCTGCAACGCCTCCCGGCTCTGCAAGCGGCGCAGCGAGTAGCGGTAGCCGCCGTTGAGGCCCACCACTTTGTTGACCTGGAAGTTGACGTCCGTGGAATTTGTGAAGAGGCGGTCGCCCAGGTAGTCGAAGAAATATTGATCGACGCCGGGATCGAGCGAACTCTGGGGGGTGCGCACCTCAACAAAGGCCGAGTCTCCGGTGATGCGCATCTGGTGGAAGCTGGTGGTGTTGGAAAGCGTCCACCGCTGGCCGGGCTGGTAAGTCAGGGTCAGATCTCCGGTGGCCTGTGATCTCTCTCCGGCGCCGAGCACGAAACTCTGCCGGTTGACGAGGACATTGCTCGCCGGGTTGAGGTTCGAGATGTTTTCATCCAAGACAAAGTTGCGGCGGCCACCGGAGTAGACCAGCCGGCCATTCACGGCGAAGAGGCGGTTGGCGTCGCTGTGGACGTTAAGGCGCGAGAACGGCGTCCGGCCATGCACCGGGTCGCTGCGGCGGAAGGTCGGCGCCACGAGACCCGTTCCCGCGTCGCCCGGCAGCGGCGGCGAGTTGGTGGTGTCGTCCTTGAAATAGTCCCAGCCTTGCAGGAGCGAGAATTGCAGGCCCCGCGCCGTAAAATTGGTTCCGAGGCGCCAGGTATTGTTCAGCCGGCGGACGCGGTCGGCGAAGACGAAGAAGCTCTCGCGCGGAAAAGCGGCCTCGCGGAGGACGTTAAAGCTCTCCGAGGTGAGCGCCGGGCCGTTCCAATTGCTGCGATCGTAGCCGGCGACGATCTGAAAACGGCGGGTCGGGAACAGCGTCAGGTCGTAGTTCTGCAGAATGTGTTCAGTGTTGAAGCGGTGCTGCCCGCCGGAGAGCGCGAGCAACTGATTGTAGTAATTGACAACGCGGAATCCCATGTCGAACCGGTAGAGCCGGTTCTTCTCGACGCGCAGGCTGTTCGATTGGTAGGGGTCGCCGCCCGAGCCGAAGGTCGTCAGCACCAGCTCGTCGAAGAAGCGGCCATGGCCGTCCCGCGAGTTGACGCGCAGCAGGCCGTCAAACAGGCGCAGGCCGTTGTTGTAGTTCACCGCCGAGCGATAGGTCTCCTGGTTGCCGTTGACGAACGCCGCGCGGTACCCAAACTCGAAAGAGTTGACGACATTGTAGTCGCCCGTGCGGTGATCCGCTTCCTGGGCCCGCAGGACCGCGCCCAGCAGCAACAGCGCCACGGCCAGCCCGCCTAATCTCATCGCTGGAACCGCCGGTCGACGTTCGAGCCGTGAATGCGCACGTGGCAGGTGAGGCAGTTCTGGAACTGCGGCTGCTCCAGGCGGTGGAAGGACGTGAGCGGCGTCGGGGCGCCGAAGCCGGTCTTTCCGAAGCCGGAGATGCCGTTGTGGCATTCCAGGCACATCGTGAACACGGCCGGACGGACGAGCAGGCGCGGGTTCACGCTGCCGTGCGGCGAGTGGCAGATTTCGCAGCCCTCCACCCGCACCGGCGGATGCTCGTAAACAAAGGGACCCCGCTTGTCGGCGTGACACTTCAGGCAGGCTTCATCGGCCCCGAAAGCCTGGGCCACCATACGCGGCCGGATTCCCGAGCGCCACGTCGCATTAAAGCTGCCGTGGGGATTGTGGCAATCCGAACAGACCATCGCACCCTCATTGACCCGGTGGCGGTAAGGCATGTCGAATTGCGCCTTCACGTCGAGGTGGCAGCCGTAGCACAGGTCCTTCTGCTGCTTGGCGAGCAGGAACTTCGGCGTGGTCGAGTGGTGAATCGAGTGGCAGTTCGTACACGCCACGTCATGCGTCGAATGGGGCGAGCGTCGGATATTGACGCGGTTAAAGTCGGAAGCGTGGCATTTCAGGCAGGCGTCCAGCACCTGTTGGGCCGCGCGTCCCTGAATGCGGTTGATTTTGGTACGGTCGCCGCGGCCGTCCACGTGTGCCTTGCCCGGACCATGGCAGCCCTCGCAGCCCGTGCGCTCGGGGGATTCCTTGCCCGAGGCGATCGACTTGAAATGCGCGTTGCGGTAAAAGCCCGCCCAAATGTCGGGATGACAGGCCTGGCAGACGACGTGCCCGACGTAACCGGACGCGGAGGCCGCCGGAGCCTGGGGAGGGGCGGCGCCCGCGACCACTGTGAGCAGCAGGGAGAGGCACCACCACTGGAAGAACTGGCGCATGAGGGGTCTAATAGGCAGGATACACAGCCCGCGCGGGGGCGGGCAAGCGAAACGCCCGGGGGGCCGCGAATTGTAACACCTGGGTCGCTGTCAGCCAGGCAGTGCTGAGCGAATACTCAAACGCCAGCGCCGCCAAATGGGCGCCAATGACCAACGCGCCCCGGGACTGTGACTTGAGCAGCGCGAACCATTCGCCGACGATTGAGACGGCCTTTTCGATCAGAAATGACTGCCCCCGCATCCGGGCGTCGGTGCTGATCCTCAGGAAGGCCAGAATCGAAACCCACGCCAGGCGCACTAGCTCGGGACGGGCCAAGGCGGCCTCCCGCCAGGATCATCGGCGCAACGGGCCATCCAGGTGATGGAGCAACTCTTCCACCGAATCATAGGTCGTCCCGGGAGGGGGCCCCATCGGCTTGGCGCGCACAACGAAGCCCGGCGCTGGTTTTAGTTCCCGCCGGGCGTTCAAGCCGAGGCGCAGAAACTCATTCACTGTGGCCTTGAACGACTGGCCGGTCTTCCGCATCTCGTGCTTCAGCTTGGCGCTGACATCGTCATCGAGGGTCAGTGTCGTTCTCATATCATGATTTAACTAAAATCGATGACATTGCGGTGTCAAGTTTAGAAGACCAAGTCTACACGCAGGATACACAGCCCGCGTGGAAGCTGGCAAGGGAACCCCGCCGGGGCGCAAATTGTAACACCTGGGTCGGTTGAGAGACCCTACTCCGGCAGGAAGTCTTCGTTCAGGACTTGATCTGGCGTGAATGGGCACTCGCCGGGGAAAGCTCCGACAGGTAACTCCGTCTCGATACTGGCGGCGCGCACGGCATCCCTGTAGACCTTAGGGACAATCGCGCCCACGGCGCGCCGCAGACTGGGCGAATCATGAAATGCGTCGCGCAGTTCAGCCCGTTGCGTCGCCAGCGTGGATTGCCAGCTCGGAGATCCTGTCTCGGGCTGCCATTTCCACTTCAACAAGCGGAGGAGGATAATTCGCATTCTGCTCGCGACTTCCCGTCTCTCGCTCTTCCCCATGTCTTCGATTTCCTCGGCCACATGCTCGATGTCCACTTCGGAGAGAAGGCCCGCGCGGAGCAGACGAGCCGTCTCCATCGTCCAGGCAAAGAAATCCTCGTCATAGAGGCCGGTGGAGGACGGCTTAAGGGCTCTTGAGCTCATATACCTTTCTCCCCTATTATGGCGGAACTATTCCACCTCCGCCAGCGTTTCGCCCGCTGTGACCGTAGTGCCCTCCACGGCGCGCATCGCGACCACGCGCCCCGCCTTCGGCGAGCGGATTTCGTTCTGCATCTTCATCGCCTCCACCACGACCAGCCCCTGCCCGGCGGCAACTTCGTCCCCTTCGTGCACGAGCACGCGCACCACCTTGCCCGGCATCGGGGACGCCACCCTGTGCCGTCCGGCGGACGCCGGCGCGCTCCCCGTACGCGGCAGGCGGCGTGGATCGCGCACGGCCACTTCGTAGCGGACGCCGCGCACCTCGACGCTCGAGCCTTCGGGCCCCGGCGTGACCTTCGCTTCGTAGCTGCCGCCAGGGAGCAGAATCGAATACACGCCGGGCTCGACCTCGACGACATCCGCGGTGCCTGGCTCGGAATCGAGCGTGAACTCCAGGCTGCCCAGGTCACCCGCCGCGCCGTTGAGCTCGAGCAACCGGCGGCGTCCGTTGACGAGAACTTCAAACTTCATCGGAGCAGGCTCCGGCGGCCTTCAAGCTTCCAGGCTGAGGAGCCTTCCGCCGCCCGCTCGTGATTATTGGCGCGAGCCGGGAGACCGTGCAGCACGGCGGCCAGAATGGCGGCCAGCTCCACCTCGGGCGCTTCCGGCGGATCGGCAGGACGCGCCTCCGCCATCCAGCGCTCGAGGAAAGTCGTATCCACGCGGCCTTCGCGAAACTCCGGAGTGTCCAAAACGCGGCGAAAGAAACCCAGATTGGTCTTGATGCCGGAGACGTAGTACTCCTCCAGCGCCCCGCGCAGCCGTGCGATGGCGGCTTCCCGGTTGGAGGCCCATACTGCCAGCTTGGCGATCAGCGGGTCGTATTCGAGCGGCACCGTCCAGCCCGGGTAGGCGCCCGAATCTACGCGCACACCGGGTCCCGCTGGACGGTCGAGCGCCAGGATCTTGCCGGGCGACGGGAAAAAGTTGTTGTCGGGGTCCTCGGCGTAAATGCGGCATTCAACGGCGGCGCCGCGCCACTCAATCTCGGCCTGCTGATACGCTAACGGCTCGCCGGCCGCAATGCGGATCTGTTCCTTGACGAGATCCACACCCGTGACCCATTCCGTTACGGGATGCTCCACCTGCAGCCGCGTGTTCATCTCGAGAAAGTAGAAGCGGCGGTCCTGATCGACCAGGAACTCGACGGTACCGGCGTTGTAGTAGCCCGCCGCCCGGGCCGCTCGCACCGCGGTCTCGCCCATCGCCGCACGCATCTCAGGATGGGCCGCCACGAGCGGTGAGGGGCACTCCTCCAGGACCTTCTGGTGGCGGCGCTGGAGCGAGCACTCGCGCTCTCCGAGGTGAATGACGTGGCCGTGGCGGTCTCCCAGCACCTGGATCTCGATGTGGCGCGGCTGTACAAGGTATTTCTCGATGTAGAGACTGCCGTCTCCAAAGGCACGCTCCGCTTCGCTCGCCGCCTCCCGGAATGCGGCCGCCAGGTCTTCCTCGCGCTCGACGCGGCGCATGCCCTTGCCGCCGCCTCCCGCTGCCGCCTTGACCAGCACCGGATAGCCGAAGCGCGCCGCCTCGGCCCGGGCCGCCTCGAGGTCCGCCGCGGCAACGCTCGATCCAGGCACCACGGGCACCCCCGCGGCGAGCATCGTCTGGCGGGCGCGGGTCTTCGACCCCATCAGCTCCATGGCCTCGGCGCCCGGTCCAATGAACACCAGGCCGGCCTCCTCGCAGGCCCGCGGCAGCGCCGGATTCTCGCTCAGAAAGCCGTACCCGGGATGGACCGCCTCCGCGCCACTCGCCTGCGCCGCCGCGACGATCTTGTCGAGGCGCAGGTAGCTCTCCGCCGCCGGCGCTGGACCGATGAGCCGCGCCTCGTCCGCCATCCGGACATGCAGCCCCGCCCGGTCGGCTTCCGAGTAGACGGCCACCGTGGCGATACCCATTTCGCGGCAGGCGCGGATAACCCGCACCGCAATCTCACCCCGGTTCGCGATCAGGATTTTCCGGAATGGCATGCGTCGCAAGGGCAGTTGTTGCGCAAGTGCTCGAAGGAGTATATCCCCGTGTTGTGGCCGTCGTTCCACAGGAAGCGCAGGGCGTAGCGGCCCACCGGCTCGACCCCATCCAGTTTGAGGACCTTCTTGTACATCTGGAATTGCGTCGCCGGCGCCGGCGGAGAGGTGCCGTGGGCGTTCGTGCACGTGGCGCAGGGACAATGGTCGCGCAGGAACTGCAAGGCGTAGTCGCTGTGGTGTCCGTCTTTCCAGTCGATCTGGACGCCGGAAGAGAGGGAAACCTCGATGTTCTTCGGATCGGTCGATGCCATAGCCCTAGCTACGAAAGGCGGGGATCAGAGCTTGTGCACGCGCTCGACGTCGCGGACCCCGGAGATCCGCCGCATGGCGGTCAGGATGCGCTCGAGCTGTTTCATGTTCTGCACTTCCAGGGTCATCTCGATGAGGGCGGCGCGCCCGCTGTCGGTGCGCGCCTCGATGCTGGTGATGTTGGTGTTGTCCCCCGACAGGATGCTGGTGACCTCGTTGAGGATGCCCGGCCGGTCGTCGGTGTGGATGGTGAGCCGCACCGGGTAGCTCGTCTCCGTGGTCTTGCCCCACTCGACGTCGATGCGCCGCTCCGACTCGTACATGAGGTTCTGCACGTTGGGACAGCTCACCGAATGCACCGCCACGCCCTTGCCGCGCGTGACGTACCCGACGATCGGCTCGCCCTTGATGGGGTTGCAACAGCGCGCGCGGTAGACCAGCAGCCCGTCGATACCCTTGACCCGCAGGGCGGCATCCGGCGGCAGTTCGTGACCGTGCGCCTTGACCGTCTTGGGCTTGGCTTCGGCGCCGCCAGGCTCCGGCGGACTCTCCTGTGGGCTGAGCTTGCCGAGCACCTGGCGCGCCGAGAACTTGCCGTAGCCGAGCGCCGCCTGCAAGTCCTCCATCCGGTCGCAGCCGTACTCGCGGGCCACCCGGTCCGAAGTTTCGCTCGGTACCTTGCCTAGGCTCACGCCCGCCCGCCGTGCCTCTTTTTCGAGTAGCTTCGTGCCGACCTCGATCGCCTTCTCGCGCTGGT
>JBGPDC010000169.1:0-12536 GCA_041482115.1 Terriglobia bacterium | reverse complement strand
TGCTGATGGGCTTCCCGAGCGTGGGCGCCTGGGTCACCTATGGGCTGGGCACCGAGAACCAGAACCTGCCCGCCTTTGTGGTCCTCTACGACGCGCGTGGCGGGCCGTTCGGCGGGCCGTCGAATTGGGGCGCGGGCTTCCTGCCGGCCGCTTATCAGGGCACGGTGTTCCGTTCCCAGGGCGACCCGATTCTCGATCTCTCGCCGCCCTCCCAGTACGTTTCGGAGGCGAAGGAGAGAATCCGGTTGAACCAGCTCGCCAAGCTGAATCAGATCCACGCCGATAAGTATCCGGGCTCGACGGACCTTTCGGCGCGCATCGCTTCCTATGAGCTGGCCTACCGCATGCAGGGCTGCGCGCCCGAGGCCGTAGACCTCGGCAGCGAAAGCGAAGAGACCAAGCGGCTCTATGGTCTCGACAACCCCATCACCGAAGCGTTCGGCAAGCAGTGCCTGCTGGCCCGCCGGCTCGTGGAGCGGGGCGTCCGCTTCGTGCAGCTTTTTAACGGCTCCATCGTGAACCAGAACGTCGACACCTGGGACGCCCACAGCAGCATCGTGGACAACCATGGCCGGCACGCCGCCGAAGTGGATAAGCCCATCGCTGGCCTGATCCAGGATCTGAAGCGGCGTGGCCTGCTGGACGAGACCATGGTGGTCTGGCACACCGAGTTCGGCCGCATGCCGCTCTCCCAGCGCGGCGTCGGCCGCGACCACAACCCGGGCGCGACGACCATCTGGATGGCCGGGGCCGGCATTCAGGGCGGCCAGGTGATCGGCTCGACCGACGATGTGGGCTACCGGGCCGAGGAACAGGTCGTGACCTACTATGATCTCCACGCCACGATGCTGCATCTGCTCGGCATGGACCACAAGAAGCTGACGTTCTTCTTCAACGGCCGGCATATGCGTCTGACCAACATCGCCGGCGAATTGATTCCCCAAATAGCGGGCGCCAATAAGCTGCTGCCGGTGACGGGGTAAGCCCCAGCTGCACCGAGTGAGCATGGGATCGGTCCTAGCATTAGCAGTAGCGGTCGTAACCGCGGCGACGGTATGGTCGGTGGCGGCCAAGATCTGGTGGTTCCCGGCGCCCATCAGCGCCCTGGCCCGGATGTTCGACGACCACTTCCTGTTCACCACCGCCCTGTGTGGCTTCTTCCTGGTTCTCGGACAGGTGCTGCTGATATTCGTCATCTTGCGCGGCAGCAGGAACCGCCGCGAGCCGGGTATGCGGTGGGTTTGGGTGATCATGCTGACCATGGTCCTGCTCGACGCGAGTCTGTCGCTGGGCGCCGATCGGATCTGGCATGCGCAGATGATCGAGCCCGCGGCGGCCGATGCGCTGCGCATCGAGGTCACCGCCCAGCAGTTCGTCTGGAACGTCCGGTACCCCGGCCCCGACGGCAAATTCGGGCGCACCAGCCCGCGGCTCGTCAACGACGCCGGCGGCAATCCGCTGGGAATCGATCCCGCCGACCCCGCCTCGGCCGACGACATCGTGACCCCGATCCTGGTCGTCCCGCGCGGCCGGCCCGTCGAGGTCCTGCTGCGGTCGAAAGACGTGATGCACAGCTTCTTTGTCCGCGAGCTGCGGATCAAGCAGGACGCGGTGCCGGGCATGCTGATCCACGTCAAGCTGCAGGCGGACAAGCTCGGGACCTATGAGATCCCGTGCGCCGAGCTGTGCGGACTGGGACACCATCGGATGCGGGGCTATCTGGAGGTAGTGGAGCCGGAGAACTTTGAGAGGAGACTGCGAGAGTGACTGCGAGCGATGCTCCCGGCAGTACCCCGGCCATGCACGGGCAGCGGCGGGGATTCATCACGAAATACATCTTCAGCCGGGACCACAAGGTCATCGGAGTGCAATACATTCTGCTGGCGATGCTGGCGGCGGTGCTCGGTATGGCGCTGTCGCTGCTGATGCGCGTCCACCTTATGGCGCCCGAGCAGAAGATCGCCTGGCTCGGGAAATTGTTCCCGGAAGGCGCCCAGGGCGGCCTCATGACCCCCGAGCTTTACCTGGCGCTGATGACCATGCACGGCACCATCATGGTCTTCTTCGTGCTGACCACGGCCATGCAAAGCGGGTTCGGAAACTACTTCCTGCCGATCCAGATCGGGGCGCGGGACATGGCCTTCCCGACCCTGAATATGCTGTCGTTCTGGACGACGTTTCTTTCCTTCGCCACGCTGGTCCTGGCGATGGTGGTATCCGGTGGCGGTCCCATTTCGGGTTGGACGGCCTACGCCCCCCTCAGCGCGCTGGGAGAAATCGCTGGGCCGGGGCTCGGCACGGGGATGGTGCTTTGGATCGTCGCCATCGCCTTGTTCTGTGTGGCCTCCATGTTGGGGGCGATCAACTTCCTGGTCACGACGCTCGACCTGCGCACCCGGGGCATGAGCCTGATGCGCTTGCCCTTCCCGGTTTGGGGATGGTTCGTGACGGGCGCCATGAGCCTGGTCGCCTTTGCCGTGCTGCTGGCAGGTGGGGTGCTGCTGCTCCTCGATCACGTGGGGGGCACCGCCTTCTTCATACCCGACGGACTGGTGGTGAGCGACCGGGTGATCACGCAGGGGGGCGGCTCGCCGCTCCTGTGGATTCACCTGTTGTGGTTCTTCGGTCACCCCGAGGTGTACATCATCATCGTGCCCGTGATCGGCGTGGTGACCCACGTTCTGGCGGTGATGAGCGGGCGGCCGGTGTGGGGTTATCGAGCCCTGGTGTACGCGGTAGTGGCGATCTCGACCCTGGGCTTCTTCGTGTGGGGCCACCACATGTTCACGAGCGGCATCAGTCCGTTCACCGCGCTGGCGTTCTCCACCCTGACAATCTCGATCTCGATCCCGGCTTCGGTAATCGCTTTTAGCTGGATCGGGACCCTCTGGAAGGGCAAAATCCGCTACACGGCGGCGATGCTGTTCGCCCTCGGATTCATTTCTCTTTTTGTCACCGGCGGCATCGGCGGCCTGTTCCTCGGCCAGCCGGCGCTCGACCTCTACTTGCACGATACCTACTTCGTGGTCGGCCACTTTCACCTGATCATGGGCCTGGCCGCGGTCTTCGGCATCTTCGTCGGAACCTATTTCTGGTACCCCAAAATCTTCGGCCGCCTCCTGAACGAACCGCTCGGCAAGGTGCATTTCTGGCTGACGTTCTTGGGCGGCTATGCCATCTTCGTGCCGATGCATCTCATCGGTCTCGCCGGACATCCCCGCCGGTACCCCGACACGACGGCGTTCCAATTTCTGAAGCCGCTCCACGGGGCGCACGAATTCATCACCTGGGCGGCGGTAATAACGGCCGGCGCGCAGGTAATCTTCTTGTTCAACTTCTTCTGGAGCTTGAAGAAGGGTCCCCCGGCGGAGATCAATCCCTGGGGTTCCACGACCCTGGAGTGGACGACCCCCTCGCCGCCCCCGCACGATAACTTCGGCGACCGGCGCCCGGTGGTGGTCCGCGGCGCTTACGAGGAGGCCGCGCAAGCCGAGGGTTAGGATGGGATTTTCCCCCCGGCGGCAATCTCGAGTCCGAAGCAACCTCAATCCGAGCGGAGTCCGACCACGGCGAGGGCGTCGTTCATTCCCAAAAGGTGCCAGTAGGTGTAGCGCAACGCCCCCTTGGCGCCGGGGATGGCGTAGAGCCAGCGGCGGGAGTCGAAGACCAATCGCTTGAACCGGTCTTGCGGGGACCGGAGAGGGAGGGCGGAACCGCTGGCGGACTGCGCGGGCGGGGAGGCGGGTGCTAGCGCGCCGAGCCCTCCGAGGTGCCGCCAGTGCGCGACGCGAAAGCCGGTGCGCGTTAGCAAGCGCCTCAGGCTCCGGATGGTGAAGTGATAGTGATGGGAATTGATTCCCCAAATAGCGGGCGCCAATAAGCTGCTGCCGGTGACGGGGTAAGCCCCAGCTGCACCGAGTGAGCATGGGATCGGTCCTAGCATTAGCCGTTAGCGGTCGTAACCGCGGCGCGGATTCTCTACGACCAGAATAGCAGCGCTCCGGTTTGCAACCGATCTCTAAACACTTCTGTTTCCAGGGCCAATCATGGCCGTGAGAATGGCCAACGAGCGCGTGAGCTATCTCGTGAAGAATCGTATCATTTGTCTCTTCGAGCGGATTCAGGTTAGATAACCAAGCAGGCTTGATGATTTTGGAATGCCGATAGCAGGCTCCACGGCGCCTTCGTCGATTATCAAACTGAAACTTCCAATCTGACAATCCATGATCCCGGCTCTTGCCGTTTCTGCCATGTCTTGGAATCAGTAGCTACGGCCGGTCAGACCCCTGGCATAGCTCGAATCCCACCTTCACCACCAGCCTAATGCTCAGGCCGCCAGGTGCGCCGCCTTGCGCAGCGCTTCTTCATAACCGCGGACCAGGTGGTAAACCAGCCAGTCGAAGAACCGGTCGAGGCGGTGCTCCAACTCCTCCTCGGCGTAGACTTCCACCACGCTCGGGCCGAAACCCTGGCCACGCGTGAAATCGATCGTCTCATCTTTGAGAATCTGGATGCCGCGCACCACCTCGTGCAGCGGGACCGACTCCTCAAACCGCACCCGTCCGAGGTTTTCGTACCGCCTGACGACCTGCTGGTCGCGTGTCTGCACGAGCCATTGGCTCAGGTTCTTGAGAATGCCGCGGCCCCACTCCTGCAGTTCGGAATCGGTGAGCCGGCGGAGATTCGGAACGTCGGGATCTTGCCGGAGACGGGAGACGGCGCGGAGGGTGATCCGCTCCCAGTGGTCCTCAATCATGCGAATCAATGGATTGGAAAGCATGGCGCACCTCCCTAGGTGTCCTGCGAAGGACGGCCGGCCGGCGCTGCCGGGTGCAGGCGCCGGAAGATGGCTTCCACATGACAATTCCAGCACACCGGCTGGGCGGCGGCCAGCGTCTGTGGAAGCATTTCGACGGGAACCTGAACCCACTCGAAGGTACGGCCCTCGGGGCTGAGCAGCGCCGGGCGTTCTAGCCACGGCAGGGGACTCAGATTGCGGCCGCACAGGGCGCAGGATTTATCCTGGTAGCAGCGGCAGATCATATTCCGCACCAGACAATCCGCGGGTGCGGCTTCGAGGCGGGTCAGGCACTCCTGTCCGCAATTGCGCCGCTCGGGCCACCGGGAGCAGTCCGACAGCCGCAATTCCGGCTCGCCCAGCAAACGCGAAAAGGCCGCGCGCCCGGCGGAGAGTTTCACACCGGCGTGAGCCTTGGTCTCCGGACAAACGACGACCCGCACGCCTTGGAACTCGCGATACGCCCGCAGGAGGACATACAGCCCATAGGCGGCGGCAACCGTTACGACCACCGAGCCGAGGGTCGCAAACATGGTTCCCCTTCCTTTCAAACCTGCATTTTTGAGGCCGTAGCAAGGTGGCCCCGGCGAGGACGGAACGCCAAGAGCCCGCGGAGGCCAAGCTCACCGGGTTGGGTGTTTTGCCCCAGGCGGGTCCCCGCCAACAGCCGTCACGCGCACAGGGCCAGGGTTTCGTGGCGCTCCCACTCCGCCTGGCAACGTACGCACCGGTTGGCCCAAGGGACGGCCGCGAGCCGCTTGGCGCCAATGGCCTCACCGCAGTCCTGACACCGGCCGTAGGAGCCGGCATGCATCCGGTCCAAGGCCCGCTGGGCCGCCAAGCGCAGGTCGTGGCGGATGGCTTCATCGATGCACTGCACGTAG
Organism: Terriglobia bacterium; assembly: GCA_041482115.1. Lineage (GTDB taxonomy): Bacteria > Acidobacteriota > Terriglobia > Bryobacterales > JACQDG01 > JBGPDC01. Next base: position 6,854 of record JBGPDC010000169.1, on the reverse strand, counting down.
ACCGTGTGGTCAATCGCAGCTTCCTCATCTATATCCGGACAGCGTCCCAACGGCTCGTCGAGGACCAGCGGGCGGGCGTCCTCCTGCACCACGTTCCGCAGCACCCGCCGGAACTTCCGCAAATCGCTTCGTCCCATGGCTGCCTCCCTTCCCGGCCCTAGGCCGCTTCGACCTGACACTTGGTAGCAGGCACGTTCAGGGCCAACCGAACCCGCTTATTTCGTCGCAGCGCGTTGCAAATAAGGAAGGGTGGGCGTAGAATCGCAGCCGAGGCTACGGGGACCAAATGCCGCGACGGGCCAGGGGCTCGGGCGGCTACTATCACAACAGGGGGGAGATCATGTCACTTCGAGGGGGATTGCAGGGGACGTTCTTACTACTGGCAGCGCTCTGCTCGGCGGCGGGCAGCCTTCACGGGCAGACGCTGAAAGCGACCATCCTGGGGACCATTACCGACAGCTCGCACGCCGTCATTCCAGGCGTGCAGGTGAACATTGTCGAAACCAACACCAATGCCCGGCGGGCCGCGCCCACCAACGATACTGGCTACTACGTTTTTGCCAACCTGGACCCCGGAGTCTACCGGGTCGAGGTAGAGCACCCCGGATTCCGGAAGGTCGTGCGAGCCGGCATTGACCTGCAGCCGAATACGACCGCCCGCGTGGACCTCGAGCTGAGTCCCGGCGCGGTGTCGGAAGTCGTGGATGTCACGGCTGAGACGCCGCTGCTGCAGACCGACCGCGCCGATACAGGGGGCAAGATCGAGGAGCGCCAAATCCAGACCATGCCGCTGGGGTTCAATCGCAACTACCAGAGCTTGATCGCGCTGATTCCGGGCGTCGGGCGGCCTTTTCGGCCGCACTCCGAGTTTTACAACTCGCAGGATAGCCTCGGGGCGCGGGTCAACGGCATGGGCCGCCAGATGAACAATTATCAGCTCGAGGGCATCGACAACAACATCGACACCGGCAACCTGACCGCCATCATTCTACCGGCGGAGGCCATTGCGACCGTCGATGTGACCACCAGCAACTACGATCCGGAATTCGGCCGGGCCGGCGGAGCGGTGACCAACGTTACGATGCGCTCGGGCTCGAATGAGTTTCACGGCAGCCTCTTCGAGTTCCACCAGGACCGCGCCATCCGGGCCACCCAGCCGTTCGCTACCTCCAAGCCGGGCATGGTCTACAACCAGTTCGGCGGCACGGGCGGGGGCCGCATCATCCGCGACAAGCTGTTTGTCTTCGGCGATTACCAGGGCAGCCGCGACCACTTTGGCGGTTCGAACCTGGCCACGATTCCGACTCTCCCGTTCCGCACCGGCGATTTGAGCGCTTCTCCGACGCCAATTTATGATCCCTCGACGGGCAACCCCGATGGCACGGGGCGGACCGCCTTCCTGAACAAGCAGATTCCGTCGAATCGGATCGACTCGCAGGTCCAGAAGATACTCAGCTTCATTCCGCCGCCCACCTCAGGCGGACTGGCTACGAATTTCCAGAAGAACACGGTACGCATCAAGAACCTGAACCAGTTTGACGTGAAGCTCGACTACGTGCTGAGCTCGAACGACCGGCTGTCGGGCCGCTACAGCTACCAGAAGGCCTTCGCCGACGATCCGATTCCCCGGCTCTACGGCATCTACGGGGGCCCGCACAACCTGGGCTATAACGGCACCGGGCCGGCGCGCAGCCAGAGCCCAAGCATCAACTATTCGCACATCTTCAGCCCGACGCTGGTGACCGAGGTTCGCCTCGGCTACGTGCGAAACCGCAACGACGCCTTGACCGTGGATCATGGCTTGACCACCTCCAAGGACATCGGGATTCCAGGTGTGAACCTCGACGACTGGTCGAGCGGCATGACCGCGGTCTACGTGAACGGTTACACCGATACCCTCATCGGTTACGACGCCGCCCTGCCCTGGGCCCGCTCGGTAACCAACTATGGCGTGGTCAACAACTGGACGAAGACAGCCGGAAACCACCTGATCAAGTGGGGCTTCGACATTCGCCGCGAGCGCAACGACCTGCAGCAAACGGATCCGCCCCGGGGCCGCTTCAACTTTACAGAGGGCCCCACGCTGCTCAACGGCGGTTCGGGCGGGCTGAGTTTCGGCAACGCCTTCGCCAGCTTCCTGCTCGACCAGCCGAACTCCATCCAGCGCGGCCTGGCGGTGTTTTTCCCGGCCCGGCGCGAGTTGCTGGATAATGTCTACTTTCAGGACAAGTTCCAGGTCACGCAAAAGCTGACGGTCGATCTGGGCATCCGCTGGGAATACTGGCCCTCCGGGACGCCGCATTTCCCGGCCGGCTATTCCAACTACAACCCGGCCAATAACACGCTCGAGCTGGCCGGGGTCGGAACCATCCCGCTGAACATGGGGGTCGACAAGAAGCCGCTGAGCTTCGCGCCGCGGTTCGGCGTCGCCTACCGCCTCAACGAGAAGACGGTGTTCCGGGGCGGCTACGGCATCAGCTACCTGCCGCGGGTTACGGCGCAGTTCAATTTCCCAGTCAAGCAGTCGAACAACTTCAATGCTCCTAGTTCCTTCAGCGCGGCCGGAGCGCTGGCCACCGGCATTCCACCGCCCGACATCGTGCAGATTCCGGCCAGCGGCGTTCTCCCCGCCCCGCTGAATCAGAATTACGACATCACACCGCCCGACCTGTTTCATGGGTACGTCCAGAGCTGGAACATCGCCGTGCAGCGGGCTCTGCCGCGGAACTTCGCGCTGGAGGTGGCGTTTGTCGGCAATCACGGCGTGAATGTTCGCAACGCCGTGGAGACCAACTACGGCCAGGTTCTAGGTGGAGGCCCGGCCTACCAGCCGCTCAACATCCGGTTCGGCCGCAAGACCTCGACCACCACGGCGATCGGCACCCACACCTACTACGACGGGCTGCAGGTACGGTTCGACCGGAAGTTCTCCCAGGGGTTTATGCTCACGACGTCGTATACCTACAGCAAGGCGATCGACTTCTGCACGGACATCAACTGCGGCCCTTACAACCCCTTTAACCTGGCCGCCAATCGCGGACGGTCGAGTTTCGACGTCACGCACGTCTGGGTGCAGAGCTTCATCTATGAGCTGCCGTTTGGGCCCGGGAAGCGCTGGGCGCATGCGGGTCCCGCGCGCTGGCTGCTGGGCGACTGGCAGGCGAACGGGATTTTCACCTCTCAGACGGGAGCCCCTCTGAGCATCACCTACAGCAGCTCTACCCTGAACACGCCGTTCGTGAACAACCGGCCGAATCTGAACGGCAACCCGGACATCTACCGCAACGTCGGCAAGGGAATCCAGTGGTTTGACACCAGCAAGTTTTCGGCGCCCGCGCTGAATACGCTGGGAACCGCCGGCCGGGACATCCTGAATGGTCCCGGGGTGATAAACATCGACTTCTCCTTGTTCCGGCGTTTCCCCATCACGGAGCGGGTGAAAGGGGAGCTGCGCCTGGAGTCGTTCAACTTCACCAACACGGCGCACTACGACAATCCCAACACGACGTTCGGCTCGTCGACTTTCGGCCAGGTGACCACGGCCGGCGGCAACTACAACACGGGCCGTGGCGATCCCCGGCAGTTCCAGATCGGGATGCGCATTTTCTTCTAAGAAACTCTGGGGACCCGTCTCACGGGACGGGTCCCTGCCCTTCCCTGCTCCAGATCGGAAGCTAATCCTTGCTTCCCCCGCCGCCTTTTTAAAGGGATACATATGTGCCGACGAAAGCCGTGTCCGCGGGCAGGAGCAGCTTGCAAATGCCGGAGCGGTGGGCGTAAAATCGCAGCCGAAGCTGGGCCACAGCGAGCGAGCGCTTCCAGAGGAGTTGCTGTGGCGGTCAGGGGCAAGCGGGCATTATTACAACGGAGGGAGAGGAAATGTCACCTCGAGGGATATTGCAGGGGACGTTCTTACTATTGGCAGCGCTCTGCTTGGCGGCGGGCGGCCTTCACGGGCAGACGCTGAAAGCGACGATCCTGGGGACCATTACCGACAGCTCGCACGCCGTCGTTCCCGGCGTGCAGGTGAACATCGTCGAAACCAATACTAATGCCCGGCGGGCGGCGCCCACCAACGATACCGGCTATTACGTCTTCGCCAACCTGGACCCGGGCATCTACCGGGTCGAAGTGGAGCATCCCGGATTCCGGAAGATCCTGCGGGCCGGCATTGACCTGCAACCGAACACGACCGCCCGTGTGGACCTCGAGCTAAGTCCGGGCGCCGTGTCGGAAGTAGTGGATGTAACCGGCGAGGCGCCGCTGTTGCAGACCGACCGCGCCGACACCGGCGGCAAGATCGAGGAGCGCCAATTGCAGACCATGCCGCTCGGTTTCAACCGGAACTACCAGAGCTTGATCGCCCTGATCCCCGGGGTGGGGCGTCCGTTCCGGCCGCACTCGGAGTTCTACAACTCGCAGGATAGCCTGGGCGCGCGGGTTAACGGCCAGGGAAGGCAGATGAACAACTACCAACTCGAAGGGATCGACAACAATGTCGATACGGGCAATCTGACGGCTATCGTGCTGCCGGCGGAGGCGATTGCGACCGTGGATGTGACCACGAGCAACTACGACCCGGAGTTCGGGCGCGCCGGCGGAGCGGTGACCAATGTCACGATGCGCTCGGGCACGAACGACTTCCACGGCAGCTTGTTCGACTTTCACCAGGACCGGGCGCTCCGCGCCACGCAACCCTTTGCAACGTCGAAACCCGGGATGGTCTACAACCAGTTCGGCGGCACCTTCGGCGGACGTATCAAGCGGGACAAGCTGTTCTTCTTCGGCGACTACCAGGGCAGCCGTGATCACTTCGGCAACTCCAACCTGTTCACGATTCCGACGCTGCCCTTCCGGACCGGCGATCTGAGCGCCTCGCCGACGACGATCTATGATCCGGCGACGGGCAACCCCGACGGTACGGGTCGCACGCCATTCCTCAACAAGCAGATTCCGTCGAACCGGATGGACTCGCAGGTGCAAAAGATCCTGAGCTTTCTGCCGCCGCCGACCTCGGGCGGGCTGCAGACGAACTTCCAGAAGAACACCGTTCGCATCAAGAACATCAATCAGTTCGATACCAAGGTCGATTACGTGGCCGGGCCGAACGACAGGCTGGCCGTCCGTTATAGCTATCAGGTGGCGTTTGTGGAAGACCCCGGACTCTACGGGCCCGGCGGCATCTACGGCGGGCCGCACAACGGAGGTTTTTCAGGAAGCGGGCCGGCGCGGAACCAAAGCCCCAGCGTCAGCTACTCGCACATTTTCAGCCCGACGCTGGTAACCGAAGTCCGCCTGGGCTATGTCCGGGATCGCAATGATGCCCAGAACGTGGACTATGGTTTGACGACCTCGAAGGATATCGGGATCCCGAGGGCCAATCTCGATGCGTGGTCGAGCGGCCTCAGCCAGATCTCTATTAACGGCTTCGACGACCCGATGGTGGGCTTCAGCGCCAGCCTGCCCTGGGCGCGCTCCGTGACTAATTATGGCGTCGTCAACAACTGGACCAAGACGGCGGGAAACCACGTGATCAAGTGGGGCACCGATATTCGGCGGGAGCGCAACGACCTGTTGAACACGCAGACCTTCAACCCGCGCGGCAAGTTCACTTACACCGCTGGTCCCACGGCGCTCAACGGCGACCCCAGCACCGGCTTCAGTAACTCCTTTGCCGCCTTCCTGCTCGACCAGGCGAACCAGATTGGTCGCGACCTGGCGGTGTTTTTCCCGGCCCGGCGCGAGCTCCTCTTCAACCTCTATTTCCAGGACAAGTGGCAGGTGTCTCAAAAGCTGACCCTGGACCTCGGAATCCGTTGGGAGTACTGGCCCTCCGGGACGCCCCGCTTCCCAGCCGGCTTCTCCAACTACAACCGCGCCAACAATACTCTGGAGTTGGCCGGTGTGGGCAGTGTCCCTTTGAACATGGGGGTCGAGAACCAGCACAAGAGCTTCGCACCCCGGTTGGGAGTGGCTTACCGTTTCAACGAAAAGACCGTCTTTCGTGGCGGCTATGGCATCAGTTACCTGCCGCGGGTCACGGCGCAGTCTAATTTCCCGGTCAAGCAGGCCAACTCCTTTGACGCGCCGAACTCCTTCGTCGCCGCCGGCTCCATGGCGACCGGCTTGCCGGCGCCGGATCCGGTCCAGATCCCGGCCAGCGGCATCATTCCAGCTCCGTTGACGCAAACCCTTACCCTCACGCCCAAAGACCTCTTCCATGGCTACGTCGAGAGCTGGAACATCGCCCTGCAGCGGGCGTTGCCAGGCAACTTTGCGCTGGAGGTAGCCTATGTTGGCAGTCACGGCGTGAACGTCCGAGCGACCAGGCAGATCAACTATGGCCTGGTGCTCGGCGCCGGAGCCGCGGCCCAGCCGCTGAACCAGTTGTTCACCCGCCGGGCCTCGACCTCTACCTTTATCGGCACTCACAGCTATTACGACGGCCTGCAAGTCAGGTTCGACCGCAAATTCTCGAAGGGGTTCATGCTGACGACGTCGTACACGTATAGTAAGGCAATCGACTTCTGCACCGACATCGATTGCACGCCTTACAACCAGTTCAACATTGCCGCCAATCGCGGGCGGTCGGATTTCGACGTCACACACGTCTTCGTGCAGAGCTTCATCTGTGAGCTGCCGTTTGGACCGGGGAAGCGCTGGGCACAGTCGGGGCCGGCGCGCTGGCTGCTGGGCGACTGGCAGGCGAACGGCATTTTCACCTCACAGACGGGAACCCCTCTGAGCATTCAGTTCAGCAACTCCACTCTGAACACGCCCTTCGTCAACAACCGGCCGAATCTGAACGGCAACCCGGACATCTACCGCAACGTCGGCAAGGGGATTCTTTGGTT
>JBGPDC010000168.1:0-12952 GCA_041482115.1 Terriglobia bacterium | reverse complement strand
GCACCTGCAAGGTGAGGAGCCACAGCAGCCACCGCCGCGGACGCCGGGCGAGCGCCTGCGCGATCGCCGCGCTCATCATCGCCAGCACGAAGGACATGCCCAGCACCCCGGTGATCGGCCCGAGACGCGCCACGAGCGGCATGTTGCCCCCCGCGTTGCCCAGCATCAGCCAGGTGAACCCCGCGTAGGGATGCGTTCCCTCCACCGCCACCCAGGCCGCGGCCACCGCCGGAATGCCCCAGCGCCGGGCGAGCAGAGGTCCGGCCAGCCAGCCGAACACCCCCAGGTGCAGCCCCTTGACCACTAAGAAACCCGCCAGCAGCGCTGCGGCCCCGGCCGCCGGGACGTGCCCATGCACGTGCATGGTGTAGTAGATCCAATAGCAGGTGCCGCCCCAGAAGATGCCGCCGGAGATCCAGCCCAGCAGGAAGCGCCGCGTGGGAAGTGGCTCGGCGTCGAGCGCCAGCAGCAAGGGCGCGAGCGCGAGGGGCGCCAGCAGCGGAAGATCGGGACCAGGGAACAGCGCCACCAGCAGGAGGCCGGTGGCCGCCGCGAGGGCCAGGGACTTCACTTTACCCGGCGGCCTCTGCGACCAGGTCCGCCATATAGGAGCTGCGTACCAGCGGCCCGCTGAACACCGCGCGGAATCCCAGGCGCAGCCCGTACGCGCGGTAGGCCTCGAACCTCTGCGGCGCGAGGTATTCCTCGACCGGCAGGTGGTGGCGCGTCGGCTGCAGATATTGTCCGATGGTCACCACGTCCACGGAGGCGGCGCACAGGTCCGAGAGTAGCGTCTCCGCTTCCGCTGGACGCTCGCCGAGCCCCACCATGAAACCCGACTTCGTGAGCGTCTGCGGCGCTCGCCGCTTCGCAAAGGCCAGGACATCCAGCGAACGCCCATATTCCGCCTGGGGCCGCACGCGAGTATAGAGCCGGCGGACTGTCTCCATGTTGTGGTTGAAAATGTCGGGACGCGCGGCCAGCACGGTCGCGACCGCCGCGAGATCGCCCCGGAAATCCGGCGTCAGGACCTCGACGCGCGACGCCGGAAGGGCCTGCCGCACCTCGGTCACGGTACGGGCGAAGTGCCCGGCGCCGCCGTCCGGCAGCTCATCGCGGTTGACGCTGGTGATCACCACGTGCCGCAACTGCATCCGGGCCGCCATCGAGGCCACGTGCGCCGGCTCCGCGGGATCGACCTCGAGCGGACGCCCCCGCGGGACCGCGCAGAAGCCGCAGGTCCGCGTGCAGACGTCGCCCAGGATCATAAAGGTCGCCGTGCCCCGGTGGAAACACTCGTGGATGTTCGGGCATCGTGCCGCTTCGCACACCGTGTGCAGGCCGAGGCGCCGCAGCTCGGTCTTCACACCGTGCAGCGACTCGTGAAAGCGGCCCGGCCTCCGCGCCCACTCCGGCAGGCGTGGCCGGGGGCTGTCGATCTGTACCAGTTGCATCGTCAGGGTCTGCGGAGGATGGACTTGTAGCCGTCCTTCTCGAGCTTGTCGCGCATCTCGCGGGCCGCCCGGTCGTCGGGAAACGGCCCGAGCAGGAGGCGATACCAGCCGTCCGTGGCCTGGTCGTTCAGCCGCACGTCATAGCCCTTCTTGCGGAGGCTTTCCGCCAGCGCCTCCGCATCCGGACGGACCCGGACAGCCGCGATCTGCAAATGCAGCCCGCGTAGCGCCACCCCGGGAGGCGCGGGCGCCGGCGCGCTCGCCACGGACGGCGGACGGACCTCCGGGACAGGAGATGGCACCGGCTCGGTACGGGCGGGCGCCGTACGGGCCGGCTTGGTGTCGGTCCCCGGACGCGTTTCCCGGACCGCGGCCGGCTCCGTGCGCTCGAGGGGCAGGCCCGGAGGCGCGGCGTCGGCTTCCGGACTCGGTGTCGCGACCGGCGGCCGCAGCACCGGCGCCGGACGGTCCGCCGGCGTATCGGGTCGCGACGTGGCCGGCGGCTCGGCCGCCAGGGTCTGCCCCGGCCCGAAGCTCTTCCCGACCATATAGCCCAGCGAGAAGAACACCGCCAGCAGCACCACCACCAGGAAGAACATGCTCAACAACTGCTTGTTCCCCAGCACCAGCTCAAACTCCCGCTCGTCGCCTCTAGCCATTGCTTTTCTCCGCCAATTTCGCCAGAGCCTGCAACCCTTGCAGCAGATCGACCGGAATCGGGAACACGATGGTGGTGTTCTTCTCGACTCCCAGCTCGGTCAGAGTCTGCAGATACCGTAGTGTAATCGATCCGGGCTGCTCGCCGAGCACCTGGGCGGCCTGGGCCAGTTGCCGGGAAGCCTGAAACTCGCCGTCGGCGTGGATGATCTTGGCCCGCTTCTCGCGCTCCGCCTCGGCCTGCTTGGCGATGGCCCGGATCATCTCCGGCGGCAGCTCCACCTGCTTCACCTCCACCATGGTCACCTTGATCCCCCAGGGACCGGTGGTCTCATCCAGAATCTCCTGCAGGTGCTTGTTCAGCTTCTCCCGCTCGCCGAGCAGGGCGTCGAGAGACACCTGGCCGAGCACGGACCGCAGGGTCGTCTGGGCTTTCTGCGAGGTCGCGTAGAGGAAGTTATTGACCTCGACGATCGCTTTCCGGGGGTCAATCACCCGGAAGAAGACCACGGCGTTGACCTTTACCGTCACGTTGTCCTGGGTGACGATGTCTTGCGGGGGCACGTCCATGGTTTCGACGCGCAGCGACACCCGCACCATGCGATCGATGGGCACGAATACCAGGATGATTCCCGGCCCTTTGGGCGCTGGCAGCAGGCGGCCCAGGCGGAAGATGACGCCCCGCTCATATTCGGCCAGGATCTTGATGGAGTTCACCGTGTACAGCACCAGGACGAGGGCCACGATGTAGGTCAGGTTGAGTTCAAACATGGCTACTCCTTTTCTTTTTCTTTAGACCCCTTCGAGGGAGTCACGCGCAGCTTCAGTCCCTCCAGGCTCACCACGCGCACCTTGCCGCCCTCGGCGACCGGCGCGTCGGACACCGCATTCCACCACTCGCCGTGCACAAAGACCGTGCCTTCAGGCTCGAGCGCCGTCCGGGCGACGCCGATCTCGTCGATCATTCCCGCCGATCCGGTCGCGACCTTCAGTTCCCGCGCCTTCAGCACGAGGCGCAGCAGGAACACCGTGATCAGTGCAAAGGGCAGCGTCACCGCCAGCGCCGTGCCGATGTGAATCCGCAGCTCGGGGACGCTGGTGTCCACCAGGATCATCGCCCCCAGCACCATCGCGGCCGCCCCCCCGAAGCCCAGAATCCCGTGGGAAGCGATCTTGGCCTCCAGCACAAACAGCACCAGGCCCAGCACCAACATCGTCACACCGGCCCAAGTGATCGGGAGCAGCGTCAGCGCCATCGCGGCCAGAATTACCAGAATGCTCCCCGCCACTCCCGGCAGGATCAGCCCCGGATGCGTGAACTCGATGTAGACCCCCAAGACCCCCAAAATCAGCAGCACAAAGGCCACGTTCGGGTCGATCAGGGGCGTTAGCATCCGCTCGCGCAAGTTGCGCTCGTAGTGGACGATCGGCGCGCCCCGCAGGTGCAGCGTCTCGTGCCGGCCGTCGAAGCGCGTGATCTCCCGGCCGTCGAGAGCCGCGAGCAGCGCCGCTTCATCGGCGGCAACTATGTCGATGAGGTGCTGGTCGAGCGCCTCCTGCTCCGTAAACGCCTTGCTTTCTAGAATGGCCTTCTCGGCCAGGGCGCTATTCCGGCCGCGCTTCTGCACCACCGCCCGCAACCCCGCCGCCGCATCGTTCTCGATTTTCTGCTTCATGATCGGGTCCATCTGGCCGCCGGTCAGCAGCACCGGATGGGCCGCCCCCGTGTTGGTGGCGGGCGCCATGGCCGCCACGTCGCCCGCCTGCAGGATCATGAACCCCGCCGACGCCGCCCGTCCCCCGCTCGGGGCGACGAACGTAATCACGGGAACCGGGGAGGCCACGATCTTCTGGATGATCTCCTGCATAGCCGTCATCAGCCCGCCCGGGGTGTTCAGCCGGATTATCACCGCCTGGTCATGCGCCCGGGCCGCCTCGTCCAGCCCCCGGACAATGATCTCCGTGGTTAAAGGGTGTATAACCTGATCGACGTCGATTTCGAGGACGCGGGGCGCGGGGGTTTGCGCCGAAAGAAGAAAAACAGCCGCCACCAGAGCGGCGAACCTCAGCCGCTTGCTCATCCGCCGCAAGCGGTAAACAGCGGGCTTCACAATATCAGCTTTCGCTTTGTCTTCATCATAGCATGTGACTCCCCCGGTAGTGGTGCTTTAGCGTGGAGATGGGTTCTGGTGAACCGCCCGGGTCTCCTATCTATGGCTTTTTTGATGGTCAAGCCAAATACTGAATGCTGCACCCTTACGGGCCATGGCGCTTTCCAGTAGCAGCAGGTCCAGCGGCGTAAAGCGCTCTTGGCCTCGGCCTCGGTCCTGAAGTCGCTTCACTATCACGCAGACGGTGGATAGGGCTTCGTCTACGTCACTGGAGAGTTCCGAACAGATGCCACAGTCATGCCTTGCTTTGGCCACCGCCGAACTCTAGCACAACACGTCCTGGCGGGCGGGTGTAGAACAAAAGAGCAAGGCCCGATTCGCATTGGCCGCAGAGTGGTAGAATCTAAAACCGGCGCTGAGGATTACCTCCCACGCGGTTGCCGAATAGCACAGGAAGACGAGTATGTGTGCAAAGAATCAAGAACTGGTAGAGGCCGTTGTCGGTAAACTTACTCAGATGGTGACGTTAGCGCAGGCGCAAGCCGAAGCCCGCAAGAAGGGCGAGAGGGAGCGGGCAATCGAGCTAGATAAGCAGCTCGATCTTGCCTACGGCGAAAAGGAGCGGGCTGTAGGAGCCTGGAAGGAGCATACGGTAGAACATGGTTGCTAACCGCTCCATCTCCACGCTACGACCCCACTACCACCCCGCCTAGCCTAGCTAGGAGCCGATGCTGTGAGACAATCGAAATATGGAGTCCCACCCGGCCCCCGACGATGGCATCCTGATTACCAGCCTGGACAAGCTCCTGAACTGGGCCCGCCAGTCCTCGATCTGGCCGATGAGCTTCGGTCTGGCCTGCTGCGCCATTGAAATGATGTCCATGAGCGCCTCGCGCTTCGACGTGGCGCGCTTCGGGGCGGAGGTCTTTCGCGGCTCCCCGCGCCAGTCCGACCTCATGATCATCGCCGGCCGGGTCTCGCAGAAAATCGTTCCCGTGATTCGCCAGCTCTACCACCAGATGCCCGAGCCCAAGTGGGTCATCTCGATGGGGGCCTGCGCGACCTCCCGGGGCGTCTTCGAGAACTACGCCCTGGTCCCGGTCAACCAGGTCATCCCGGTGGATGTCTACGTCCCCGGCTGTCCGCCCCGTCCCGAGCAACTGATCCACGCCCTCCTGATGCTGCAACAAAAGATCTCCGGCCAGCGGGGCACCCTAAAGCAAGTTCTCAATTTGGCCGAGTAGTCCCACCGCATTCTATTCCGCAGAAAACCGGATCAAAAGTTTACAATTCTCTGTAATAATGATCCGAAATAATGCTACAGTTGCCGCAAGCCGATTAGGTAACGGATAGGTAGAGAGGATTTAAGATGCGTGCTTCCGTTATCGTGGGGATCGCAGTCATCACAATCGCTCTGGGGATTGCTCCGTTATTTGGGGCCTTCAACACCGGCGATATCCTCGGTCAGGTTCTCGATCCCAGCGGCGCCGTGGTGCCCAACACCCGGATCGCGGTCACGAGCCAGGAAACCGGCGAGCGCCGTGAACTGCAGACCGACGGGATCGGCCGCTTTGCCGTCAATCAGCTCAAGATCGGCGCGTACCGGGCGCAGGCGGAGGCGTTCGGCTTTCGGGTGGCAGTGACTACTGTTGCAATTCGCAGCGGCGAAGTCGCCGTGGTCACGTTGCGCCTGGAGCTGGGCGAAGTCACCGAGACGGTGAATGCGGTCGACGCCCTCACCCCTTTGAACGCCGTGCGGGCACAGCAGCAGATGTCCATCGGCGACCAATTGGCCGAGGATCTCCCGGTCAATCGCAATCCCATTCAGTTCGCCACCCTGAGCCCGGGAGTGGTGCCGGTCGCGGCCAACAATCCGTTCCTCAGCAGCGCCGGGTACAACAGCAATGGCGGACGCGGCCGTGGCAACAACCTCACCATCGATTCCATCAACGCCAACGACGTCCAGACCACGGGCTCGACCGGCCTCGGCTCGCTCAGCTTCGCCGCCATCAAAGAAGTCAAGGTCATCACCCATAACTTCGACGCCGAGTTCGGCCGCAACGGCAATTCTCAGTTGCAGTTCATCACCCGGTCGGGCACCAACAATTTCCACGGCGAGGCCTACGAGTTCCTCCAAAATGACAAGTTAAACGCCCGGGACTTCTTCGACCGGACCGGGCAGCCGGCCATCACCCGCGTAAACCAGTTTGGATATACGGTGGGGGGACCGATCCGCCGGAATCGCACCCATTTCTTCCAGGCCTACGAGGGCTTCCAGCGCCGGGGCGCCGGCGCCACTCGCATCGCCCTGGTACCCTCGCCGGCCATGCTCGCCGAGGTTCGCGACCCCGCCGCCCGCCAGCTCCTCGACCAGTACCAACTGCCTGCCGCCACGTCTTCCACTGCCACTTCCGGGCAGGTGGAACAATCGGCGACGAACCTTCGCAAAGCCTTTCTGTTCTCGTTGCGGGTCGATCACCAAATCGGGGACCGCGATTCCCTGATGGTCCGCTACGGACACTCGCAGCTTACGTCCATCTCGTCCAGCAATACCTTCATTAACACGAACCTCGCCAATTTCGGCATTGCCGCGACCGACGGCCCGCGCAACCTGGGCCTGGCCGAGACGCACTTGTTCTCCCCCACCATCGTCAACGAGTTCCGCTTCGCCGTTAGCCGCAGCGCGCCGGTGTTTCCGCTGGTCACCACCGTCCCCTTAGGTCCGCGCGTTATCTTCCAGAACGGCCAGGTCAGCACTTTCGGGGCCTGGGAAAGCGCCCCGCAGGGCCGGGTTCAGAACGTATTTCAGTATTCCGACACGGTCACCTGGTTCCACGGCGCCCACAACGTGAAGGCTGGCGCCGACCTTTACCGCTATCAGGCCAATAGCTCCATGGATTCCCTGCAGCGCCCCCGCTTCATGTTCGCCAACTGGTCGGACTTCGCGAATGGCCTCCCCAGCATCTACCAGCAGTTCTTCGGCAGTTCCGACCGCGGCCACCGCATCACGACGCACTTCTACTTCTTACAGGACGATTGGAAGATCCGCCGCAACCTGACACTCAGCCTGGGCCTCCGCACCGAGGTGGCCGGAGGGGTGGGCGAGGTGAACGGCTTGATCTCCAATCTCGATCTGAATTGCCACGACTCGCTCGGCGCCGCCGGCACGGGTCCGCTGGGTTGTTTCTCCACCGGCCGTCCGTCTTTTCATACCAACGTCAACTGGGGGCCGCGCCTCGGCTTTTCCTGGAATCCCCGCGGCGACGGCAAGACCGTCGTGCGGGGTGGATATGGCATCGCGTACGACTTCCTGTACCTGAATCCCATCGTCAACGCCCGTTTCTTGCCGCCTTTCATTTACTCCGCAACCCTCTCGGGCGCGGGCGCTTTCACCGGGGACAACAGTTTCGCCCGCCTGGTGGCCGGCACGGCTCCAATCCAGCAACAGGGCCAGCAAGCCTCCGGCCGCCTGGACACGACGCTGTTGAACTACGGCACCGTGAACCCCGCCATCGATGAGAACCTGCGCAATCCGCAGGTGCAGCAGTGGAGCCTGAGCCTGGAACGCCGCCTGGGCTCGCAACTCGTGTTGCGCGCGGCTTACGTGGGCAGTAAGGGCAATTACTTGCAGCGCAGCCACCAGATCAACCTGGTGCAGGATTCGCGCGCCGCCCCCGCGACGAGCCTCGCCGACGAGACCGCCCGCCTGGCTAGCTTTCTGGCCGTCAACACGGCTCGCAGCGGTACCCCTACGCGCCCCAGCGACCGCTTCGATCCCCGCTTCAACGATGTCGCGCTGCTCGACAGCTCGGCCAACTCGAACTACCACTCCTTGCAGCTCACGGTGCAGAAGCAGTTCGACCACGGCTACTACGTACAGGCCTCCTACACCTTCTCGAAATCCATCGACGACGTCTCCGACGCCCTGAATGTCCTGGCCAACGACGACTCCGGCCAGCAGAACCCCCGCAACAATCGCGACAACCGGGCGGTCTCGGAATTCGATATTCCCCAGCGGCTGGTGATCGCCCACTACTGGGAGCCGCCCTGGGGCCGTCACCTGTCGCACCCGGCGGCCCACTGGCTCGCGCAAGGCTGGGGGGTCTCCGGCGTCTCAACGTTCCAGTCTGGATTCCCGGCTACCTTCGACTCGGGAACCCGGCGCGGCATCGCGCCCCTCACCCTCGCCGGCGGGGCGAACCTCGCCCGGGTGAACACTTCCGGGCCGTTTGGCTTTAATCCTCTTCCCGCCGGCAGCGCGGGCTCTCCCGCCGGCCTCAACACCGATCCTATTCAGCCCATCTCCGCTTACGCCGCCAGCCTGGGGCTCTCGCAGCCGCTCATCGGCAATTTCGGCAGCCTCGGCCGCAACGCCGTCCGCCTCAACGGCGCGGTCAACTTCGACTGGGCCCTCTACAAGAACACTCAACTCACTGAGCGCTTCCGCCTCCAGCTTCGCGGTGAGTTTTACAACCTGTTCAACAACACTTCGTTCGGCGGCCCGACGCTCAACATCGGCGCCGCCACGTTCGGACAATACACCCGCACCGACAATCTTCAGAGGTTTGTACAGCTAGGCGCGCGCGTGGTTTTCTAAAGGATGACCTTCTAGCGGACCCGCGCCGCCCGGCCCGCGACCGCTAGCTCTTTGCCCGGCGCGGCGAACTCCCGCCGGATAATGGCGAGCGCCGCGCAGCACCCGAGACGCGGCGAATACACCGGGCTCGTGAGCTTGCCGGCCTCCTGCTCGCCCGCCAGCACCGCCGTCCCCGGCTCCGGCGGCTCGGCGCCGTCAATCGCGAGCCTGACCAGCAGCCGGTTGACCTGTCCCCGCGACCGGATTCGCTCCACGATCTCCTGCCCCAAATAGCAACCCTTGGTGAAGTGCAGAGCGCGGGCCTGCTGGGTTTCCTGCGCCAGGTTAGACTCCCCAAAGTCGTCCCCGTAGCGCGGACGTCCGTTCTCAACGCGCACGGCCTGCACTTCTGCGGCCGTCGCCGACACGGCCCCACCCGCCTCGAACCTGCGGACCAGGTCTGCCTTCCAGGCCGGGTCCACGAAGAACCAGAGTCCCGGCTGTCCCGTAGCGGAGGTTCGGGCCACCACGCCACCCTCGAAGGGAGCGTGGGCATTGTCCTCTGCCGAAAGCGTCACCCCGGCGATCGCCTCCGCCCGCGGCCCTTCGAGCGCTACCGTCGTCAGCGTGGCGGTGACATCTTCCAGTTCCACATCGTCGGCAATGATGAAATGATCCAGGTGCTGGAAGATCTTCTCCCCCAGCTCCGGCTCGCAATCGAGCAGGATGTGATCCGCCAGCACATAGAGGTTGGCGTCGGCGAGGATGTGACCTTGGGCATTCAGCAGGAAGTGGTAGTTACCCTGCCCCGGCGCGAGGCTCCGCACGTCGTTGCTCAGCATGGCGTGCAGCAGGCGGGCGCGGTCCTCGCCGGTAACCCGGATCTTGCCGCGGCCCGGCAGCTCGAACCAGGCCGCCGAGTCGTGAAGCGCTGTATAGCCGTCCACCTAGAACCCCAGCGTCAGGACGGCCGAAAGCAGCAGGACCATCGCTCCCGAACCCGCCGCCCCGGCCATCAGGCGCGGCCGCCGCGCATCGCGCGCCGGGTTCGCCCCCGGCGGCACCGACAACAGAAACAGCATCGACAGGACGTGCAGCGCCAGCACCAGCTTGAGGGTCAGCACGATGTGGTAGGCCACGGGCTTACCCGCGACGTGCATCATAATGTTATAAATCCCCGTCACCAGCATCAGCCCGATTACCGTGAAGGCCAGCGGGCGCAGCCGCGCCGCAAACCCTGCCGCGAGCTTTGCTTTCGCGTCCGTGCTGAGGCCCTCCATCGCGGGCGCCACTACTTTCGCCGCGTAAATGAACCCGCCCACCGCCACCGCGGCTCCGAGCAGGTGCAGCCATCGCATCAACACACTGAGAACATCCATAAGCGCACGCTCCGATCCAAATCGACTTGGGCTGAATTGTTATTATACCGGGGTGATCCACGAGATCCTGCCGGTGGGCCCGTTGCAGTGCAATTGCTCGATTTTCGGCGACGAAACCACCCGCGAGGCCCTCGTCATCGACCCCGGCGATGAACTCGACCGCATCCAGGCTCTCCTCGACCGCCACGGACTCCGCGTCACGGGCATCGTGGTCACCCACGGCCACATCGACCACGTGGGCGCCGCCGCGCGCCTGCACGCCCAGACCGGCGCACCCGTCTACATGAGCGCCCTCGACCGGCCCCAAATGGACCTGCTCGAGATGCAAGCCATGTGGATCGGCGTGCCGACGCCCGAGAAGCCGGCCATCGACGTTGCCCTTCAAGACGGCGATACGGTCCGCCTCGCCGATCACGTCTGGCAGGTGCTCCACACCCCCGGCCATACGCCGGGCAGCATCAGCCTGCTCCTCGCCGACGAGAACAAACTCGTCGCCGGCGACACCCTGTTTCGCGACAGCATCGGGCGCACCGACCTGCCCGGCGGCGACGGCCGGCGGATACTGGCTTCTATTAAAGAGAAACTCCTGCCCCTCGACGACGCCCTCCTCGTGATTCCCGGACACGGCCCACTCACGACCATCGGCCGCGAGCGCGAGCACAATCCTTTTTTGCAGCGACTGTAACGAGTTTCTACTTCAGATACGGCAGCATCTGCTTGAACTCGTCCCGGTCGGCCCGCCCGAGCAGCTCATAGATCGCCATCTCGGTGGACGAGATCACCGCCCCCGCCGCCCGCATGCGCTCCAGCCCCAACTCGAAGTTCCGCTCGCCGCGGGAGCTCGTCGCATCACTCGCCACGTGGACCCGGTAACCGGCCCCCAGCGCTCCCAGTACGGTTTGCGTAACGCAAATGTGCGTTTCAATTCCAGCCACCAGCAGCGCTTCGCCGGGCGCGGCGACGCTCGCCAGGCGCGCGCCAAACTGCGGATCGCCCAGGCAACCAAACGACATCTTGTCGAGCGGACTCTCCGGCAGCAGGCAGGCCACCTCGGGCACCGTCGCCCCCAGCCCCCGCTGGTTCTGCGTCGTCGGCAGCGTCTTCAGCTTCAGGATGCGGGCCAGGTGCAACAGCTTCGCCAAGTTCCCGACCACGCGCTCCTTCTCCCAGATGGCCGGCAGCAGCTTCTCCTGCACGTCGATCACGATCAGGGTAGTGCTTTCGGGACGCAGCAACTCGGTGTGTGCGCTCATTGTTTCCTGACCAGCCGGATGGGATCGCCCACCCGAATCACGCCGGGCCGGACCACGTTGGCGTAAATGCCCGCCTGACGCTCGTGCCCTTGCGCGATTGTCCGCAGCACCCGAGGATCCTGGGTCCCATTCTCCGGATCGAGGTTCACCATCATGCAGCGCGTATCCCGCTGCGTGACCCCAGTGAGGACCTGGTCGCCGATCTGCAGCAGGAAGCCGGCCCAGGTCTCCTCCTCGAACGGCCGGCTGGAAACGAGGTCCATATACACGTTGGCGCGAAACTGTCGAGGGTCGATCGAAGAGCCGGACTCGCCGGCCAGCGCCCGGACGCTCGCCAGGCTAAAGAGGGAAACATGCTGGCAATCGAAGATCCCCCGGGAGCTTTTCAACAGGTACAAAGGCTCTCCCGCGTCCCCCGCCAGTTCTTCCCGCAGCGTCGCGTCGCTGGCCGCGCGCATCTGGCCGGCGGGCGTCCGCACATGTACCGGAGGTTCGGGCTGTTCTGGCGTGGGCGCCCCGGTGAATAGGGGTTTGTGCAGGAGCATCCGGGCCGACTGTCGCGCCGTCATCCACGGAAAGCTGTTGGTCCCAGCTTGATCGGCGCGGACAAAGGAGTACTGCCGATCGCCCAAGATGCCGTCCAGACCGACGTGGGCCTCCTCGACCGAGATCCCGGCCATCGACTTGATCGGGTAGATATAGAGCTGGGCGATGGTGGCGATGGTGTCGGACATGAGGGACCTGAAGTTTTAGTTTACTATGAACCATCCAATTTGGTATATATTGGATGAGTTGGCTGGCCATGAACTGGGCTGAACTCCATCTCGACGCGCAGAGCCCGATTCCGCTCTACCGCCAGATCTCGGAGCAGATCGCGGGACGCATCCGGAACGGCGGGCTGGCCGACGGCACGCGCCTGTTGCCCACGCGGGAACTGGCCGGACTGCTTGGTCTCAACCGCACCACAGTGGCGGCCGCCTACGAAGCACTCGAAAAAGATGGGCTCCTCCAGGCCCATGTGGGGCGCGGCAGCTTCGTCTCCTTTGCCCCACGGAACGGGCGTTTCGAGTGGCAGGGCCGCTTCCACAACCCGGCGTCCGAGCGTTTCCTGACTTCCCTGCCCCGGCCCGACGGCAATGGATGGATCGATTTCTCATCCTGCCAGCTCGCCTATGATCCGGCGGCGCTCAAGGCTCTCCGCGCGGCTGCCTCGCGCGAGTTTGAGGAGCACGGCGATGCTATCTTGCGATTGGGCGCCTCGGCCGGATATCCGCCCCTGCGCGCCCTGCTCACCTCGGAAATGGCTGGCGATGGACTGCTCGGTCCCGGGGACGAGCTGCTCATCACGAGCGGGTGCCAGCAGGGTCTCGATCTCGTGGCCAAGACTCTTATTGCGCCGGGCGACAGCGTCCTTGTCGAGGACCCGGTCTATCCAGGCGCGCGCGATCTTTTTCTCGCCGCTGGGGCCGAGGTCCACGGCGTCGCCGTCGGACCCGACGGCCTTTCGCTGGCCGACCTCGAG
>JBGPDC010000167.1:0-13085 GCA_041482115.1 Terriglobia bacterium | reverse complement strand
CGCCGTGGCCATGTCCCTCGCGCCGCAGCAGTCTCCGTTGGCGGCCGGCGCGGCTGTCTAGCGCGCTTTTTAGCGCCGGTTTCTAGCGATGCCGCGCCGTTTCGCCGGGGAAGTCTCCCGCGGAGGGGCGCGCGCCTCTTTGCTATAATCACAAGGACGGCTTCGGGAGGGTGGTGTCTCACTGGCCCCCTGAAGCCGTCGCGCTTTGAGCGGCCATGTTCGACAGTCTTACCGAAAAACTCCAGCGGGTTTTTAAGAACCTCCGCGGCGAGGGGAAGCTCACCGAAGCCAATCTCCAGGACGCCTTGCGCGAGATCCGCCTGGCTTTGCTCGAAGCCGACGTTAACTTCAAAGTCGTCCGGCAGTTGCTGGACGGTATCAAGGAAAAATCCCTCGGCCGCGAGGTTCTCACCGCCTTTTCCCCGACCGAACAGGTCGTCCAGATTGTCCGCGACGAGCTGATCGCGGTCCTCGGCAGCCACCAAGCCACGTTGCGTTTTGCCAACGAGCCCCCCAGCGTCTTCCTCCTCACCGGTCTCCAGGGCTCGGGTAAGACCACCTCCACCGGCAAGCTCGCCCGCTGGCTTTCGAAGAACGGCCATAGCCCCCTGATGGTCTCCGTGGACGTCTACCGGCCCGCCGCCCGCCGCCAGTTGAGCGTCATCGCCCAGTCGCTGAAGCTGCCGGTGTTCGAAGGCTCCGACCAGGGGCAGCCGCTCGAGCTCGCGACCGGCGCCCGCCGCGAGGCCCTCCAGACCGGACGCGACGTCGTCCTGGTCGATACGGCCGGCCGCCTTCACATCGACGACGCCCTCATGCAGGAGCTGGAAGCGTTGCGCGGCGCGCTCCACCCGGTCGAGATCCTCTACGTCGCCGACGCTATGACCGGCCAGGACGCGGTCCGCTCGGCCGACGAGTTCCACAAGCGGCTCGGCATCACCGGCGTGATCCTCACCAAGATGGATGGCGACGCCCGGGGCGGGGCGGCGCTCTCCATCCGCCAGGTCACCGGCCAGCCCCTCAAGTTCATCGGCGTGGGCGAAAAGTTCGACGCCCTCGAGCCCTTCCATCCCGACCGCATGGCCTCGCGCATTCTGGGCATGGGCGACGTGCTTTCGCTCATTGAGAAGGTCGAGCAGACGGTCGACCAGAAGCAAGCGCTCGAGCTGCAGCAGAGAATCCTCGACAACGACTTTTCGCTCCAGGATTTTCGCGACCAGTTGCGCCAGTTGCGCAAGCTCGGGCCGCTCGAGTCGATTCTGGGCATGCTGCCCCAGATAGGGCCCCTCAAGGCCTTGCAGGGCGCCCAGATCGACCCGAAGGAGTTGGCCCACGTCGAGGCTATCATCAACTCTATGACCTTCCGCGAGCGGCTGAACCACCAGATCATCAACGGCAGCCGCCGCCGCCGCATCGCCCGCGGCTCGGGTACGACGGTGCAGGAAGTCAACCAGGTTTTGAAACAGTACGCCGACATGCGCCGGATGATGAAGTCCCTCACCGGCGGGGGCGGCAAGATGCAGCGCCGCCTGGCTGCGCTGATGCGCTAGGCATAACGATTTCAGGAGGCAGAATGCTTTGTATTCGCTTGACCCGTACCGGCGCCAAGAAAAAGCCGCGGTACCGGGTGGTGGTGATCGAGAAAGAGCGCGCCCGCGGTGGGCGGTTCCTCGAGATCCTGGGGCACTATAATCCCACGGCCGATCCGATCGAGCTGAACGTCGACCAGGAACGGATCCAGCACTGGATTGGCAAGGGTGCGCAACCCTCCCTGACAGTCGCGCGGCTGCTCAAGGCGGCTCCGTCGGCGCCTTCCCCGGCTGCGGTATAATCAGCCTGGGCCCGCGATTTTGCGACCGCACAACTCCCGGAGGCTGTAGCGCAAGCGAACGTGGAGGCGCGATATGAAGGAGCTCGTTGAGCAGATCGCCAAGGCTCTAGTGGATAGCCCCGACGAAGTGGATGTGAAGGCTATTGAAGGCCAGCAGGTCACCGTCTTGGAACTGCGCGTCGCTCCGGGTGACCTCGGCAAGGTCATCGGTAAACAGGGGCGCACCGCGCGGTCGATCCGCACCATCCTGGGCGCCGCCGGCATGAAGCTTAAGAAGCGCTTCACGCTGGAAATCCTGGAATAGTGCCGGAGCCGGCGCAGTTTTGCACGGTGGCCCGGTTGGTACGGGCGCGTGGCAACAAGGGCGAACTCGAGGCCGAGCTGGAGGCCGACCCCGAGCCTTGGTGGGTGTCGCTTCCGGAGTTGCAACTGTGGGACGGTGGCCGCCGGCGCCTACCGGCGCGTCTCCGGCGGACGTGGCCCCATAAGAATCGGCTGATTCTCCACTTCGAGGGTGTGGATACCATCAGCCAGGCGGAAGCGCTGGCCGGGTGGGAGGTGCAGGTTCCGGCGGACCAGCGGCCGCCGGCTCCGGCGGGACGCGTTTACCTCAGCGACCTGACCGGTTGCCGCGTCGAGGACGCCGCGACGGGACGGGAAGTAGGCGTGGTCGAGCGGCTGATGGAAACGGGCGGGACCGCGCTGTTGGTCGTGCGCCGGGGGGAGCAGGAGATCCTGGTTCCTTTCGCCGCTTCGATTTGTGTAGAAGTGGACGCCGCCGCGCGGCGGATTCGGGTCAACCTGCCCGAGGGCCTGGAGGCTGTGAACGAGACGCGATGACTTTTCACGTGCTCACGATCTTCCCGGGGTTTTTCACCGGGCCGCTCGATCACGGCGTGGTGGCAAGAGCCCGCGAGCGCGGGGATCTGGCGATCCGGATCTGGGACCTCCGGGAGTTCACCTTTGACCGCCATCGCACGGTGGATGACCGGCCGTTCGGCGGGGGCGAAGGAATGCTGCTGAAAATCGAGCCGATTTGCCTCGCGCTCGAGAAGATCCGCGCGGAGGCGGCGACTCCCCCGCGCGTGGTGCTGCTTTCGGCGCAGGGCTGCCTGTTTGACCAGGCGGCGGCCCGGCGCCTCGCGGAGTGTGAGGACGTGGTGCTGATTTGCGGCCGGTACGAGGGCGTCGACGAGCGCGTGGCGGAGCACCTGGCCGCCGAGGAACTCTCCATCGGCAACTATGTGCTGAGCGGTGGCGAGCTCGGGGCGGCGGTGGTGCTCGATGCCGTCGGCCGGCTGCTGCCGGGCGTGCTGGGCAACGAGCAGAGCGCCGCGCAGGAGTCGTTCGCGCCGCTCGACGGCGCGCCGGCGGGGCTCGGCCTCCTGGACGGCCCGCAGTATACGCGCCCGGCGGATTTCCGGGGCTGGCAGGCTCCCGAGGTGCTCCTCGGCGGCAACCACGAGCAGGTGCGCCGCTGGCGGCGCCGGGCGGCTCTCGAAAAGACGCTCCGCAACCGCCCCGAGCTGCTGGAGCAGGTAGTGCTCGACGCGGAAGACCGCGCCGTGCTGGACAATTTGAAGTCGACGGAGTTATGCCATGATTGAGCGGTCGCTGCAGACCATTTACGAGCGCAATAAGCGCACGGACCTTCCCGAGCTGGCCCCGGGTGACACCATCCGCGTCCACGTGAAGATCAAGGAAGGCGACAAAGAGCGCCTCCAGGCCTTCGAGGGCACCCTCATTGCCCGCAAGAACCAGGGCCTCACCGAGACCATTACCGTCCGGAAGATCAGCTTCGGCCACGGCGTCGAGCGCATCTTCCCGTTGCACTCTCCGGTGATCGACCACATCGACCGGGTGCGGACGGGGCACGTGCGCCGCGCCAAGCTCTACTACCTGCGCAACCTCCGCGGCAAGGCGGCACGCTTGAAAGAACGGGAGTAAAGGGGGCGGCCTGCGCTGCTCGAGCCAGTTCGAAGGCCGTGCCTGGCGGCAGGGGTTTGCCCGCGTAGCCGGCGTCGATGAGGTGGGCCGGGGAGCGCTGTTCGGCCCGGTCGTGGCCGCCGCGGTGATTCTCGATCCCGCCCGCCGTCCGCGCGGCCTCAACGACAGCAAACAGCTCGAGCCCGAGCGCCGCCGCGAGCTGGCCGCGCAGCTCCGCGAGACCGCGCTCGCCATTGGACTCGCCGCCGTCGACGCCGCCCGCATCGATCAGATCAACATCTATCAAGCCTCCCGCGTGGCCATGCGCGAAGCGGTCGCGGCGCTCTCGCCGGCCGCCGATTATCTTCTCGTCGACGCCCTCGCGCTCGACTGCCCGCTCCCCCAGCGGTCGCTCGTTCACGGCGACGCCCGCAGCGTCTCGATCGCCGCCGCCTCCATTCTTGCCAAGGTCGAGCGCGATGCCTGGATGGACGCCTGGGACCAGGCCCTGCCGGGTTACGGCCTCGCTCAGCACAAGGGTTACGGGACGCCCGTGCATCTCGAAGCCCTGGCCCGCCAGGGACCTTCCCCCTTGCACCGCCGCAGTTTCTGCACCGTCGCCGCCGTCAGCCGCTTCCCCGACGAGCGGCCTCCCTACAACCTGGACCTCTTCCCCGCGGAGTTGTTCGCCGATGGCCAGCCCCAATAGCGTGCTGACGCCGGAATCGGAGCCCGCGGCGGCCTCCCCGCCCAGCGCCGGCCACCGTTTGCGGAGCCGGATTCAAGCCATCCTGCTGATCCTGTTCTGCCTCGAGGTCGGGATCGTGCTGGTGTTGCTGCCCTGGTCCTCGTTCTGGGACCGCAATTACTTCTTCTCGCTCGCCCCCCGCTGGTCTTACCTGCTGGGGAGCAGTTACGTCCGCGGGGCCGTCAGCGGCCTCGGCCTCCTCAACGTCTGGATCGCCATCACTGAGTTCTGGCGCCTGCGTTTGTGGTGAGGTAAGCGCTTCCGGGCGCCGGAAAGGTTGGATTCCTCACACTCACTCCGCCAATTACGGCTGAACTCCTCGAAACTTGGCCCCGCTTGCTCCCATCCAACGCAGAGGTAGGAGGCGGTGGCCGATACGGCAAAGGTGGAGGCTGACATGGCGAAACTCGACCTGGAAAAATACCAAGAGCTGCTCTTGAGGAAGCGGACGGAGCTGGAGCGAAGGGTTCGCCACCGCGAGGGCCTTGCGATCGAGAAGAGTGCCGATCTGGTGGACGAGGTCCAGTCGGCGGCGGAACGAGAACTCGTGGTGTTGAGCCGTGATCTCGAGTCGGTACTGCTTCGCGAGGTCCGGTCGGCGCTCGACCGCATCCCGGACGGCAGCTTCGGCCTGTGCCTGAACTGCGACGAGCCGATCTCTCCGCGGCGGCTGGAGGCGGTGCCGTGGGCCTCCCACTGCCTGCGTTGCCAGGAAGCGATCGATCAAGAGAGTGGCCGCGCGGTGGGCGGCGCGGGCCGGACGGAGGCGGCGGACGAAATCCTGCTCCCCCATGCCGCTTGATCGCGGGCGTCTGATCGCGGGCGAGGCGCTCCGGTGTTTGAGCCTCCGCGGTAACAACCCTTGAAATTCCGCGCCATCGTGCTAAAATACCGCCACTGTGTGGTCCAGGCGCCTCGCGATTTTCTGCGTCTTGGCGGGCGTAATTCCGCTCCAGGCTTGGGATGACGAGGGGCATATGGCGGTGGCCTTCGTCGCTTTTCAGAAGCTCACCCCGCCGGTCCGCGCCGAAGTGAACCGGCTGATTCGCTTGAACCCCAGTTTCGACGCCTTTACCGCGGACCTCCCCGACGATGCCGCGCACCAGGCCGAGCGGGAACTGCACGCTTTCATGCTGTCGGCCACCTGGCCGGATCTGATCAAGCGGGACGGCGCGCACGTGGCGGACGGGCCTAACGGCGGCGATCGGCCTCCCCCGGGTCCTGAAGCGAGCCAGAATGTGGGCTACTCGGACAACCGGATGCACAAGTATTGGCATTTTAAGGACGTCGCCTTCTCGCCCGATAGCACTCCCCTCCAGGACCCGCCCGACGTCAATATTGAGGAGCGCCTCGTGCTGTTCAGCAAGTTCCTCTCGGCGCCGGCGCCGGCTGGCATGAGCCCGGCCGACTTCGACAGGCTGAAGTCGTATGACCTGGTTTGGCTGCTGCACCTGGCGGGCGACGTCCACCAGCCGCTGCATTGCACTTCGCGTTTCACGAGCACGCAAACTTCGGGCGATGCCGGTGGCAATTTTGTCAAGGTCAGTTGCCTGCATTGTCCGGGGAAGCTGCACGCTTTCTGGGACGATGCCTTGGGAACGAGTCCCGATGTGGACGTTGCCATCACCACGGCCCAAAGTCTTAGTCCTGCCGATCCCAAGGCCGGCAGCCTGTTGGCCCCGGACGCCTGGGTCGGCGAAAGCTTTGCGCTCGCCAAGTCGAAGGTCTACATTTCGCCGGTGAAGATTGGCGCTGGCCCGTTCACGCTGAACTCCTCGTATATCAAGAAGGCCGACGCGCTCGCCGCTCAACGAGTCGCCCTCGCGGGGCTGCGGCTGGGTAATCTTCTAAATCAGATCGTTCATTGAACCGGCATTGACCGGGTTCTGCTGCCTGGTACTCAAGTCCCACGCCGCTTTTCGAGAAATCCCGACTGGATCAGCTAGGAACGACCGAGCCGGCTTGGGAAAAAGCCCTGTCGGCGGAACACCGACCATTTATAGCAATTGGCCAAAACGAGGGGCCGGTGTTATACGCTAGGTCTCGTGCCCACCGTGCGCGATCCGAACCGAACACGCTTGCTGCTTGCCACAGACACCGCCATGCTCAAGCAGGGCAGTACGACCCGTAGAACGCCCTGTAATGTGTACCAGACTCTGACGGCTAAATCGAGTGTCTACGTCGAGTTCGCAGGAAGCCGGCAAAGCGACTTCCTGGATGCTGGCTCTGTTGACGTGAGTCTGACGAAGAGCCGCCTGAGCTTTCAGGGTTTTGCCTCGGGAATCGAAGTCACCTTGCAATTCGACGAAGGACGAAGGTCGTTAAAGCAAAGCATCTTCCCGAACTCCGAACCGCTGTACATGGGGCAGTCATCCGATCTGAAGAAGGTTGAGTTTGCTGTTCTGAACGGGTCGGAACTTTCTAGATCCAAGGTGCTGATCCTTGACGCTGAGGGCTGGGAAGTCAACATTCAGCCGGTCTCCAATCAGCATCGATTACTGGAAGACAGCATAGAGTCCGACGGGGCGCGGTTGACCCACTCCGGAATTCTGAAGCGCATCGACGGAAAGCGATTCCATTCCGATCAGGCCCGTGAACTCTGCTTCGCGCTTGCGGAATTTCTTTCCTTTGCCGCAGGCTGGTGGGTCGGAATAGGATTTGTACGTGGTCACAATAGAAGGGGCAGGGTCGCCTGGCAGCAATGGGGCTTCACTCGGCTTCAAGACAAACGCCCAACTTTCTCCTGGCATGATTGGAGATTGGATGGCATGCTTACGAAGCTTTTCCCCGGCTTCATGCGATTGCTACATCAACCCAAATGGAAAGAACCTCTGGAAACCGTTCTGTATTGGTACAATCGTAGCAACGGCATTGGTGCGGGCGTCGATGGTTCAATCATTATTATACAAGCGGCGTTCGAATTGTTAGCTTGGCAAGTCCTCGTGCAGCACTCTAAGGTGCTATCCGAGGATAACTTCCACGCGCTCAAGGCGGAGGGACAGATTAGAGTCTTATTGGGACATCTCGGCATTCCACTTGCGATACCTGCGGGGTTGGTCAAGATCAGTACCGTCGCCAAGGAGTTCAACTGGTCCTGCGGCCCTGAGGTACTAGTGGCAATTCGGAATCAGATTGTTCACCCGGCGAAGAAGCGCAAGGCCCATCGCGAATATCCCTACTTCGAATCATGGCTCTTAGGTCAGCATCTGCTGGAGCTGTGCATATTGCGCTTATGCCAATATGATGGCGACTATATCGACAGAACCGATCAACAACAACTCTTTCCGCAATCAAGACCTGTGCCATGGCTGAGTTGAAGTCGTACTTCAGAGCAGTGAGACCTCGAAGAAGTCAACCCCGAGTCACGGGAAAAGGCCGCTTACCAGCCGCACCCAGCTCGGGCCGCGCCAAGGTCCGCGCCTGAGTCCAGCCGCAGTTCCGCCTTCACAGCGCCCACCCCAGTTGCACCTGGTAGGTGCGCGGCCCCACCCAGTGCGTTCCGCTGAACGGCGAAAGAAAGTTGTAGAGCGCTGCCTTATTCGACAAGTTCAGCACCGTGAAACGGATCACGGTTCGCAGGCGCTCCCGGCGGAACAGGTTGTCCGATCCCACGCCGAGGTTGAAGATGTGGCGGGACGTGGCGCGCGGCGGATTATGATCGGGGTTTTCGCTTCCGGCCGCGAGAATATGGATCCGGTCGGCGCCGTAATTCGGCGCGGCGCAGGTGGCGATGCGGTGCGAGAGCGAAGCCCGCTCGTCCCCGCAATAGAGGCCGATGGTAGCTTGCTGGTCGGCCGTCAGGGCCAGCGCGTCCGCCAGGTTGTTCACCTTGCCGACCACCAGGCCGCTGTCATACCGCCAGGTAAAGTCGGCCCACCAGCCCGTCTTTTTCCTCTCGTAGTGCAGGTTCACGTTCTGCTGGTAGACCTGATCGTGATCCTGCCGGTAGGCGCCAATCGCCAGGTTCGAGTTGAAGATGAGACCGCCGTTCTCCGGGCCGAAGAACCTCGCGTTCGCGTGGCCCATCGTGGCGTACACCCGCAGACCGTAGATATCGACCGTGTTGATGCGGGCGGAAATGCCGTCCAGCTTGGACTGCTTCCACCCGATCGGAAATGTGATCGGCGTGCCGAACAAGGCATCGAAGTCGTAGGCATTGCGCGTGTACTTCCGAAAGTAACTCACGTCCACCAGCACCCATCTGCCCAGGCTCTGCTGCATGCCCGCGTCGTATTGGTTGCGGCTGCCGAGCGCGATGGGCCGCTGGGCGGCGTTCTCCCGGAAGAGATTGCTGGCCAGACCGCCCTCTCCGGTGGAGCTCGACGCCACCAGGTTCTCATTCGTGGGCGTCTCCATCGTGTGGCTGTAGCCGCCGCGCACCACCGTTCCGGTCGCCCGCAGCAGGTAGGAGAAGGCCGCGCGCGGTTGCCACGCCTGGCCGCCGGTGAGGCCGTTATACCGGTCGAAGCGCACTCCGAGCGTCATCGTCAGATCGCCTAGCGTGATGGAATCCTGTGCGAAAAGTGCTAGCTGGCCGATGTTGGCATCCCCGCGGAATTCATACGGTTTTCCGCCGCGGCTCAGGTCGTAGCGCAGCAGCCCGCTCAAGAAATTGGGATTGGGCGTCAAGCCGGACGCCTCGCACTGCGATGGACCCGTGAGCCCCGGCAACGGCGCCGGCCGGCCCCCACTCCGGCACGGAGCGTTGTAAGCCGGGTCCGTAATGCCGAGGCTGAACTCCTCGTCCAGCCGCGTCTGCGACGCGTTCAACCCGATCTTCCAATTGTGCGCTCCCCAATTGTGAGTTCGGATGGCGCGCGCGAGATCCGCATGCACCCCGAAATTCGCGAGCGAGCGATCCTGCTCGAGCGTGGCCGGAGAGTCGTCCAGCGGATTGCGGCTGGGATAATACTGGACCCGGTCGCGGCGCCCAAACGCATTGACACTGAAGAGGGTGTGGCTGTCGATGGTGCGTTGATATCCCGGCGCGATGTTGAACGAGACGACCTTTTGTCGCTGGTCCTGGCGGGCCTGCTCGTAGGTGTTCGGCACCTGCAGCCAATTGCGCGCGGCCATCAGGTTCAGATGGAAGGCGTGGTTTCCGTTCGGCTGCACGTCGAGGCGGTCGAAAAACGTTCCCGTATTGCCGGCGTCGTGCAGGGGCCGAAACTCGGGCGTATCGAGAAAGCGGCCCGAACGTTCGGTATTCACGGCCATGAAGTTGCCCCGGCGCGCGGCTCCGAAAGCGAGCGTGGCCTCCTCGCCGATGGCTCCGAAGGAACCATAGTGGGCGAGAAAGCTCCCCGTGGGCTTCTGACCGAGCCCCGAGCGCGTCGTGGCATTGACCACCAGGCTGGTTTTGTCCCCGTATTCAGCCGGTGGGGACCCCGAGACCACTTCCATCGATTGAATGGCATTCACCGGAATCGAAGTGGAAAACACCTTGTTGCGCTGGTCGGAGATCGGCTGGCCATCGAGAACGTAGCTGACCTGCGCATGGTCGCCCAGCGGATGGAAGAACCCGTTGGAATCGGCCGCCACCCCGGGGGTTGTGTACACGATCGCGTCGTTCAACCCGGAATCCGGAGAAAACGCCGGCAGCGACGCGAGGATCTGGCGATCGACGGTGTCGCTGGAGGTCGGTTTATTTTCGAGGATATTCTCCGGCGCGGCTTCTACGGTCACGCTCGAGTGCTCTCCGGCGAGCTCGAGGCGAATCGCGAGCTCGACCGGGACGGCCGTTCGGATGGCCACCTCCGCGTTATACGGCTCGAAACCCGGGAACCCGACGCGCAGTCGGTAGGTATTGGGCGGAATATTGTTGACGAGGAAGCCTCCCTCCGGCCCCGTTCGCGTCTGCCACGAGAAACCCGTCACGCGGTTGGAAAGGTCCACCGTGGCCGACGGCAACGGCAGACGGGTAGCGTCCGTGACAGTCCCTTTGAGAGTACCGGCCCCCCCCAGCGACTGCGCGGAGGCGTTAGCCAGGCCCAGCAGGCAGAACACCATCCCCGCGAGGCATTGTTCAAATTTAGCCATGCCTAAATCAAAATTGTAGCACCTTGCGGGCCTCTCCCGCTTCCTGTATGATCAGTTTTAGTGGTTACTAAAACTAGTCTTCGCTCCACGTCCGAAGCGGTGGACGACTACCTGAAGGCCCTCCTCGAGTTAAGCGGTCCCGCGGAGGCGCGGGTCACGAGTAATGCCCTGGCGGAGCGCCTCGGCGTGCGCGCCGCCTCGGTCACCGGGATGCTACAGAAACTCGCTTCCCAGCGGCCGCCGCTCGTACTCTACGAGAAGCATCGCGGTGCCCGGCTGAGCCTGGCCGGAAAGCGCCGGGCGTGGGAGATCGTGCGCCACCACCGTCTGCTGGAGCTGTTTCTTCACGACGTGCTCCAATATTCCTGGGACGAGGTGCACGAAGAGGCGGAGCGGCTGGAGCACTTCATTTCCGAGCGCTTTGAGGACCGCCTCGCCGCCATCCTGGGCGATCCGCAGATCGACCCCCACGGGCACGCGATCCCTCAAAAATACGGGGCCGGTTCGTTCTCTCCGGAGGTCCCCCTTTTGAAATGGCCGCCGGGCGTACCGGCCACGATCAGCAGTGTAGAGGACCGGGACCCCGCCGCGCTTCGCGAGCTGGAGCGGCTGCAATTGTTGCCCCGCGTGGCGTTGGTCGTCGAACGGAAAAATCCCCAGGCTTCGTTGCTGGTGCGAATCGCCGGCCGCCCGGAACACCTCCGGCTCAGCAATGAATTAGCCGGCCACGTGTTAGTGGTGGCCCAGCAGTCGTAATCGCTTGCGGCAAAAACAAGTCTTCCAGATCTGCAAGACTTTCGACTGAGCCATTACCGCCCGCGGCCGTCCGGCACTCCCTGTGTGCTAACTTTGCCGCCGCCGGTGCTGTTAGCCTAGTACACCAAACGTACATACCTATACATAAAATGACCGGCGTCGGCCTCTTTTGGGCGTGGCCGAATCCCAGCGATTTATGTAAGCAATTGAAACATCGAGACATGATGGAGAGTCGCCGCTTGGCCGCCGGCCTGCCACATTCATCTTCCGTTAGGAGGAAGCATGGAAACCAACTGGATCTTGATCGTTGTGATGGTTGCGGGCGGGCTCGGCCTGGCTCTCAGAATTTGGCATAGCCGCCGACAGGCACGGCAGCGGCGGCGACTCCAGACTTTGCAGCGCCTCCAGGAGCTCTGCAAACCAAATCGTATGCGACAGACTCACGGCGGTGCTGGGGTCGAGCAGGGAGAGCCGTTCGCCGCGTGACCGCTGACAATCTCAGAAACTAGTCACGGACCTTCGATAAGT
This sequence comes from Terriglobia bacterium, assembly GCA_041482115.1. Lineage (GTDB taxonomy): Bacteria > Acidobacteriota > Terriglobia > Bryobacterales > JACQDG01 > JBGPDC01. The sequence continues at coordinate 1,257 of JBGPDC010000167.1, read as the reverse complement.
AGCGGCAGGACCGCGCTCCTCGCAACCCATCTGCTGTGTTGCCTTCGGTCACAGATGGATGGAGCAGTGCCGTCTAACCTGAGTGCGCGGTCCCGCTACACCAGCCGGCAAATCCACCCGCTACTCGCGTCCGAATACCAGAACACTCCCTTGTAGAGCATCAGCCCGTGGATCTCCGGATCATCCTTCGACGTCTGGATCTTGGCGAGCATTTTCCCATCCTTGGGATCCAGCTTGTAGATCGCCCGGTCGATCGTCTCGGCGCACCACAGATAGCCGTTGTCCCAAGCCAGCCCATGCGTCCGGATGCCCGGCCCCGGGATGCTGCGGATCAGTTTCCCGGTTTCCGGCTCGATCAGGTGGATCTTCTCCGCCGGCGGCATCGCCATCCAGATCTTGCCATCCACCCACTTCAAGCCGTGCGCTCCCGAGGGCCGCGTCGGCTTCCCGAATTTCGGTAGGCCGGCCCCCGGCTCGTCGAACGCGGCCAGTGTCTTGCCGGTCTTGGGATCTACCTTGAGCGTCTTGAGCGACCACGTGGACGCGATCCACAACGCCCCGTTGCCGTAAGTAATGCCGCTGCCGTGAATGGACTCGGTCTGGATCTCCTGCAGCACTGCGCCATCCTTGTAGCTGACCTTGAAAACCTTGTTGGGATCGGCCTGGTCGAGCACCCACAGGCCATCCGCAGCGTCCTGCAAATCATTGGGATGCTGGCCCGGCGCCTTGAACGCCTTCTCCACGCGCTTGTTGACTACCGGCAATCTCTCCTTCTCCTCGAGGGTTGCGGCGGCCAGTCGCGCGGTCAGTGTGGCGCCGCCCGCCATCGCCAGCAGTTCCCGCCGGGAAATCTCATTGCTCATATGCCCCTCCTCCTGTGCACATTCTATAGCCGCTTTACTTCTTCTGCAAAAATTCTCCTGCCCACTCGTACTCATCCGTCGCGATCATCTCGACCCCCGCCTCTTTCGCCGCGCGCCACCGCTCCTCGACCGCCTCGCGGCTGCCGAAGTTTTCCGACAGGCTCCACTCGCGGCTTGTGCCATTCAGCGTCCAGAAGCGGAGCCAATACCCCTTTTGGTGACCGGCGCTCACGAGCGCACGCAAGCGCTCACGCTCGGCCGTGGTGAAGGCGCCGGCGGCCTCATTTTTGGCAGATTCCACGTGGATCCAATCGAAGTTATAAACCCGGAAGAAATTATCGGCAGGCTCGCGAAAGTAGTCAGCGGGGTGCGCAAGGGGTTTATTGTCAAGGGG
>JBGPDC010000166.1:0-13361 GCA_041482115.1 Terriglobia bacterium | reverse complement strand
GCACAAGAACCTCAACGAAATCTCGGCCCAGGCCGACCAGTTGCTCATCAACATGAATGCGCTCACCGGAGAGAAGAACCGGCAGAGCGTGGAGCAATTGCTCGACCGCAGCAATCAAATGGTCGCGGAGCAGGCGCCCAAGGTCAACCGGATAACGGATACCCTCGAACAAACCACGCAAAAAATCGACGCCCTCATAAGCGAGCTGCGGACCACCAATACCAAGGCCGGCGATCTGATCGGCAACGTGAACCAGACCGTCGATGACACGCGCGTCCGTCTCGACGCCGACCTGGAGGGAATGCAGGCGACGCTGGCCCAGGTTCGCAGCCTGCTCGATCAGCTCCAGGGCACGCTCGCTTACAACGACGAGAACCTGAGCCAGACGATCGAGAACTTCCGCGCCACCTCGCAAAACCTGAATGAGCTCACGGCGGACGTGAAGCAGCGTCCCTTCAGCCTCCTCCGAATCAAGCCCAAGCCGGACCGCCAGGTGCCGCTGGGCGCGAAAAAGTAGATCAGCCGGCGCCCAGCTCCCCGGCTACCGCGGCCAGCCGGCCATCCCGAGTCCACAAAGTGGCTCCGGCTAGCAAGGCGGCAGCCACCAGGTGCATGTCGATCCACCCGATTCCACGGCCTGCCAGCATTTTCTCTTCCACGAGGCGGAGCACCTCCCGGTGCGCCGCGACCGGTGCAGCGGGAAGACTTTCCAGCGTCGCCAGGACTTCCCTGCGGCGCCGCAGGTTGCCACACGCCAACTCGCCGATGACAAAGGGATGGGTGAGCACTTTACCCTCCGTCAGAAACGCTGCGAGGCGTGGGCTGCCGGACCGGAAGTGGTCGACCCACACCGAGGTGTCTACCAGGATCACCGCTTCGCCGGGCGCCGCCTGGGAACGGTCCGCAAGCCGGGCATCGTGCCACCCAGCGCCGCCAGCCGCCGGGCGCTCTCGCGGGCGATCAGCGTTTCGAGCCCGGCGTGAACCAAGGCGGTCTTCTCGCGGATGCCGGTGAGGTCCCGGGCCTTCTCGATCAAGTCATCCCGAAGAATGAGCGTCGTCCTCATATGCACCAGGATAGCATACTGATGCATATCCAAGCTACTTCTTCTGCAGCATCGGGATGCCGTCGGCATTCGGCTTGCGCGCGAGGGCGGTTCCTGAAAACTTCGCGATGGTCAGCTCGGCCCGGTAGAGCACCTTGCACCCCTTTTCGATGTGGCCGCCGAAGGTGCCGCCGGAGGGATTCCCGAGCGTCATGTGCAGGTGCGGCTCGCCGGCGGCGATGATCCCGTTGAGGCCCAGGATCTCGATCGGCCCCTTCTTGGTGATGAACTGCTCCTCGGCCTGGGCCGCGAGCGACTTGACGGCGTGAAACGTGCACTCCTGCAGCGTGCCGGCGGCGGTCAGCACCGCTCCATCCTGAATGTTGTACTTCTGAATCATGTCGAGGACGGACTCCAGCAGCAGGTCGCCGCGGTCGAGCCGCACGCGGTAGATCTCCTGAATTTGGCCGCCCTCGAAGACCTCGGCGCGGGCGAAAGGCGCCGCTAGCAGCAGAGCGAACAGGGCGTAGCGCAGCATGGGCTTCTCCTTGGTCAGACCACCGTTAGGATCGTATCAGGAGAAGCCCCCCGCTCGCCCCCGCCTCGATTTCCGTCTAACGGCGCAGCCGCCGGGCGACTTCCTTGGCGTCGGTGATCTTCAACTTCCCCCGCCGGCGGGTCTGGCTCCGGTGACCGCGGCGGTCTTCCCGGGCGAATTTCTTCTTCTTGGCAGCCGAGCCGAAAACCTGGCTCCATTTGCCGCTCTTGAAGATGATCTGGTAGCCGCCGGCCAGAATTTGGAACGGCTTCGTGACCTTATTGAGGTGGCTGAACTGGGCGGAGCCGGCCTTGCGGAACACTTCGAAGTACGACGGGTACACGAAATCGCTCATCGCGATGCCGTTGACGTCGAAGCTCAGCGCCTCGACCGGGTCGGCGCTCTCGTAGGCGTACATGGTCCGGGGGTCCGGCCCGGTCGTCATCATGTTGATGGCCGGGTCCACCAGCATCTCGACGAGTTCGTGGGAAGTGGATACGCTTACCAGTTCCTTGTCGTCGATAGTCGTTTTCACAAAGACCTTGGACAGCGGCAGTCCTGCTGGGGTGAGATCGTGATAGGCTAGGGCGCCGGGCTGGTCGGCGGTGTCGAGGAAAACGATCGCCCAGGCGTCCTTCACGAAGTCCTTGGACTTGATTAGCTTCGCCGGCGTGCCCCACACCGGGGCGACGTGTTGGTCAACGTACACCTGCAAGGCTGCGATGAGGGCATCCAGGTCCACGCCGAGGGGAGTGACGGCCTGGTTGAAGCAGGCGATGGTGGGGACGGCCCCCTGGTTAAAGGCGGCGAATTTCGGCTTATTGGTCGGCATATGTCCTCCTGATAGTGTGCCGGTGAGCGTCGGCGGACTGAGTCTAACCGAAACTACCCGGTTTTTCCAGACAAAATTTGTCCGGCTGGCTCGGAGGGGTAAATGGTGGCGCCCGGGGTTGGACTCGAACTAGCACCCGGGGCCGTCCAACGGATTCCTACGGATCAGCCGGGCGCCTAAACGAGCGGGGCGGAGGGAGGCCACCAGGAAGGCTCCGGTGGAGCTGGCGCGTCCGCGGTCCGGTTGTTAAAACTGGGCTTCCAGGGTCCGCGCTGAGGCCGCCGGGTGTATACTCCAACCGGCTGGAAAGCCAAGACGAAAATACCGGTTGACACTCCCGTAGTGGGGAGTAATCATGGGTCAGACTCGGTCGTCTCGCGTTCTGTTGAGGGAGCCATAGTTATGTTGAAGACAACGACTCTTATTCTCGGGGTGTTTCTAATCCTATCGGCCTGGCCTTTGGCGGCGCAAAATGCCTCGCTGGTGGGAACCGTGAAAGACCAGTCCGGCGGAGCGATACCCAACGTCAAGGTTACCCTTACCAACACCGACACCGGCGTCAGCCGGACCACGAGCGCCGATGCCACGGGCGGCTACGAGTTTCCGACGGTCCGGCCGGGGACCTACCAGATCCAGGCCGAGCAAGCGGGTTTCCAGACCTTCGTGCAAGCCGGGATTGTGCTCGCAGTGGACTCCCGCTTGCGCGTCGATCCGATGCTGCAGGTCGGCGAAGTAACGAGCGTGGTTACCGTCGAGGCGCTGACAACCACCACCCAGACCGAAAGTTCGAGCCTGGGCTCGGTCGTCGAGAACAAGAAGATCGTCGAGATACCGCTGAATGGACGCTTCTTCCTGGACCTGGCCCTGCTGCAGGCCGGCACCGTCGTGCCCAGCACCAACAATCGCACCTTCCTCGCCGTCCCGAGCGGCATCGGCATTTCGGGCATCAACGCCTCCGGCACCCGCGAGGACTCTACCAACTATATGGTGGACGGCATCAACCTCAGCGACATGGTGCAAAACCAGATCACCTTCCAGCCGAACATCGACATGATCCAGGAGTTCAAGGTGCAGACCAACGCCTTCTCCGCCGAATACGGACGCAACGCGGGGATCATCATCAACGGCGTGTCCAAGTCCGGCACCAACTCGATCCACGGCACGGCTTATGAGTTTGTCCGCAATGATCATTTCGACGCCAAGAATTACTTCGACCCTCCCGGCAAGATTCCCGCCTTCAAGCGCAATATCTTCGGCTACAGCGTCGGCGGCCCCATCCTGCGGAACCGGACTTTCTTCTTCCACAGCTACGAAGGACGCCGGGCGCGCGAAGTGGCCACGCTGAACACCGTGGTGCCGACGCCCGCGCAGCGGTCCGCCGTAACCGACCCCGTTATCCAGAAGCTGCTGGGCCTGGTGCCGGGCGCCAACGACGCCACCGGCACCCGCTTCGTGGGCTCGGCCGCGCGCCAGCGGACCCTCAATCAGGAAACCGGCCGTATCGATCATTCCGTCAATGACAAGAATTTCTTGTTCGGCAGTTTTATCATCAACCGCGATCAGCGCACCGAACCAACCTTGCAGAGCAACAATCTGCCGGGCTTCGGCGACTTCCGTCCGGCCAGGCGCTACCTGCTCTCGGTGGGATACATTCACGTCTTCACGCCGGCGGTCACCAATGAGTTTCACGCCGGCCTGAACCGCGTCCACATCGAGTTCGCGCAGGCCTACACGGGGAATCCTTCCGATTTCGGAATGACCACGCCTTCGAGCGTGATGCCCGAGATCGAAGTGGGCAACGCCGGCACCGGCAATCCCTGGTTTGGCGGCATCAACGGCTTCCCGCAGGGGCGCGGAGACACTGCCTTCCAATATTCCGACTCCGTCGCCTGGATCCGCGGCAAGCATTCGATTAAGTTCGGGGCCGAGTTGCGCCGCTTCCGCAACAACAACTTCAATGGCGGCACCGGGGGCTTCATCCTGTTCCCGTCCCTCGCTGCGTTTCTTTCCGGCACGCCCTCCCAGACGGTTGAGACCGCCCTGCCCGTGACTCCGGCCCTGCGCGTGAATGCGCTCGGCGCCTTCGTACAGGATGATTTCAAGATTGCGCCCCGGCTGACGCTAAACCTCGGTCTGCGCTGGGAGTACAGCGGCGTCCCCAGCGAAATTCACAACCGCCTGGGCGTTTTCGACTTCACGAACCGCGCGCTCGTGAGGATTGGCTCGAGCGGCATCGACGAAGCGTACCACCAGCAGTACACCAACCTGGGCCCCCGGGTCGGTTTCGCCTGGGATCCCTTTGGCAAGGGCAGGACCGTAATCCGCAGCGGCGCCGGCTTCTACTATGACCAGCCTGTGACGAACATTGTGAGCGCCATGGGGTCGAATCCGCCCTTCTCCCAATCCGTGAACATCACCCAGAATATCAACCTGGCCGCGCCCTTCAACTCCCCCCCGGGCGTTGGCAGCGCCCTCCAGATGGTCGACCCCAACTTCAAGAGCGGACGCGTGTTTTCCTACAACTTCAACGTGCAGCAGGAACTGTTCGGCACGGTGCTGCAGGCCGCCTATGTCGGCAGTCAGGGACGGCATCTGCGGCTCATCGGCGATTACAACCAGGGCATCGGCGGCCGGCGTCCCATCACTCCGATCACCTCGCTCAGCGCCAGCGGCGCTCCCATCTCCGCGGCGGGGGGCGCCATGACCATTCAGCAAGCCGTGTCCAACTCCAACTACAACGGCCTGTGGCTGACCGCCGAAAAGCGGCTCGCCCGGGGGCTGACGTTCAATACTTCCTTTACGTACTCGAAGTCCATCGACAACAACTCGGTGGGCAGCTCGAACCCGCAAATTCAGAACTTCTATAACATCGCAGCCGAGCGGGCGTTGTCGGATTTCGATGCGCGGAAACGGTTCGTGCTGAGCGGCATCTACCTGCTGCCCTTCAAATGGGACCACAACGGCCTCACCCGCCGCCTGGCCGAAGGCTGGAGCATCTCGCCGATCATCAACCTGCAGTCGGGCAATCCGTTTAGCCCCATCAACCCGGCGGCCAACCCCAGCAGCCTCTTGACGTTCGATCGCCCCAACGTGGTTCCCGGCCAGCCGCTGACCTTGCCGAACGCGTCACCGTCGCAATATTTGAACAAGGCTGCCTTTTCACTGAACCCCGCCGGCACCTTCGGCAACGCGGGCCGCAACATCCTCACTGCCCCTGGATTTGAGGATATCGACTTCGCGATTTCGAAGACCACGGCGATCAGGGAGCGCTTCTCCGTCCAGTTCCGGGCCGAAGCGTTCAACCTTTTCAACCACCCGAACTTCGGGCAGCCTGCGAACAATTTTGCCGCCACCAACTACGGCCAGATTCAAGCCACCCGGACCGCTCGCGGTGACCTGGGCAGCTCGCGGCAGCTCCAACTGGGCATGAAGCTGATCTTCTGAAGCTATTGATTTTCCTGGTGCCCGGGGTGGGACTCGAACCCACACGGACCTTGCGGTCCAAAGGATTTTAAGTCCTTTGTGTCTGCCATTCCACCACCCAGGCCGAAATCATAACGGCTCCCAGCACATGGCAGCCGTCATAGCTCCCAGCGCTGTCTCAGCCGCCTCAGGTGAGGGATGCCCCGGGCGTTGAGAAGCGGTGACACTGGAAAGCCCCTCAGCTTCATGTCGCAAAGCATCGGCTCCGGACTCGCCGCCGCGGGTTCCGAAGGTATGTCGTAACGAATGTAGCACGAAGTCACTCGCAATTTTGACCACACTGCTATGTACCCCACTCACCAAGACCCGCGCCAGTGGACACCCTGAAACGCAAAGGGGAAATCTTGGCCGTCCGGCCGGGGAACGGCGGCCAGAGCACCTCCGCCTGGTCGACGGTGACCTGGCGTCCCACCTGGTGTGAGTACGTCAACCCGGTATGAGAGGATCGAAGCATGGCCGTAGCAGGTATACTGCCTAGCAGCCGGGAGTCCCCATGGGAATTCCCGCGGAGGGAGAACCGTTGAAATCCGGAGCCAGGCCCAGCCGGGGCCGAGTAGTTCGAAATTACCTGCTCATCATCGGAGGGACTCTCTTGGCCGTTGGTCCGGGCCTTTCTTACCTCGCGCAGCAACTGCCTCAACTGGGCCTCCGGAGCCGCATGATCGAGCGGATCACGGTTGGCAAGTCCGACCAACAACTGGAATATCTCCATCGCGCCCGCTATGAATTCGCCAAGCCGTACTGCGCGGGCAAGCGCGTGGCGGACATCGCCGCCGGCGAAGGCTATGGAACAGCCATGCTCCGCGAAGTCGCGGCTAGTGTCGACGGTTACGACAAGGTGAAGTTCGGTGACAACCTCATCATTGACCTGGAGAAAGAAAAATGGGCCCCGCGGTACGACGTGATCGTCAGCCTGGAGACCGTGGAGCACCTGGCGAACCCGGACTTCTTCCTGCGAAATATTAGTGAAAGCTGCGACCTGGCCATCATCTCGACACCCATCGGCGAGCCGCGCGGCTTCAACCCCTTTCACAAACAGACTTGGACGGCCCTGGAATTCGAACAGCTTCTAGAGCGTTTCTTTTCGTGCGAGTACCATTCCCAGGAGGGCAATCAGTTTCCACTCGACAACCGTCCGCCGCAAACAATTGTAGCCGTGTGCCAGCCAGTCGCCCGGCCGGAATAACCTGGCCGCCAGTCCGCTACTGCTACTTCCACTTCTCGATCTCGATATTCCGCAGCATCAGCAACGCCGTCTTGTCGTGAAGCTGAAACTCCACCGGCCCGGCGCGCGGGCGGGTCGCATCGTCCATCTCGCAGACCACCGTGCCGTTGAGCGTGATCTTGAAGTGCGAGCCTTTCACCTCGACGTCCATATGGTTCCACTCGCGCGACTTGAGGGTCTCCGCCTGGGCGTGCTGGAAGCGGAAGACGCTGCCGGTCGTCCACTCGTACCCCGGCCAGTCGATGAGCTGGATCTCGTAGCCGCTGAAGGAGGGCGGCTTCTCGGCCTTCGCGCGGGTCGCGTCACGCACCGCGATGCCGCTGTTGGTCCCGCGCGGCAGCCAGAAGTCGAAACTGAGCAGGAAGTCGGTGTACTCCTCTTTGCTCACGAGCCACGATTGGCGCGTGCCGGCATACTTATAGTCGAACTGGCCGACCACGGTGCCGTCTTTCATCACCGTCCACAAGCCGTCGCCGGACACTTCCCATCCCGTCAGGTCATTGCCGTTGAGCAGCTTCGTCTTGGCCGCTAGCGGCAGAACCGCCAGCAGCAGCGCGAGTAGAAAACGCATTTCCCCTCCCCCTCAGACCATCTGAATCTTCGACCGCAGAAACTTGACGATTCTCGGCATCGCGGTCGAGATGTCTTCGCCGGCGTCGCCCGGCGCCTTACCTGGCTCGTAGACGATGTCCAGAACCCCCTGGTAGTGCACCCCGCGCAGGATGTCGAAGATCTGATTGTAATCGAGCCACGGCTCGGACCCGTCCGGCGCCGGGTTGTAGAACTTCACCCGCACGTAGCGCGCGAGCGAAGCCGTCTGCCGGATGCTCTGCAGGTAGTCGGCGTTGCGCAAGTCGGGCGGCGGCGTGGCGCTCGCCCCCCGCGACCCGGCCCACTGCCCGGTATCGAGCAGGAACACAAAGTTGGGATGGTTGACGAGCTTGATGTAGCGCAGCACTTCATCGCCGGTCCGGCAGAGCGCCCCGTGATTGTGATTCTGGAGCCCCACGGGCAGCCCCACCTGCGCCGCCTCCTCGCAGACCTTGCGCATGGTCGCGGCCGAGCGTTCGAAGGCCGCGGTACGCTCGCCATCGCTCGGCGGATACCCGGGAAACATGCGCAGCAGCGGCGCCCCGAGAAATGTTGCGACCCGGATCGCCTGCAACGCCGTCTCAAACTCCTGCTTGTGCCGGTTCTCGGGCAGCCCGAAATTCGTCGACACCGTGAAGACCGTCATCGCGAGCTGCTGCTCGAGGTAAGCCCGCCGGATCTGCTTCAGATAACCCGTCGAAACCTCCGGCAAGTCCCGCAGGTGCAGGCTCGCTCCGTCCACGTTCAGCTCGCGGCACAGCGTGAGGAACTGGAAGATGGTCATCTTCCCCTGCGCCAACTGCCGCGCGTAATTGAGAGAGTAATTACTGATCCGCATCATAGGCGCCTCAGCTTCGTCATTAGCTCCGGGGACGACCCCGCCAGGCCCGCCCGGTGGCGTCGGCCGCGCGGATCGCGTCGGCTACCATCTCGGGACGGACCTCAAAAGGCTCGTTGTGGATGGTCTCGCCCGGCGCGGTGGTGCGCGTCGCGATGCGCTCGAGCATGTCCTGTGAAAGCTCGCCCAGGCCAATCTCGGCGAGGGTTACCGGCAGCCCGACTTCGGTCGCGAACCCGAGCACGTCCTGGAACACGGCGCGCGGCTTGCCCTCCAGCACCAGTTGCACGATCACGCCGTAGGCCACCTTTTCGCCGTGGAAGAAGTGGTGCGTGGGCGGAGCCGTGGTCAGCCCATTGTGGACCGCGTGCGCCGCCGCCAGTCCCGAAGACTCAAACCCTAGTCCTGACAGCAGCGTGTTCGCCTCCACCAGCCGTTCGAGCGCCGGCGTCACCACCCGCATCTCGACCGCCCGCCGCGCGTCGGCCCCGTCGTTCAGCAGCGTGCGGTAACACAACTCGGCCAGCGCCAGGGCGCTTTGCGTCGAGGCGCCGCCCCGCATGTTCTTGACGTTGCCATCCACGCAGGTCTTGGCCTCGAACCACGTCGCGAGCGCGTCGCCCATACCGGCCACCAGCAGCCGCGCGGGACTCTGCGCGATCACCTGGGTATCGACCAGCACCAGATCCGGATTCCGCCGGTAGATGCGATACTCCTGCACCACGCCCTCTTCCGTATAGATCACCGAGAGCGCGCTGCACGGCGCATCGCTCGAGGCAACGGTCGGACAACACACCACCGGCAGGCTGAGATCGGCGGCGGCCGCTCGCGCCGCGTCGAGCACCTTGCCGCCTCCCGCGCCCACGATGACGCGCGCCGCCTGCGCCTGGGCCGACGCCTTCACGCGCTCGATTTCCGCGAGCGAGCACTCGCCGCCGAAGCGGTGCACGCCGTAAGCGATGCCCGCGTCACCGAGCGTACGCGCCCAAGTGTCCGCCAGCAGCGCGAGCGGCGACTTCCCCGCCAGGATGAGCGCCGGCCCCTCTAGACCCAGCGTCTTCATCTCCTGCCCCAGCGACTGGGTGGCGTTCTTCCCCTGCGTGTACCGGCTCGGACACGAAAATACTGCCAGCATCGGGGTTCCTATTTCTTGGGTTCCGGCAGGCGAGTGGTCTGACGCGCCACCACCTGCCAGCCATAGGGGCCCGGCCCCTTCAACAACACCCACAAAATGTTCAGGTCATTCTCGCGAAGATTGCCCGGCATGCCGTTCCAATTGTGATGGCGGCCCCGCGCGAGCGCCGTATGGCCGTAAATGCGGATCGTGGTGTCGCTGAAAGTCATGTCCTTCGTGATCCCGCGGCCCACTCTGTCGAGCACCTGGGCCTTGGTCTCATTCAGGGCGCTCGAGTGACTGAAGGTGAGGTCCGGATGGTAAATCTTATCGAGCGTGGCAACATCTTTGTTCATGGTGGCCTGAGCGAGAGCGTGGAGCGTGTCCATGACGGCCTTCTCGTCCTTCGGGTCGTTCACGGCGGCCCCGAGGCCGGCGGTGGTCAGAAAGAACCCACAGATCAGGAATGCGAGAGTGTTTTTCATGGGCGCTATCTTAGCACTAGCGCCGTTATATCATTGGACGTGCCGGCCCGCGCCAAAATCGCGCTCTTCTTGCTGGCCGTGGCGGCTGGGACTCCGCACCCGGCGAATCCCCAAGCCCTGGACCCGAAACTCCAGGCGGCGCTCAAAGCTAAAGGGCCTGCCTACAAACCCCGCACCCGCCACCTTAAACCCGACGGCTCCCCGCAGTTCACCAACCGGCTGATCCTGGAGTCGAGTCCTTACCTGCTGCAGCACGCGCATAACCCGGTGAACTGGTACGCCTGGGGCGACGAGGCTTTCGAAACCGCCCGCCGGCTGAAACGCCCGATCTTTCTCAGCGTCGGTTACTCCACCTGCCACTGGTGCCACGTGATGGAAGAGGAATCCTTCGAGGACCTCGAGATCGCCCGCTACCTCAACGAGAACTATGTGGCAATCAAGGTCGACCGCGAAGAGCGTCCGGATATCGACTCGATCTACATGAGCGCCGTGATGGCGCTCAACGGACGCGGCGGCTGGCCCATGACCCTGTGGCTCGCGACGAACCGCAAGCCCTTCTACGCCGGCAGCTACTTCCCGCCGCACGATGGCGACCGCGGCGCGCAATTTGGACTGCTCACCGTGCTCACCCGGCTCCGGCAGCTCTACGACACCGAGCCCGAGCGCATCACGGAAGCCTCCGACCACGTTACGGAGAAGATCCAGCAGTACCTCACCCCGGCGGCCGGAGCGGGCCTGCCGCAGGTGCGCCTCCTGCGCGACGCCGCAGCCCAAGCGAAGGAGCAATTCGACCCCGTCCACGGCGGCGCTAGGGGCGCTCCCAAGTTTCCGAGCGGACTGCCGCAGCGCTTCCTGCTCCGCTATCACCGCCGCACCGGCGATGCCGCCGCGTTGCAGGCGGTCGCCGTGACCCTCGAAAAAATGGCGCAAGGCGGCATCTACGATCACGTCGGCGGCGGCTTCCACCGCTACTCGACCGACGAGCGGTGGCTGGTCCCTCACTTCGAGAAGATGCTCTACGACAACGCCTTGCTCACCGTCGACTACCTCGAGGCCTTCCAGGCGACAGGCCGCGCCGATTTCGCGCAGGTGGCCCGCGACATCCTGCGCTACGTCGCCCGCGATATGACCTCGCCCGCCGGCGGATTCTACTCAGCCACTGACGCCGACAGTCCGGCGCCTTCGGGAAAGCGGGAAGAAGGACGCTTCTTCACCTGGACGCCGGCGGAGATCGACGCCGCGGCCGGCCCCGGACGCGCCCGGCTGGCCCGCGCCTATTACGGCGTGAGCGAAACCGGCAACCTGGAGGGCCGCACCGTCCTGCACGCCGCCAAGCCTCTGGCCGAGGTCGCGCGCGAGCTGGGAATGCCGGCCGACAAAGCCGGCGCCACGCTCGACGAAGTCCGCGAGCTGCTCTACCAGGCGCGTCGGCGCCGTCCCCCGCCGTTGCGCGACGAAAAAATCCTCACCGCGTGGAACGGCCTGATGATCTCGGCTTACGCGCGCGCCGCGCTGGTGCTCAACGAGCCCGACTACGCCCTCCGCGCCGCGAAAGCCGCCGATTTCCTGCTCCAGAATTCCCGCCGCAATGGACGCCTGCTGCGCAGCTTCCACGACGGCCGGGCGCAGCACAACGCCTATCTCGAAGACTACGCTTTTCTCACGGCCGGCCTGCTCGACCTCTACGAAGCAACCGGAACGCCGCGCTGGCTCGCGGAAGCGATAGCGCTCGACGCCGTCCTCGAAAGGAATTACGAAGACCCCAAACAGGGCGGCTTCTTCTTCACCAGCGGCGATCACGAGCAGCTTCTGGCCCGCGAAAAGCCCGCGTCCGACGGGGCCGAGCCTTCCGGCAACTCGGTCGCGATCCTGAACCTGCTGCGTCTCGGCGAGCTGACCACCGACGACCGCTATCGCGTCCGGGCCGAGCGCGCCTTGCGGGCTTTCGAGCCGCGCCTCGCCGCCGCTCCCGCCTCGCTCTCCGAGATGCTCCTCGCGGTGGACTTCCATCTCGACACCCCGAAAGAAATCGTGATCGTCACGCCCTCCTCGCGCCGCGAAGCCGAGCCGCTGCTCGCGCGCCTGCGCGGGACCTTCCTTCCGAACCGCGTGCTGGTAGTAGTGCCCGAGGGCGCCGAGCTGACAGCCCAAAGCAAGCTCGTTCCCCTCCTCGAGGCGAAACGAGCGTTGCGCGGCCGGGCGACGGCCTACGTCTGCGAGCAACGCCTCTGCGAGCTGCCCACCTCCGATCCCGAAGTGTTCGCGCGCCAGTTGCGCAAGGTGCAGCCCCTGCCGCCGCCTCAACCGTAGCCGCTATCGCCAGCCGGAGCTGCTTTTGCAAGCGGCGGTCTAGCTCGTTGAGGGATGGTGGGCGGTCGCGGGCTCGAACCGCGGACCTCCTGACGTTTGAAGTTCGTCCCAAAGCCCCACCGAACCCCTGTGGAATGTTGGTCGGGGCGAGTGGACTCTAAACATCCGACTCGATGGCGGTGAAAAAGGCATGAAAAAGGCGGTTCCGACCACTGCGAACCGGGCCTACCTATTAACGGGCAGCACGAAGCGAGCTGCTCCGGTCCATTCGGCGGGCGTCTGCCTGGGTCCCGCTCCAGCAGTGCGTGGGAGATGATAGAAAATTCACAAACCGCTACGAGTGTTGTAAAATAAACGACAGCGCGTTTTTTCGTCTCGCTAGAGGCTGGGCATGATCAAGAACTTCGATGAAGTCAAAAAACAACTGGCTGAGCTTTCGGGCGTCGTGAACAAGTTCCAGTCCGAAGCCGTTCAACTCAAGATTGTAGAACTAATTTTCGCCGGCGCTGGTAATTCGGCTGAGCCAGGCGTTGTTGACCCTAGCCCGATCCAGCGAGGGCGCGGCGCGAGAAAGAAGCGCAATGCGTCACCGGCTCCCGCCGTCGCTGCGGAGAATGGAAGGAAGCGCGCTACGCCGAAGGCCAAGGGAACTGGCCCTAGCGGAACGCTCGACCAGTTTATTCAAGATGGCTTCTTCAACCAGAAGCGAATGATTGGCGCGATAGTTGAGCATTGCCAGACTAACGCCCGAAATTTTAAGGCCAATGAGCTCTCTGGTCCCCTAGCAGCCCGTGGATAAAGTTGCTTTCGGGCGGGACGGCGATTGATGGTGACAAGGCAGGTTTTTTGGTCGTGCCGTGGGCCGAGGCGATTCAATCGCCAGCAGAGTGGTGTTTTCAG
>JBGPDC010000165.1:0-13392 GCA_041482115.1 Terriglobia bacterium | reverse complement strand
GAACGTGCCCGCCGTCGCGCCGATCAACGCCACTACCTACGCGCGTGTCAGCCTCCCGCCGCAGACCAACGCCAACTCGGCCCCGACCGGCGACGCGCGCCTCATGGTCGAGGTCGTCAACGTCAACACCGAGCAGACCCTCGCGGTGGCGCAGTTGGCGGAAGGCGCTTTCCAGGCGGCGGTGGGAAACGCGCGCGTCAACGTCCCCGGACGCCTGATGGCGGTGGACGACCAGGGCGCGAATGCTTACGTACTGACCGCCAGCGGCCTCTCGGTGGCGGCCCTCTCTTTCCGTGGCACTCCCATCACGGTCAACCCGCGCGGCGTGGTAAACGCCGCTACCTATCAGACCGCCGTCGCGCCCGGCGGTCTCATCTCGATCTTCGGCCAGAACATGGCGGATAGCGCCGTCGCCGGCTCGCTGCCGCTGCCCGGCATCCTGGGCGGCGCTTGCGTCACATTGAACGACACCGGTCTGCCCCTCATCATGGCCTCGCCCAACCAGATCAATGCGCAGCTTCCGCCCGACCTGCGCACCGGCAGCTACTCGCTCGTGGTTCGCTCCACACGCGGCCCTTCCGCCAGTGGCAGCGTGCCGGTCAGCGTAATTGCGGCGGCCCCCGGCGTGTTTGCCAACCCCGCGACGGGAGAGGCGGCCTTGTTCCACTCGGAGGACTTCAGCCTCGTCACCCAGGACAACCCGGCGAGCCGGGACGAGGTCCTGGTGCTCTTCGCGACCGGCTTACCGGCCGCCGCCGGCGTCCGCCTGGCGGCCGGCCAGGCGAGCCCCGCCTCGCCCCTCGCCACGACCGTCACACCGCAGGTGTTCGTCGGCGATCCGACGATCCGCGAGTCCGAAATGATTGTCGAGTGGAGCGGCTTCACGCCGGGCTTTGTGGGGTTGAATCAGATCAACCTTCGCGTCCGCGGGGACCGCGTGCGCGGCGACCGCCTGCCGGTCTCGATCCAGGCCGGCAACGCCAGCAGCCCGACCTCCGGACCGCTGGTGCCGGTCACCTACGTCCACTAAGGTAGGGCGGCCCCCCCGGACTGACTCCATGGGTAAGGGCGCTGGTGCGCTCTTACGAGGCGTGCCTCAGCGTGTGCCGCCTGCACGGAGCGGCAGCGGCGGCCAGAGAGGGCAGCGAGCCGGCGGGTCCGAAATCACTGGCTGGTCTGGTCGATTCTCACCGCGAGCGTTTGGGCTCCCTCCCGGTTCCCCGGGTTGTCTACCGCGAAGTAGGTTAGGGTCGTGATGCCCTCGGTGTCGATCGGCGCCCATGCGGTGTTCCCGGCCACGACCTGCTCTTTCAGGTTTTGCGCCCCCGACAGCGAGTAATGGATTTCCTTGATTCCCGAGTCGGGCGTGTCCACGGCCGTCAGCCTCACGGTTACCTTCGTGTGGTTCCAGCCGTTCACGTTGGCCGCCGGTGACATCTCGGCTTTAGTTGCCGGCGGTATCGTGTCGGCAATGGCGAAAACGGCCAGATTGCCGCCGACCGCGCGGCCGTTGGGGTGGTCGGAGGATACATTCACGATTTCACCGCGGTGCGTGACCGGGTTTTCCAGCGCCAGGGTCGTCGAGCCGCCTCCGTCGAGGTTCAAGGCGTTGTAAACCCCATAGTCGGTGAGGAGCAGGTCGCCGGCCTCCCCGACCGTCATGCCACGGCTTCCGCCGGCGTTATCGACCGTGAACAAGAAGAGGGTCCGGTTGTCCTGCGACAGCCCCATACCCGTGCGGGCGTTGACCAGGTTATACCAGGAGTTGCTATTGGAGTAAGGGCCCGGGCCGCCCGGGGTGAGCAGGCCGTTCGGATTCTGCGCGTCTTTGTAGATTGGAATGGTCTTGACGCCGTTCGTGATGATCTGAGCCGAGCCGGCCAGGGCGTTCCACAGCGTCACCGCTTCCCGGACGTGCTGGCCGTCGGCGAAGCTCGGGTCGAAGTGCACGATGCTGGCATGATTCGAGGCGTCGATGTTGACGCCCGGAGCGTTGGTGACGATCGCGTACGACTGGACGGGCGTCTCGAACGCGGAATAAACGTTCCCGTTGGAGGCCGCCAGCCCGATGAGCAGGCTGTCGACGTCAGAAGAGGGGAACGGGAGGAAGAAGTGGCTGTTGATGGCCACCTGCGCGTGCTCCTGATTGCGGAAAGCAAGCGTGGTTTGCCGGACTGTTTCACGAGTGCCGCCTGGCCCGGTCAGCTGGAAGGCGATCCCCGGCGCGGTCAGATCGATCTTCACGAGGTGCATGGTGATGTTTCGTGGCGAGGTTTCCGTTCGCGTGATGTGGGTGATGCCTAAGAACGGATGGTCGACCGTCTCAGCGCCGCGCAGGCCGCTCCAGCCGAGAACGGCCAGAATCGTGACGGCCCATCGCACACCCGGAGCGGAGCAGCGGGGGTGGGACTCGCGCACCGCAGGCTTCATCGGGAGCTCATTTCAAAACCGAAAACGCGGCAGCAGAGGGGATCTGCTGCCGCGTCGGTAGGCCGGTCCGGCTGGTGACGTTACTTGAACCGTTCGAGGCCTTTCTCTTTCCACACCGTGTTCTCCGGCCGCAACAGGTACTTGATGAACGCGAGCGCGTCGTCGCGATGCATCGCCCGGGCCGAAACCGCCGTGGACATGTCGATCCAGGCCGCGAGGTCGCGCGGCAGCGGGGCCACGAGCTCGATCTGCTTGTAAGGAAGAATCTCGCAGATCGCCTGCAGGGCCATATCGCCCTCTCCGCGCACCAGCGCCTGCCCGCCTTCCCCTTGCGTGCTGACCGGGCTGTTGACGCCGGCGAACTCCGGCCGCTTGATCACCTGGTTCTCGATCACGCTCGCCACCATGCTGCCGCCGGCGGGATTCGAGCGCATCACCGCCTTCGCGCTGTGCAGCACCGCGGCCAATTTTTCGACCGTCGAGATGTCGGGATGCGGCTTGCCCGCAGGCACCGCCAGGCCCATTTCGGAGCGGCCCAGCGGCTGGAAGGAGCCTGGCACGACGCCGCCGTCCAACGACAGCGTGCTCATCAGCTCGAAGGGCAGCATGATCACATCCGCCGGCGGATTGGCGGTCTTGACGGCGTTGACGATGGTGCCCATACCGACTAAACTCACCCCGACCTTCTTGCCCGTCTCCTTCTCGTAAGCCGCGGCGAGATCCAACAGGCCGGCGTTGTAGACGACGCCCGGCGTCATCACTCGAATATCGGCGACGGCATACTTGGCGGCCGCCGCCTTGGCTTCCGGCGACGGCGCGCCTTTTTTCTTGCCGCCCGCCGGCGCTTGAGCGACGACGAGCGCGGGTAGCAGCAACGCGATAGCGGACACATAGATGCAGCGCATGTTCGTTCCTTTCAGTTTGGTCGTCGTTATTTATACCATTTATTTTGGACTTGGGCGGTCACGGCCATTTCAAGAAAATTTGAAACCGCTAAGTGCCGCAGTACGCACACTTAGCGTTTTCACCGCCCCCGCACCTCGGCCGGAACCCTGGACATGCCCTGGACAATGGAAGTAGGAAGGGGGGCTGGAGAATATGTCGCAGATTTGGGGGTTTCACCCGGTGGCGAACCTGTTTCCGCTCTTGCAGGGCCAGGCGTTCCAGGATTTGGTCGACGACATCCGGAAGAACGGGTTGCGGGAGCCGATCCTGGTGGACGCCCAGAAGCTCATTATCGACGGCCGGAACCGCTACAACGCTTGTCTCAAGGCGGGGGTCGAGCCGCGGTTTGAAGAGTGGAAGGGCGAAGGGACGCTCGAGGAAGTGGCGCTGAGCCGGAACCTGTACCGGCGGCATTTGAACGAGTCGCAGCGAGCCCTGGTCGGGGCGCGGCTGATGGCGCGTTTCGAAGAGGAGGCCGCCAAGCGGCGCGGGAGCCGAACAGACATCCGGGCAAATTTGCCCACAAGTCAGTTCGGACCGGCGCGGGAGAAGGCCGGGATTCGGGTGAACGTCTCGCCGCGCTCCATTACCAACGCGCAGCAGGTCTTGCGGAACGGCTGTGACCGGCTGATCGCAGCGGTGGACGCGGGAGGCCTCAAGATCTCGGCGGCGGCACGGCTGGCCGGGCTGCCGAAGGACGACCAGGTGAAAGCCCTGGCGGGTGGCGCGAAACACGCCTCCCGCCGGGCCCGCCAGATCCGCGGCAGTACGGACTCGCCTGGCCCGGGATACTTCGGGCGCGTGCGCCAAGAGGGTGGCGAGGACATCGTGGCCTTCCTGTGGGTCACCGCCACCAGCCTGCGCACCGCCTTCCGGGTCCTGCGGGAGAGTGGATTCCGCGACGGGAAGACCAAGGCCGGCGGCGTTATCCAGGTCGAGTGGTAAATCGAAGCGGCGCCGGACGGGCGACTCGGCCTGCCCACCAGGTCGCGCACCTAAAGTGGGACGCCGCAAACGCAAGTAAGGTGGTGTGTGCTATGATCCCGTTGGAATTGCAAGCAGACGTACGGAGTTCGATTCTTCTAAATGGCATGATCTCAGGCATACAGATCGAAGGCTATCGCGGCTTCAAGCAGTTCGAGATGAGCAATCTCGGGCGCGTCAATCTGCTTGTTGGGACCAATAACAGCGGAAAGACTTCCGTGCTAGAGGCGATAGATATTCTCTCTTCCAAGGGAGATCCCGTTTCTCTGTGGAGCGTTTTGGCCCGTCGAGGCGAGACACTCACGCCTGTCCCGTCTCAAGGCCTGCAAGGGGTCAGGGCACAGCAGATCGAGGCCGATATATGTCACCTATTCACAGGGCATGAGGTGCATCCTGGATCTACGTTTTCCTTCACAGCCAAGAACGAATCCCCTGAACGGTCGGTTGTATTTACGGTTGTAGAGCCATCGAACAAAGATAGGCGAGAGATCTTCGGCCCCGAGGATGACAGTACGCTTCCATCCCGACTCGCCGTTCAGATCAAAGGCAATCCGACTCCCCCTGTTTCTATATTCCCTCTAAGCAGAAATAGCGGCATCAACACAAGTTTCTTGGAGTCTCCTCGTAGACGCCGGACCGGGGTCGAGGGAAGGCCGTCGCAGTTAATTACGACGGACTCGCTCTCTGGCCCACAACTCGTCGCTTTTTGGGACAAGGTGGCCCTGACCCCGTCAGAACAATTAGTCCTGAAGGCGCTCAGCTTCCTTGATGCAGACATTGAACGGATAGCCCCACAATCTGGGATGAGTCAAATGTACTTCGGAAGTGTAACGGCACGTCCAGGTGGATTCATAGTGAAACGGAAGGGTATCGACCAACCGATCCCTATCGGTAGCATGGGGGACGGTATGTGGCGGATGTTGGCACTGGCCATAGCGATTACGCAATGCAAGGGCGGCGTTCTGCTAGTCGATGAGATCGACACGGGATTGCACTATACAGTCATGGCCGACATGTGGCGGTTGATTTTTGGGGCGGCGAAAGAGTTGGATGTGCAGGTGTTTGCGACAACCCATAGCTTTGATTGCATACAGAGCCTCGCAACCGTTTGTGTTAGCGACACTACCACAAGCGATACAGTGACTCTCCAGCGGGTTGAGGCCGATAAATCTAAAGCTGTCCCGTATAGCGAGAGTGAAATCAAGATAGCCGCCGACAGAAACATCGAGGTCCGGTGAAAACCGCGTGCCAACTCCGAAGGAGAACCAACTGGTAGTTGAGGGGTATGAGGATCTTTATTCTGTCGTTGGACTGATGAAGGCCCATATCGCGTGGCCAGAGGGTAAAGATAAAGCTCCAGTTCACATTGAAATCGGCAAGAGTGCTACCGAGATTTTAGAAGATGGGTATCTCACGACCGTTTTGAAAACCCAAGGCGTTCGGGTCACAGGAATCATGTTTGACGCAGACACCAATTTGAAGGGCCGCTACGACTCCCTACGCGGCATTTGCCTGAGCATGTTCCCTGGGCTTCCTACGAAATGCCCCGACTCTGGCGTGATCACAGAAAATGCCGATAACCGGCGGCTTGGGATCTGGATAATGCCGGACAACATATCCGATGGCTCCCTGGAGACTTTCCTGAAGTACTTGGTTCCTGCCCACGCAGTACCGTTGTGGAATCACGCCCAAGCATCTGTTGCCACCGCCAGGGCCATGGGGGCTGAGTGCAAAGATTCTCACTTGGAGAAGGCTGATCTCTTCACATGGTTGGCATGGCAAGATCCGCCGGGGCAATATCCGGGGAGGGCGCTTACGAAGAAAGTGCTCGATCCACATTCTCCAAGCGCCGGTCCCTTTGTGAAATGGTTCAGGGAACTGTACGGACTATAAACGAAACCATTGCCACCCAACGTGCCCGGCAAGACGGAGCTTGAGAGGTTCGACAACGCCGTCCGTACGATGTTCGCCGTCTCGAAAGGCGACATCCCGAAGGAAGAGGCGAAATGGAGGCGGGCACGGGCCCGGAAGAAGCGGGCGAAGAAGACCGCCTAGCCTCTGGCCTATGATGCCAGAACTAAGCCTAGTTTTTCGCCTTCATTTTGTCAAGTATATTATTGCCCAAGTTTCGTGTGCTGGATTCGAACTGACCCACTCCTCCGCTACGAAATCTCTACGACTTCCCGGAACATCTCGTCCGGCAGCTCGATCCCGCTGACCCGCAGGCGCTCCAGGACCGCCGGCGGCTCGGCGCCCCACCGGAAGCGGCCCCGCACCAGGCCCGAGCTGCTCACCCCGGTGCGCTCGAACTCGCACACCTCGTGCAGCTCGATGAGCTCGTTCTTAATTCCCATGACCTCGGCAATGCTCACCAGCTTCCGCGAGCCGTCGGAGAGGCGCGTGAGCTGCACGACGATCTTGATGGCCGAGGCCAGTTGCTGCAACACGGCCTTCACCGGCATCTCGATATCGGCCATCAGCACCATGTTCTCCAGGCGCGAGAAAGCGTCGCGGGGCGTGTTGGCGTGCACGGTGCTCATCGAGCCCTCGACTCCGGTATTCATCGCCTGGAGCATGTCGAGAGCCTCGCCGCCGCGCACCTCGCCCACGATGATGCGGTCCGGACGCATGCGGAGCGCCGACCGCAGCAACTGCCGCTGGTTGACCGCGCCCGTCTTCTCGATGCTCGCCGTGCGCGTCTCGAGCTTGATCACGTGCTTCTGCTGGAGCTGCAGCTCGGCGGTGTCCTCGATCGTGATCACCCGCTCTTCCTCCGGGATGGCGCGGGACAGCGCGTTGAGCATGGTGGTCTTGCCCGAGCCGGTGCCTCCCGAGACCAGCACCGTGCACTTCGCCTGCACGCAGGCCTGCAGGAACCGCAGCATGTTTGCCGTCAGGGTCTTGTTCCGGAGGAGCTCCTCGTCGGTGATCACGTAACGCCCGAAGCGCCGGATGCACAACGACGGGCCGTCGATGGCCAGCGGCGGGATGATGGCGTTGACGCGGGAGCCGTCGGGCAGCCGCGCGTCCACGATCGGCTGGGCCTCGTCCACGCGCCGCCCCACCTGCGAGACGATCTTCTCGATGATGTGCATCAGGTGCGAGTCGTCCTTGAACCGCACCCCGGTAAACGAGAGCTTCCCGTTGCGCTCGATGAACACGCGGTCGAAGCGGTTCACCAGGATGTCCGAAATGGAAGGCTCCTTGAGCAGCGGCTCGAGCGGTCCGAGGCCCAGCGCCTCATCGAGCACTTCCTCGATGAGCCGGTTCAGGTCGGCCGCATTCATGGGGACCCGCGCTTCCTCGATCAACCGCTCGACGATGCGGCCGATCTCGGAGCGCATGCGATCCTTGGGGACCGACGAGAGCTGCTCGTAATTCATCACCCCGATCAGTTTTTTGTGGATGTCGGATTTCAGCTCGAAGTAACGGTCGGCCGGTCCGCCGGCCGCGCGCGCCGGGCCTCCCGGGCGAAAGTTGGTGGACATTGTTCCTAAGATAGCAGGCCGGCGACCGCTCCCTCACGGTCGCGGCTCAGAACAGCGCTTCTGATTGGAAAGCAGTACTGAGATTGGAGACAGTTACTGAGCCGCGCGCGTCAGCAAGCGGTTTCGGAGATGCCTAATAGATCTCTTGGCTCTTGACGGGGCCCAGTTCGGTCGATACACCCGCGGCCGTCATCACTTTCTTGAGCACCGCGACGGTTTCGGCGGAAGGCTTGAAGTTGCCGAACCGGTAGCCGGTCGCGATGGCGAGCGGCGTCCAGCCGTACTTGTCCTTCTGATTCCAGACTTCGATCTTGGCCCCTTGGTCGGCGAGGAATTGCACCGCCTCCGGCGAGTTCTTGTAAGCTGCGCCATGCATAGCGGTCTCACCATGGTTGTCGACGGCATCCAGGTCCGCGCCGAGATCGAGGGCCGCTTGCATCGCCGCTACTACCTCGGGCCCGGTTCCAGCATCCTCGCCGGGAGAGCGCGTTCCCAGTCCAGCCGCCGCCATTAGCGGGGTGCTGTTGTCGGCGTTCGTCAGCTTGGGATCGGCGCCCAGCGCCGCCAGCGCCCGCATCAACTCGGCATCCGCGGTCTTGGCCGCCAGCATAAAGGGTGTGGCGCCGAGCGTGTTGAGGCGGGTCAGTCCCAGACCAGCGATGTGCCGGGTCATGCGCGCGTTGGGGTCCGCTCCCTTGGCCACGGCCTTCTTGACGAACTCGAGACTGCTCATGTTTCCGGACCCCTCCGGAGGCGGGTCATTGTCGCCGCCGCCCGGTTTGCGGGCCTGCGAAACCATGTGCAGGGCCGTCAGACCCGAGCCGGCGGCATGGGGGTCGGCGCCTGCGTCCAGCAGGTAGGCCGCGAGCTCATAATGAGCGTTCGTGACCGCCAGGACCAGGGCGCTCGTGCCGTTCCGAGGTGAGGCCCCCTTACGGTAGCCCATGCCCAACACCCGCGGCCCGGAACGCCCCTTGGTCTTTATCGTATCGTTCACGTCGGTCCCCGCCTTCAGCAGGGCCCGGGCCACGCCGATGCGGCCTTCGCGCACGGCAAACAGGAACGGCATAAACCCCGACTCCAACCGGAGCCGAAAATCCGCTCCGGCCTGGAGCAGCGCTTCGACCACCTCGACGTTGCCTTCCGCGGCCGCCCACATGAGAGCCGTCTGTCCGTATTGCTCTTCCTTCGCGTCGACTTTGGCGCCGGCGGCCAGCAATGCCTTCACGGCCTCGAGCTTTCCCGTGCGGGCTGCCGTCATCAACGCGGTTTCGCCTCCGGGCAGGAGGGTGTTCGGGTCGGCCCCCGACTTCAGGAGCAGCCCGACCATCGCCTCGTTGCCATTGGTGCAGGCCAGCGAGAGGGGAGTCACGCCATACCGGTTCGCCGCTTTCACGTTGGCGCCGGCGCGGACCAGCAGCTCCACCGTTTCGAGATCGTCCTGGTAGGCCGCCCAATGCAGGGCCGTCATGCCATCGACCTGGGAGGCGTTCACGTCGGTGCGCTGTTGGAGCAGGGCGCGAATGGCCGCAAGATTCTTGCTCTCCGCCGCATCGGCCAGTGGCGCGTCAGTGGCGGCCGCGAGCAGGCCCGCTGCCGATAACAAAGCTGCAATCCCCAAAGCGCCGATCCGTTTCACGCGCATCGCGATGGTCTCCTGGTCAGGTTACAGAGCCAGCGGCTCGAGCAGCTCCGGAATCTTGCCGTTGCTATCGGCGAAGTGGTCGAGGCGGACTCCCACCTTATCGAGCAGCGTCAGGTGCAGATTGGCCAGCGGCGCGGGCTCCTTATACCGGAGGTGCCGCCCGCCCTTCATCCTGCCTGCCGCGCCGCCCGCCACCAGAATCGGCAGGTTCACGTGGTCATGAATGTTGGGATTGCCGATGCCGCTGCCATACAGATAGACCGAATGGTCGAGCAGGGAGCCGTTGCCATCGGGCGTGGCCTTCAGCTTCTCGAGGAAATACGCAAACAGCGACACGTGAAACGCGTTGATCTTGGCAACCTTGGCGAGCTTTTCCGGATTGTTCCCGTGATGCGTGGTGGGATGGTGCGCGTCGGGCACGCCAATCTCGGGATAAGTCCGGGTGCTGGTTTCGCGAGCCAACTGAAAGGTGATGACGCGGGTGACGTCCCCTTGGAGCGCCAGCACTTGCAGGTCGAACATCAACTTCGCATGGTCGGCGTAAGCGGCCGGCACGCCCACCGGACGATCCAGGTCGGGCATCAAGTTGTTGGCGGTCTCGGCTTCCGCTTTCTGAATGCGGCGCTCGACCTCGCGAACTGTCTCCAGATACTGGCTGACCTTGGTGCGGTCGTCCGGGCCGAGCTTCCGCTGCAGGCGAGCGATATCTTCGTTGACCCAGTCGAGCAGGCTGGCCTTGCGGCGTAGCGCGGCGCGCCGGTCGGCCGGCGTGCCGCCGTCGCCGAACAGGCGCTCAAAAACGATGCGCGGGTGCGCCTCGGCCGGCAGCGGCGTGGTCGGCGACGACCAGGAGAGGTTGTTCTGGTAGACGCAGGCGTAACCGTTGTCACACTGCCCGACCACGGTGAGCAAATCCATCGCCAGCTCGAGCGACGGCAGCCGCGTCTCTTTGCCCATCTGCTGCGCGGCGACCTGATCGACCGTCGTTGCCAACTGGTAGTCGGTACTCTCGGTCCACTTCGCCGTGGCGGCGCTCAGGAAGGCGGCGTTGGCGGTCGCATGCGTGCCCGGATAGGCGTTCTTCAGCTCCATATTGGTGAGCACCGTGAGGTGATCGACCACCGAGGCGAGGGAGCTAAGCGTGGGGGAAAGCTCGGCGAGAGTGTCTTCGCCGGGCGGCGTCCACTGGGAGATCGTGGATCCCATCGGGATATAGACAAAGCCCAGCCGGCGCACTGGATTCGCCGGCGTCGCGGCGAGCGCGGTCAAGGCCGGGACCATGGCATCGAGCAACGGCAGCGCGAGCGTGGTCCCCATGCCCCGCAGGAAAGTACGCCGCGGCAGAGCCTTCTTGGTGACGATCATTGCGATCTCCTCATCTGAAACGGTGTGCTGCGCGCTATCCCCAGGATGAGCGAAGAGAAACGGTAGTCCTTCGCGCGGGCCTCCCGCACGACCTGGCGGACCGCCGGGGCGTCGTAGTATTCGACTCCCCGCCCTAAAGCATAAGTCAGAAGCTTCTCCGTCAGGGTGCCCACAAAAACCTCCGGACGGCTTAGCAAAGCCTGCTGGAGTCCGGAAACACCATTGAACTTGCTGCCGTCCGGCAGGCCCCCGGCCGCGTCGATAGGCTTGTTCTCTTCGAGGGTTCGCCAGCGGCCGACGGCGTCGTAGTTCTCGAGCGAGAAGCCCACCGGGTCCATGAGCTGATGGCAGCCGGAGCAGGCGGGATTCTTGCGATGTTCGGCCAGCCGCTCGCGCACGGAGTGAGCTTCGCCCACGCCGGTGTTCTCCTTCAGTGCCGGCACGGCTGGGGGAGGCGGCGGGGGAGGTATGCCGAGAATATTGTCGAGGATCCACTTGCCGCGAATCACGGGCGAGGTGCGCGTGGCGTAAGAAGTCACGGTCAGAATGCTGCCCTGGCGGAGCAGCCCGCCGCGCACACTTTCCTTGTCAAAGTCGATGCGCCGGAAGCGGCTGCCGTAAATATTCGGAATGCCGTAGTGCTTGGCGAGGCGTCCGTTGACGAACGTGTAGTTCGCGCCGAGCAAGTCGAGCACGTTGCGATCCTCGCGCAGGATGCTCTCGAAAAAGAGCTCCGTCTCCTGCCGGAAGGCTTGGCGCAGATTGTCGTCGAAGTCGGGGAACACGCGCATGTCCGGAGTCATCGAGGCGAGGTTGCGCAGGTAGAGCCACTGGTCGGCGAAGTTGGTCACCAGGGCCCGCGAGCGGCCGTCGGCCAGCATGCGGCGCACTTGCTGCTCGAGCCCCGCGGGGGTGCGGAGTTTGCCCTGCACGGCGGCGTCGAGCAGCTCGTCGTCCGGAATGCTGCTCCACAAGAAGAACGACAAGCGGGACGCCAGCTCCACGTCGCTCAGGCGATAGGCCGTGTGGGGCGCGAGGCCGGCCGGATCTTGTTCGACGCGGAAGAGAAATTCCGGGCTCACCAGCACCGCGCACAAGGCGATTTCGATGCCGGCGTCAAAGTCCCCCTCGGCTCGCGCGTCGCGGTAGAACTTCATCGGCCGCTGCAAGTCGGCCGCCGTGACGGGCCGCCGGTAGGCGCGGCGCAGCAGAGTAGTCAGGATGCGCTGGGCGCAGGCTTCTTCCTCGCCAGGGCTCGCCGGCCGGCACGAAAAAATTCGGCGGCGGCTGGGAGTGTCGCCGGGACCCTTCGCCGCATACGGGCCGTTGACCGAGATCGAGTAGACGGCCGGCTGCAGGCGCGGATGCCGGTCCATATTAAAGTGCGCCTGGTAAGGCTGCCGCTCGGTCTCGAGCAGCGCCGTGGGCTTCTTCAGAAAGGCGGCGCCGACTACATGCGGACCGGCTGGCACCGGGACGCGAAGGTTAAGACCCTGGTCGACGGTGTGATGATCCTGGCCCGGCGGGGGCAGCTTCACCGTGAAGACCTGCACCCGCTCCTTATCGAGGAGCAGCTCCAGCTCTTGCGGTTCGGTCAGGCCTTCGACGTACTCGTTGCGGTCGCGCGCGAGGCGCACCTGGATTTCGTACTCGGCCTCGAGCGGGAACGTGTAATGAACGACCATTCCGCCGCGGGTGCCGATGGGCAGCCCCTCGAAGTGTTCCTCTTGCGTGAGGTCCGGGGGCAGCGTCATGGTATCGCCGCCGGGGGAACGCGTGGGGCTCCCGACCGCGAGGCGGCTGATTTTTTCCGCCGCCGACATATAACGGTCGAGCAGGGTCGGGGAGAGATCTCCGACGGTCACATTGTCGAAGCCGTGACTGGACTCGTCGCTCGGCAGGAGCGCGGCGACCTCCACGTCGATCGCCAGCAGGTCGCGGACGGCATTCTGATACTCGGTGCGGCTCAGGCGCCGGAAGGTATCGGTGCGCCCGGGATTGGGCTGCGAGGCGGCCACCTTATCGAGCGAGGCGGCGAGCGAAGACATCACGGTGTCGTAGGTGCGGTCCTCGGGACGCGGCAATCCGGCCGGGGGCATCTGACGCGCGCGCAGCCGGCGGACGACTTTCTCCCACGCTTCCGGGTGCCGGTTCACGGGTTCCGCGCTGAGGGTGTCGAGCGCGAGTCCCGCGGTTTTCAATTTGTCGTTGTGGCAGGCGACGCAGTACTGGTTGAAGACGGCGCGCTCGGGTGAGACGGCGGGCGGAGGCGCGACCTGGGATTGCGGCGGGGGGCCGCCCACACCGATAGAGCCGCCGGCCAGAAACAACACCGGTATCCAGCGCGGGATTTCAACCGCCCAACGGCTCATGATTCGCCAACATAAGGATAGGAGGTTCGGGGCCCAAAGACAAGGCGTCCCGGGGGTGCACGTCACACACGGAAGGATCTTGCTGTTTTCTTTTTTTGTCGCTATAATCCGAACGTATGTATACGTTAGGATAGGAGGTGCGCCTTGCCCGATTCTCTCGCCG
>JBGPDC010000164.1:0-13407 GCA_041482115.1 Terriglobia bacterium | reverse complement strand
CCCGCCGCCGCGAGGGGCAGTGTCCGCCGAAACAAGTAGGTCCCCAGAGTCATCGCGTCGAGCCGTTCCTCCCAGGAGACGCGGATGTAGTTGAAGTTGTAGAGGAAGGCCTCCCAGGCCTCCGGCCAGCAGCCGGCGGCATAGAGATAGCCGGCAGTGAGGGCCACTACGATACCGAAACCGGCCAGCATGTAGAGCCACTCGGACACGACCTGCCTCACCGTCCGGCGCTCGCGGAGGAGTATTCCGAAGGCCACGGCGATGCCGGCGCCGATGAGATTCTGGCGCAGCAGGAACAGCAGGCCGGTTAGCAGCCCCAGCCACAGCGCGTGAGCCCGGCGCAAGAACAGGTGCAACAGGGCGAACTGCAACGGCACGGCGAAGAACTCCGTCAAGTTGTAGTGCTCGAGGGGGTGAAGGAGGGAGGCGCAGAAGCCGGTGGCGGCGAGAAGAGCTGGACCCCGCCCGTAGACGCGCCCGGCCACGCAGTAACACAACACCAACGCCAACGCCAGGGAAAGCAGCGCGAGACACCAGATGCCCCAAGGCGAGCCGCCCGAGAGCCAGAGACCGAGGGCGTTCAGGTAGAAGATCAGCGGCGGCTTGTGATCCCAGGCGTCGCGGTAAGGCAACCGGCCGTTGAGAATCTGCTTTCCAATGTAAAGGAACGCCGCCGAATCGATC
Source organism: Terriglobia bacterium (assembly GCA_041482115.1). Taxonomy (GTDB): domain Bacteria; phylum Acidobacteriota; class Terriglobia; order Bryobacterales; family JACQDG01; genus JBGPDC01. The sequence goes on along the minus strand of JBGPDC010000164.1, from coordinate 12,723 downwards.
CAGCCGAAGTCGCCGGGTGGGACGGGAGCGAGTCCGCCGGTCACCAGCAGACACAGATAGCCGAGATACAGCCCGATCGCGGCGATTTGCCAGCGCGCGATACGGGGGAGGTTGCCGGTGAGAGACGAAGTCAAGGTTTGCCCGTCATGATGCCGGGCACGACGCGGGTTGTCAATCGCGGGCGAGGACCGGGGCGATGCGGGGCCACTGCGACGCCAGTCGGGCAACGCCATTCTACTCAGTGCCTTACGGAACCTCGCTCAGCCTCTTAACCCACGACGAAATGGTATGCTGCGGAGGTGGATTCGCGCATTACCATCGAGCCGGGTAAACGCTCCGGGCAGCCGTGCATTCGGGGTCTTCGCATCACAGTCTGGGACGTCCTGAATTGGCTGGCGGCCGGCCTGACAGAGGAGCAGATCATCGCGGACTACCCGGAGCTCGACCGCGACGACTTCCGCGCTGTCTATGAGTATGCCGCTCGGGTCGGCAAGCGCGTGGCGCGGTGAGACTGCTGTTCGACGAGAACTTATCGCGCAAGCTTGTTTCGCGACTGGAGGATCTCTATCCAGGCCTTCGTGTAGTCCCAAATGGCTGCGTCCGGGCTCTCGAGAAGCGCGGCTGCGGCAGCACCGATTCGGACTTCTTCGAGCTTTCCACGACGCTAGGCCCGCCTCCAAAAGTCATCTGGCTGCGGGAATGGACGCATCCGACGAAAGACGCTGAGGGAGTTTTGCGGAACGAGGCGATTCGGATCGCCGAGTTTGCCCGCGATCCGGAACTGGGTCTTCTGATTCTCGAGAAGGATTGAAGGGCTCTTCTCGGAAACCGTAACCCGAGGCGCCCTGCGGCCTCTGTGCTATTCTGAAAACCTCCCTGGACATGGCCTACCGCAGCGACTTCCCGAGGATTTGTGTTGCTTTGGGCGCGGCCGAGGCGGGCGCGCTCGAGAAGCTGGCGCGGGAGGCGTGCGACCGCGGCGAGGAGTTCCTGGAGTTCCGCCTCGACGCGCTCGAAGAGCCTTCGCAAGGGCTGCATGTCATCCGGCGGGTGAAGAGCCGGTACCCGGAAGTGCACGTGCTGGCGACCTGCCGGCGAAGGCCCCACGGGGGCGCCTTCCGGGGGAGCGCCGAGGAGGAGTTGCGGCTGCTCGAGGCGGCGATCGAGGCGGGGGCGCAGTCGGTGGACGTGGAGGTCGAAACGGCCGGCGCCGCGCCGCAACGCGTCCAGGCGCTCCGGGAAAGGGCGCGCGTGGTGGTCTCGTATCACAATTTCCAGTCCACGCCGGCGCTCGGTTCGCTGCTCCGGCTGCTGGCGAAGACCCCGGCCGATCTGCACAAGCTCGTCACCACGGCCCAAAAGCCGAGTGACAACCTGCGCGTGCTCGAAGCCGCGGCGGCCGCGCGCCGGGAGCCCCTGCTGGCCTTTGCGATGGGGGAGATGGGGGTGCCGAGCCGGATCCTGGCGCTCGCGCGGCGCTCGCCTTTCACTTACGCGGCCCCGCTCGGCGCGGCGGGCACGGCGCCCGGACAGGTGTCGAGCGCGCTGCTGCGGCGGCAATACCGGGTCGAGCGGCACACGCCCGCCACACAGGTGTTCGGGGTGATCGCGAATCCGGTGGGACACTCGATCTCGCCGGCGGTCCATAACCGGGCGTTTCAGGCGCGGCACTTCGACGGCGTGTATGTTCCGTTTCAAGTGGAGCCGCGGCACCTGACCGATTTCATGACGGTGGTGAAAGGGCTGCCCGTGGCCGGGTTCAGCGTGACGATTCCGCACAAGCAGCGCGTGATGCGGCACCTCACGGCCATCGATCCGCAGGCGCGGCAGATCGGGGCGGTGAACACCGTCTACCGGAAGCACGGCCGGCTGCGGGGAGCCAACACTGACGCCGCCGGGGTGACCGGGCCGCTCGAAAAGCGGCTGAAGCTGAAGAACAAGAAGGTCCTCATCGTGGGCAACGGCGGCGCGGCGCGCAGCGCGGCCTTCACGCTCGCTGACACGGGCGCACAGGTGTTTCTAACCGGACGGAATCCGGCGAAAGTGCGGGCCCTGGCGCGGGCGTGCGGAGCGGCGGCCCTCGACGCAGCGCAGATGGGAAACCAGTACTTCGACGTGCTGGTACACGCGACGCCGCTCGGTATGTATCCGCGCATCGAGGAGTGCTACTTCCGCGACCAGATTCCCGCGGACGTGGTGTTTGACCTGGTCTATAACCCGCTCGAAACTCTGCTTGTGAGGAACGCGCGGAAGGCGGGGAAGAAGGTGATCTGCGGCCTCGAGATGTTCATCGAGCAGGCCGCCGCGCAATTCGAGATCTGGACGGGAATGCCTCCGCCGCGGCTCGCCATGGAGGCCGCCGCGCGGGAGGCGCTGGGGGCCAAGACGCATGCAGCCTGAGCTGGCGACGTTTCTCGAATACGCCCGGCAAGGCAACGTGGTGCCGGTCGCGAAGGCCGTCATGGCGGACCTGGAGACGCCGGTTTCCGCCTATCTGAAAGTCGCGGGCGAGGCACGGAACTCCTTCCTGCTCGAGAGCGTGGAGGGTGGCGAGAAGATCGGGCGCTATACCTACGTGGGCGCGGACCCGTTCCTGGTGGTGCGGGCGCACGGGCAGCAGGTGGAGATCGCGCGGCGGGGGAAAACGGAGAAGCGGCGCGGGAACGTCTTCGAGATCCTGCGGGAGCTGGTGGCGAGGTTCCGTCCGGCCGGACAGCAGGGGTTGCCGCCGCTGAGCGCCGGCGCGGTAGGCTACGCGGGCTACGACCTGGTGAGGCTCGTCGAGCCGCGTGTGCCGAAGTTTCGCAAGGACGACCTCGGTACGCCGGATGCCGTGTTCCTGTTCTTCTCGACGCTGCTGGCGTTCGACCACGTGAAGCACCAGATCTGGATCATCGCCAACGTCCGGTGCGACGAGTGGGAAGGGAAGCTCGAACGCGGCTACCGCCAGGCGGTGGCCGAGATCGAAGAGATCGAGAAGAAGCTCGCGCGTCCGCTGCCGCGGGCGAAATCCGCGCCGGGGAAGCAGGCCGTCCAGCCGGTCTCGAACACCGGGCCGGAGAAGTTCTGCCGGGCAGTGGAGAAGGCCAAAGAGTACATCCTGGCGGGAGACATCTTCCAGGTAGTCCTCTCGCAGCGGCTGGACGTGCGGCTGCCGGCCGAGCCGTTCGAGGTCTACCGGCGGTTGCGAACCGTGAACCCGTCGCCTTACATGTTCTACCTGAAGCTCGACCGCGACATCGTGCTGGGCAGCTCGCCCGAGATGCTCGTGAAGGTGGAGGGCCGGAAGGTGGAATACCGGCCTCTCGCCGGAACGCGTCCGCGCGGGGCGACGGAGGAGGCGGACCAGCGGGCCGGACAGGAGTTGCTCGCCGACGAGAAAGAGCGCGCCGAGCACATCATGCTGGTGGACCTGGGGCGCAACGACCTCGGCCGAGTATGCGAGTTCTCGTCGGTGCGAGTCGAGGACCTGATGGTCCTCGAGCGCTATTCGCACGTGATCCACATCGTGTCGAGCGTGGTGGGACGTCTGCGGGAAGACCGCGACGCCTTCGACGCGCTGATGGCGTGCTTCCCGGCCGGCACGGTGTCTGGGGCTCCCAAGGTACGGGCGATGGAGATCATCGCCGAGCTCGAGCCGGCGAGGCGGGGCGTCTACGCGGGCAGCGTGATGTACCTGGATTTCTCGGGCAACCTGAATTCGTGCATCGCGATCCGCACCATGGCGGTGCGGGGGCGGGAGGCCCACATCCAGGTGGGGGCCGGGATCGTGGCGGATTCGGTGCCGGAGCGCGAGTGGCAGGAGACGATGAGCAAGGCCGGGGCGCTGCTGCGCGCCGTCGAGCTGGCGGGCGAGCGGTAGAATGAATCCAGATAGGGGCGCGTGATGGTCCTGGTGATCGACAACTACGATTCCTTCACCTATAACTTGGTTCAATACCTGGGCGAGTTGGGTGCGGAGCTGGAGGTACGTCGCAATGATCAGGTGACGGTAGCGCAGATTGCCGCGATGCAGCCGGAGCGGATCGTGATTTCGCCGGGTCCGTGCACGCCGCGTGAGGCGGGGATCTCGATCGAGCTGATCCAGAAACTGGCGGGGAAGGTGCCGATTCTGGGCGTGTGCCTGGGACACCAGGCGATCGGCGAGGCGTTCGGCGGGCGGGTGATCCGCGCGCCCTACCTGATGCACGGCAAGACGAGTCAGATCCACCACGACGGGAAGACTATCTTCGCCGGCGTCCCGCAGGATTTCACGGCGACGCGCTACCACTCCCTCATCGTCGAGCGCGGGACGCTTCCCAAGACGCTCGAGATTTCGGCGACCACCTCCGACGGGCTCATTATGGGACTGCGTCACAAGCAGCATCCGGTAGAGGGGGTACAGTTTCATCCGGAGTCCGTGCTGACCGATACGGGGAAGAAGCTGCTGGGGAATTTCCTGACGCTGGGAATGGCCGTAGCGCGGGTTTAGCGGCGTGTATTTGCCCGCCCACGCCCGTGTTATGATTTCGGGCGTTTCGCCGGAACTTCCAGGCAAATTTGCCGGGATGTTCCGACCGCGAGGGGGCGGTTTAGTAGTGCCTCCGGGGCGGGATTCCGGCGCCGGTCTGTGCTAAGATAGGGCGCTTTTTCGGGGAGGTCCTATGAGGCGGTGGACAAGTTTTTGCTTTCTGATCGCGGCGGCCCTGTTGCTGGCCGCACCGTACTTCGCACCGGCCCAAAACCTGACGCCGGCCCAAAAGAAACTGAAGGCTAAGGCGGAGAACGTTCCCGAGATCCCTCTCGAGCTGGTGACGAACTTCTTCAAGCTGCCCGATGACCAATATTTAGGCGAGAGCATCGGCGTGGCCACCAACTCGAAAGGACACTATTTCATCTACGAGCGGGGCCGCCAGACGCGCTTGATAGAGTTCGATCAGACGGGCAAGTTCCTCCGCTTCATTGGCGAGGGCCTATATGGCTTCGTCTTCGCTCACGTGGTCCGGGTCGACAAGGATGACAATATCTGGACCGTAGACGAGGGCTCGAACATGGTCATCAAGTTCAATCCCGAGGGACGCGTCACGCTGCTGCTCGGCCGCCGGCCGGAAGCGCACGGCATCCCGGCCACACCCGCGCCGGGCACGCCCGAGCCTCCCGCCCAACCCTATGTGTTCAACCGGCCGACCGACGTGACCTGGGACCCGGCCGGCGACATTTTCGTTTCCGACGGCTATGGCAATGCGCGGGTTGCGAAGTACGACAAGAACGGCCGCTTTGTGAAGTCGCTGGGCCGACTGGGGACGGCGCCCGGTGAGTTCAACACGCCCCACTCGATCGCGGCCGACGCCAAGGGCAATGTTTACGTCGCCGACCGCGGCAACGGGCGCATCCAGGTGCTCGACAGCGACTTGACGCTGCGGGCGATCTACGACCACGTCGGGGTGCCGTGGGCGGTGTGCATCACGCCGGGTCCGCACCAGTATCTCTACAGCTCCAACTCCAACCCTAACAACACCCCGCCGGATCTGCTGACCGTCAGCGGCGAGGTCTACAAGATGGAACTCGACGGGACGGTGGTGGGAAAGTTCGGCAAGGGGGGCAAGCTCCCGGGCGAGTTCTCGACCATCCACGAGCTCGACTGCCGCAATGACAACGAAGTTACTGTCGCCGAGATTACGGGCTACCGCGTCCAGAAGTTCCGGATGTTCCCGCCGGGCCAGGCCGCCCCGCGCCGCTAGGGGAGAGACGAATCATGAAGCGCTTTACTATGTTTTGCCAACTCGCCGCCTTGCTGTTCCTGGCGGCCTCGCTGTGGGCGCAGTTTTCCATTTCGGAGATCGCCTACGATTCGACTCCGAACCTGCTGAAGATGCCGGACAAGATTCACCTCGGTGAAGCCGTGGGGGTCGCGACGAACTCCAAGGGAAATATCTTCGTTTACACGCGCAGCGGAATCTCCTATGTGACGGAGGGGACCTCGCGGCCGTTCGAGGCCGGGGGCTCGCGCCTGTTCGAGTTCGACCCCAAGGGTCAATTCGTCCGCGAGATCGGCCAGAACCTCTATGGGTTCGTCTTCGCGCACGTGGTGCGCGTGGATCCGCAGGACAACATTTGGGTGGTCGATGAAGGCTCGAACATGGTCATCAAGTTCAACCCGGCGGGACGGGTAGTGATGACGATGGGGCGCAAGGCGGAGAACCTCCGGATTCCGGCGGACGAGCCGGGCGCGGGCGGCGGAGCCGTGCCGAAGGCCGGCCCCAAGGCCGGCGGTAAAGCGGGCGGCGGCGGTGGCGCCGGTGGTGCGGGCGCGCCGCCACCTCCGGTGGGCGCGGGCGCGCAGACCGACGTCTTCAACCGTCCGACGGACGTCGCCTGGGACGCCCAGGGCAACATCTTTGTCTCCGACGGCTACGGCAACTCGCGGGTCGCGAAGTTCGACTCCGCCGGGCGATTCCTGAAGTCCTGGGGCTCGCGGGGCACGGCGCCGGGGCAGTTCAACACGCCGCACACGATTGCGACCGACGCTCAGGGCAACGTCTACGTGGGCGACCGGGGCAACCGCCGCATTCAGGTCTTCAACAACGACGGCGAGTTCACGAAGCAGTACATTCACGTCGGCGCGCCGTGGGCCGTGTGCATCTCGCCCGGGGCGCACCAGTACCTCTTCAGCTCGAACTCCAACGGCACCGGCGACATGGAGAACGGCGAGATCTACAAGATGGAGCTGGACGGCAAGATCCTCGGCAAGTTCGGCCGGGGGGGCAAGCTGCTGAAGGAGTTCGGCTCGGTGCACGAAATCGATTGCCGGAATCCGAACGAGATCTACGTCGGCGAGATCACGAACTGGCGGGTGCAGAAGCTGACGCTGCACCCGTAGATAGCAACCGCTCCCTGTGGTCGCGGCTCGGTTACGAGCGCGAACGCGAACGCGAGCGCGAACCCGAACGCCAATGCGAACACGACGCCGCCGAGCCGCGACCAGAGGGAGCGGTGTCTCTTACAGATTAAGCCGCAAATACACCGCTCCGGGCGTGGGATCGTCCGTGTAAGGGCTGGTGCGCTCGAAGCCGTAGCGGTCGTACATGCTGAGCGCGCGGTCCATCACCGGCATCGTGTCCCCCACCATCTCGCGGTAGCCGGCGGCGCGGGCTTCCGCGATCACCCAGTCGAGCAGCGCGCGGCCGAGACCGTGGCCCCGAAACTCCGGCCGGACATAGAGGCGCTTGGCCTCGCAACGTCCCACATCGAAGCGACGGAGTGCGATGCACCCGGCCGGGCGGCCGTCCACCAAGGCGAGCGCCAGGCGTCCGCCGGGCGGGACGTACTCGCCGGGGAGCCGCGTCAGTTCTTCCCCGAAGCCCTGGAAACAGGGAGTGAAGCCGAAGGAATCCCAGTATTCCTGAAACAGCGTCCGGACTTCGGCGAGGCGGCTCTCGTCGGTAACGGGGAGGATCTCAGCCATCGCAGACGATATTATCCCCCAGCCAGGATCTTGCCGGTCTCGGAGGTGTCGTACCCGGCGAGGGTCTCGAGGCGCCGGCGCAGGAGGGCGCGGCTGAGGGTCTCGAGCAGGGCCTGCACGGAGGGCAACTCCAGGCTCGATTTGCGCAGCACGAGGTCGTAACGCTCGCTGCGCAGGGGAACAAAATCGAGGCCGAAGGCAAGCGCGGCCGAGCGGGTGGCGAGACAGCAATCGGCCTGACCGGAGAGCACCGCCTGGGCCGCGGCGAGGTGTCCGGCGGCGAGCCGGTCGTAGCCGGCGACGCGCGCCCCAGGGACACCCGCGGCCGCAAGCTTGCGGTCGAGGAGCAGGCGGCTGCCGGAGCCGGGCTCGCGGTTAACGATGCGCACGCCCCGCCGCGCGAGGTCCCCGGCGTCCTCGAGGTGCTTGGGGTTGCCGGGACGCACGACGAGTCCCTCTTCCCAGCGCGCGAAGGTCACGACCAGCACATCATCACCGGGCAGCAGCCGGCGGACCAGGGGCAAGTTGAACTCCCCGGTCTCGGAATCTTCGAGGTGAGAACCGGCGACGTGAACCTTGCCCTGCTTCAGCCACTCGAGCGCCTGGCGGCTGGAGGCGGCGACCGGGAGCAGCTCGACGCCACCTTGCCTCGCGACGAGTTGCGCCAGCACCGAAATGGCGGGATCGCAGCCGGCCAGTACGAGGCGCTTCTCCCACTCCGCTTCCGGGGAGAAGACGCACAGTTGCGGGCGGCCACCGCGCCCCGTGGAGGCGGCCAGGACACCGTCCGCTTCAGGCAGGAAGAAGGGCGTCGTGCTGGCCGGCACGGCCACCCAGCGGGACCCGAGCCGCGCGACTCGTACGGGCCGGCTTTCGACGAGGGGCCCGGGACCCAGCAAGTCGGCGGCAACGTGCTCGGTTTCCGGGGCGGGCTCGCCTTCCAAGGAGAACAGTTCCTCGACGCCCACCTCGAGGACACGGGCCAGTTGCAGGCTCACGGCCGTATTGGGCACGTAGGTCCCGGCTTCGATGGCGTAGATCGTCTGCCGGCTGACCCCTACCTTTTCAGCCAGTTCGGAGGCGCGCAGGCCCCTGCGGCGCCGGGTTTCGAGGAGGCGGTTGCGAATCTGCATGCTGCCTTTACAAGACAGTGTACTGTTTCTAGGACAGTGGTACAACAAGCAACCTGCGGCGAGAAAAAAGCGGGAGGGCGCTCCATCGGGGTCTTGGGCAAGGCATAATGGACGCCTCAGGAGGAACCACGCATGAAGAAATTTTTACCCTTATTGGCGCTCGTGGCCATCGGCATCTCGATCGCGGCGCCGGATGGCCCGCCCAACACGCTCACCGCCAAGGAGAAGTCCCAGGGCTGGAAACTGCTCTTTGACGGCACGACCCTGAACAACTTCGTGCCCCAAGGCAAAGCCCAATGGAAGGTCGTCGATGGCACGGTGAGGGGCGAAGGCGGCGGCGGCTGGCTCGCGACCAAAGACGACTACGCCAATTTCCAACTGCAGATCGACTTCCGCACCAGCGCTCCGAACATCAACAGCGGGGTCTACATTCGCCGGGCGCGCCAGGACGGGGACTCGCACCAGATCGGCTATGAGCTGCAGATCCGGAATCCGGCTCCCGGCGATAAGAAGTACGACGGCGGGAAGGACAACCACAACGCCTACTACACCGGCAGCTTTTCCGGCCACCTGAAGAGCAAGAATGAGCCGACGATCATCATGGGCCAGTGGCATCACTTCGACCTGACGGCCGATGGCGACCACTTCATCGTGATGTTCGACGGCACGAAGGTGCTCGACGATCGTCACCCGGACTTCAAGTCGGGCGCGATCGGCTTGCAGCGCACCGGCCAAGACATCGAGTTCCGCAGCATCAAGATCAAGCCCCTTTAAGCCCTGTGGCAGAATCCCGAGGACAGTGGCGCCCGGCGGTCCCGGGCGCCGCTCTTCTCAGTAAATTCTGGCGGGTCATCTAAGGCAGAATCCAGCCCGCGGTCGTACCACTGATCCATTGGCTGGCAGGCCCTGAAGGCGCACAATGGCCCTGTCGATAAGAACTGACAGGAGCGCCCCCATGACGTTTCCCTACGGAATCTCGCAGGCCAGCCAGGAGCGGTGGAAGGACTTCGAGCGAATCCTGGCCATCCAGGAGCGGCGAGGACCCGGCGTCGGCGAGTCCCTGCTGCGGCGCGTGGTAGACGCTGAGCTCGAGGCGATCGAGCAGGCCACGCTAGCTGAGGCTCGCGGAGAGCGCCCCGCCGCCGAGCGGAAGGCCTGGTCCGGCTTCGGCTGGACGCGCTAGTTACGGCGCCGGGTTTCGCCGGCCCATTCGCGGGGTCAGCTGGAAGCCTTCGTGCCAGGTGGAGTCGCCGCCGCCGCCGTACCGGGCAATCGTCACATCCGCTACGTAGGACTTGATTCGCGGCAGTCAGTCCCAATCTCGAAACGGCAATTCGCGCCTTGCGACGGTGCGAATCAGACTGTCCTCTGAGCCAAACAGGGAGAACGCCTGGATGTTCATCAGCTCTAGCTGCTTCAGCGCGTCGGAGGTGACTGCATGTACGGCCCTACGACAAAAAGGTGGGCCTCGGAGGACCCGCCGGGATCGCTGTCCTGCAACAAGGCATAGACGCATACACGCTGCGCCTGTCTAGATGCGGTTCCTGCCGCAGTTTCGGGGAGGGTTGGCAAAGTTTGGTTTGGAATTACATGCGGACCAGACACGACTGATCGGGTTCGGGCGGTTCGCCGCCCGAGACCGAAAGCGGCGTGGAGAGGAAAAACCGGAGACCTTCACGTTCCGGGGCTTCACCCACTGCTGGGGGCAGCTCATGAGCAGCGGCGCTTTTATCGTCTGGCGGATTACGGCGAAGAAGCGGATGGTGGCGAAGCTCAAAGTCATTAAGGCTGAACTTCAACGCCGGAAGCATCATCGTACGGCCGAGGTCGGTGCATGGCTCCGGAAGGTTGTGATGGGCTGTTACCAATACCATGCTGTTCCCGGCAGCTCGCCTCCGTTGCGCATCTTTAGCCGTCGCGTTGGCCGGCTGTGGCGGAGCGTTTTGGTCCGTCGCAGTCCACGCGCACCGGTGCGATGGGACCGTCTCGCCCCAGTCTTGAACCGGTGGATTCCGCAACCCCGCATTCTGCACGCTTATCCCGATGCCCGCTTCGCCGCCACTCATTTCTGGTAAGAGCCGTAGGCGTAAACGCGCTCGCACGGATCTGTGGGGGGGGGCGGTCGGCGATGGCCGTCCCTGCCGCGACAGTGGGGACTCCCGGCCTGCCGCGCGGTGTCCTGCCACTGGCGGGTTACGGTGTTTCTAGCCGGAAGGGAACCTCTACGGTCGTCAGCACCTCGTAGGATTGGCCTTCGATCGTGAGCGGCTGGTAGCGGTAACGCTTCACGGCCTCGAGCGCCGCCGGCACGAGGAGCGGATGGCCACTCAAGACCGTCGCCTCCCTCACGTGGCCTTCTTTGCCGATTCTAACCTGGAGCTTCACCACGCCTTGGATGCCCGCCGCGCGGGCCTCCCGCGGGTAAGCGGGCGCGGGCGCTTCGAGCGCCTTCTGTGCAGCCCCGCCCAGGACAGCTTCGTCGTTGGCTCGCGCTTGGGGCGGCGCCGGTCCGGCGGGCAGCCCCTTGACCCCTTCCATCAAATCGGACCACTCCCGGTTATCCGGCTCGAGCGCCTGCGCGTGAGACAGCAGCTCGGTCGAGATGGAACGCAGCGCCGGGAAGTCCCGGTGGGGGATCTTCTCCAATGCTTCCCGGCTCGCCTGCTCGACCACGCGGCGGGCCACGGCTCCCACAAACGCCGCCTCCCTCGAGTTGAGCAGCTCGCTGCGGATCTCGGCGGCGAGTCCCGGCTCGGGATAGCCCGGCCCCGATCTCGCGTCCAAGGCGGCGTTCGTCCAGAGCACCATGGAATAGAGCTCCGCCAGCGGCGTGGTGCGGTACTGCGGGTCGAGCTTTTGGGCGCGCCGCATCAGATCCAAGCGCTCCCGCATGCTGTCTTGACCGAGCGCGCGCGCGGCGTTGCCAATAACCCCGGGATCTTCCGGATACTTCTCGAGCTGCCGCCGCCAGCGGTTCCGGGTCTCTTCCAAATCGCCGGGACGATTGAGGCGGTCACCCCGAAAGATGCCCGCCGTGATGTAGCCGAGCAGGGGCGACGCGGGATGGTTATCGATCAGCCACCAGACGAGACGAACGCGCGGCTCCTGCAGATGATTCTCCCAGTAGTAGTGGAGCAACCGGCCGCGCGTGGCTTCGTCCTCCGGATTCGCCGCGAGCCGCTGTTCCAATTGCGCGGCCTGTTCGGCAGTGGTCTGGCCGGGCGGGACACTGTAGTAGCTGAGCTGGGTTCCATCCGGCTGGCGAGCGGGCGGGGCCGGCGACACCGCTTGCAGCAAAAGCAACATGGCCAGAGGCCACATCATGCTTGAATTGTACCGCCGGCTGTTGATTCTATTGGCCTGAAAAAGAGTGCAGATCTGCACTCTTTTTTCCTTAGCCCAGCACCGGCCGCAGGAAGCGCCCGGTATACGATTCCGCGCAGCGCGCCACCCGCTCGGGTGTCCCTTCGACGACGAGGCGCCCGCCGCCCTCGCCCCCCTCCGGTCCGAGGTCGATCACCCAGTCGGCCGTCTTGATCACGTCGAGGTTGTGCTCGATGACGAGGACCGTGCCCCCGGCCAGCACCAGCCGATGGAAGGCCGAGAGCAGCTTGGCGATGTCGTCGAAGTGCAGTCCGGTGGTGGGCTCATCGAAGATGTAGAGGGTCTTGGTGCGCCGCGCCTGCGCGAGGTGAGCGGCGAGCTTGACGCGCTGCGCCTCGCCGCCTGAGAGCGTCGTGGCCGATTGTCCGAGGCGCAGGTACCCGAGGCCGATATCGGCCAGCAGCTTGAGCTTCGAGGTGATCCGCGGGAACGGCGCGAAGACCGCCATGGCCTCGCGCACCGTCAATTGCAGCACGTCGTGGATGTTCCGCCCCTGGTAGCGGATCTCGAGCACGCTCGACTTGTAGCGCTTCCCCTTGCAATCCTCGCAGACCAGCTCGACGTCGGCGAGGAACTGCATCTCGACGGTGACGGTGCCATCGCCCTGGCAGGTCTCGCACCGTCCCCCCGGGATGTTGAACGAAAAATGCCCGCCGGTGTAGCCCCGTTTGCGGGCCTCGGGAGTCGCGGCGAACACGTCGCGGATCACGTCGAACGCCTTGATGTAGGTGATCGGGTTCGAGCGGGGCGTGCGTCCGATGG
>JBGPDC010000163.1:0-13433 GCA_041482115.1 Terriglobia bacterium | reverse complement strand
CATAACCGCGAAACCGGACTGGCTGCTTACAAACAACACCCGGCACTTCAACGCCGCCGTCGCAAGCCGAACCGGTCTCCGCATAGCGACACCGAAGGAGTTTTTCCGCGCCCTGTCTGCCACCGCCGTTTGACACCCCTTCCGCCGGTCCGCTACCCTGCGGCTGATGCCTGCCCATGTCCCGGGATCCCTCTTTCTACGCAACCTGGTGCGGCAGCGCAGCCTGATTTTCCAGCTCGTCCGGCGGGATTTCCAGCAGCGCTTCGTCGGCTCGGCCGTGGGCTGGATCTGGAGCCTCATCCATCCCCTCGTGCTGCTGGTGGCCTACACCTTCATCTTCACCTACTGCCTGCGGATGCGCCTCGCTCCCGGCCAGCTCACCGACAACTACCCGATTTTTCTCTTCTGCGGCATGCTGCCGTGGCTGCTCTTCCAGGAAACCGTCCAGCGCTCCGCCTCGGCGCTCATCGACTACGGGAATCTCATCAAGAAGAGCATGTTCCCGGCGGAGATCGTCCCGGTAACGATTTTTCTCTCGAACCTGCTGAGCCACCTGCTGGCGCTGCTGCTGCTGGTGGCGGCCGTGGCCATCTGGCTCAACCGGGTGAGCGCGATGATCGTAGTGCTGCCGGTTTACGTGGTGCTGATCGGCCTCTTCAGCCTCGGGCTCGCCTGGATCGTCTCGAGCCTGCACGTGTTCCTGCGCGACACCGCGCAGGTGCTCTCGGTGCTGCTGACCTTCTGGTTCTGGGTGACCCCCATCTTCATCACCGAGGACCAGTTCCCGCCGGCCTTGCGCTGGCTCGTGATCCTCAATCCGCTGGTCTACGCGGTGCGGGGGTATCGGTCGAGTCTGCTTTCCACGCGCCTGCCCGCGCTGCGCGATCTGGCCATGCTGACGGCGCTGGCGCTAGTGACCTTCGTTGTGGGCGGCCTCTTCTTCCGTTACACCAAGAAGGGTTTCGCCGACGTGCTGTAGAGCTCTAGCCCAACCCGTGCAGGACCGGCGCGGTCATGATCACCACAATCAGGTTCCAGGCGACCAGGACGGCAAAGCAGATGTTGACACGCTGCAGCAGCTTCAGGCGCGACTTGCGGACACAGTAAACGGCGAGCGCCAGCGCCACCAGTTTCACCCCCACCAGAATGACCCAGGGCGAGGGGCCCAGTTCGAGGCCCATCCGCACCAGCGGGTTGGCCTCCCGGGCGCCGTTCAGCAGGAACGCCATGGTAGTGAGGATGTCCAGCACCTGCAAATAGAGAAACTGGATTAGAAGACTCAAAGTGGCGCTTCCTCCTGGGCAACTCTCACTGTAAGCTGGCTCTAAGTGGCTGTAAATAGGACGGTAGTTGCAGTCTGAAAACCAAACTCGGGTAATAGTACCAGGCCTGGAGGAAGGCTCCCGCACGCTGGGAGGGCCAGTACTATAGGCTGGCGGTTAGCGGCCCGGGAGGCGGATCTCGTGGACGATCAGCGAATCGGGACGCCCGCTGCGGTTCACGACGTAGGTGGCCTTTTCCTCGGCTACTTTCTCGGTCAACAGGTCTCTAGGGATCAGGAGCTTGCGAACGCCAGCGAGCGTCGCCTCGGAGACCTCGGGCGGAGGCGCGGCCGAAACCGTATTCGCGGCTTGGGACGGCGAGACAAGAGATTCCAGGTCTTTCACAGGCTCGCGGGAAAGCACCAGCAGCAGGCGTTCGGCGCCGCCCGGGAACTGCAACGCCAGGCCTTCTTCGGGGGGAATGGCGTAGGTCACGCCGCTGTGGATGAAGTGGTTGCCGCGCTCGATCTCAGGGTCGGGGAACACGCGCCGCCAGGCGCCGCTGGCCTGTCGCTGCACGATGTAGAGATAGCCGGTGTCGTTGATCTCGAGACCCAGCCGCAGCAGGTCGCCGGGGCGCAAGGCGGCGCCGTCGGGGTCGAGGTCGGTGGTCTGCGAGCCGGACACCTTCCAGAAGCGGTACCGCAGCCCCAGCATAATGGACACTGTCGACTTGCGCGCGGTCTGGAACTTGCTCCGGCTGGCCTTGGGCGAAACGATCAAGCCCACCTCGGAGTGAAACAGATCGCTGGCGGTCTCCTTGCCGCGCTGGGCGGCGAGGGGCGCCACGCTCACGAGCAGAAGGGCCATCGCGGCGGGGGCACGCATAGTCACGTCTATCCTCACCTCTAGGGAACCCGCACCAGCACCGCCGTGATGTTGTCGGGTCCGCCGGCTTCGCGGGCCCGGTGGATCAGCTCGGCGCCTTGCTCTTGCAGCGATCCGCTGCCACCCAGCACTTCGGCTACGCTGATCTCCCCGATCACGCCGTGAAGTCCGTCGGAGCAGAGCAGCAGCACATCGCCGGACTCGAGATCTACCTCGTGCTGATGCACATCGATCTCCTCGCGCGCGCCCACGGCCATCGTCAGCACGTTGCGGAAGGGATGAGAGTGCATCTGTTCCTCGGTCAGCCCCAGACGCCGGCCGACTTCGTTCACCCAGGTCTGGTCGGAGGTGATGCGGTGCAACTGGCCGTCGCGAAACAAGTAAAGCCGGCTGTCGCCGACGCTCGCAATGTGCCCCAGCGGGGGTTCGACGAGCGCCGCCACCACCGTGGTCCCCATACCCTCGTATTCCGGGAAGGCGGCGGCCTGATCGAGGACGTTGCGGTTGGCGGCGCGGATGGCCTCGACCAGGCTGTCGGAGGTGCGGGGCGGGGCGGCCTTGCGGATCAGTTCGACGACGGTCTCGACGGTGATGGCCGAGGCGCGCTCGCCGGCTTGGGCGCCGCCCATGCCGTCGGCGACGACGAACAGGCCGAGGCCCGGCTCGAGGGCGTAGGCGTCCTCGTTAGCGGGGCGCGACAAGCCGACATCGGTGACTCCGACGCAATCGACCATGGTAGGCCAGTTTATCAAAGGAACGTTCTCACCTCGGGCCAGGGCCCGCACAAATTCAACATCGGCTTCGAGGAAGTCAAAAGATAGCAGATCCTTTGGCTGCACCCAGCGCAGATCGGCGAACTCGAGGTTCTGGACCGGCCGGCTGAACTCCTCTACCCGGTAAAAGATCAGCAATAGCGGGGAACCGCCCGGATATTGGTAGGGAAAGCGCGTAATCTCGATCGGAGCGACCGCGCGGATACCTAATTCTTCTTCCAACTCCCTTACGAGAGCCGCCACGGGCTCCTCGCCCGGCTCGACTTTGCCCCCGGGAAACTCCCACTTCAGCGGGTGTTTTTGTCCTTCCCGGCGCTGGCAGATGAGAATGCGGCCATCCTTCTGAATCACGGCCGCCGTGACCTCTATCATCCGGGCAACTCCAGGGCGCAGTAGGGCTCGAGGTCCGGGGCGCGGCCGCGCTCCAGGAGGTGGCGGACGTACCTCCAGGGGATGTGGAAGAGCTGCACGCGCGGGGAAAACTTGGAGCTTTCCTGCAGGAAGCAACTGTGCGTGCACCAGCAATTGGCGCCCGGGATGGCGGCCACTTCGGCCTGCATCGCGGCCGATTGGAGGGCCGCCGCAACGTCGAAGTCGTAGTCGGCGAGCCGGCCCACGATGCCGCGCAGCTCGCAGGCCCGGAAGGCGCCGTTGTGGTCGACGACGAGGGTGGTCTCACCAGCCGTGCAGGGCATCGGCCAGGGACGCGGTCCGGCGAAGCACTGCTCGTGCCACTCGAAGTGGAAGCGCACGTTGCCAAGGTAATACATAGTCGCAAACTGCCGCACGGGCCACGACAGGTGACCGAAAAGCTTCCGCGCGTAGTGCTCGTGGAGCGGCAGCAGGCGGCGGTGGAGCGCCCGGACGTCGTCGAGCGTCAGACATTTCAGCGAGCCATCGGGCGCCTGGCCGCGAATGACCTCGAAATAGTGGCCGCTCAGATGGTCGTCGCCGGCGAGGCGCAGGCCCAGCTCGAGGAGCTCGCGGTAGTTCTCGCTCGTGATGACGGAGACGGCGTTGCGGCGGAGCCGCCGGACGTCGCGGTAGCGCCGGTCGGCTTCCTGGATGGTCTCGAGGCTGCGGGCGAAGTTGTTGGGCACGCCGCGAATAGAGTCATGCGTGCTGGCGAGGCCGTCGAGCGAGAAATTCAGGTCGATGGCCAGGTCCGGGCAGCGCTCGAGCAGGTAGTCGGCGGTACGGAAGGTCTGCTTTGGCAGGAGTCCGTTGGTGGGCAGGTTGACGTTGCGGACGCCGTTCCGGCGCACAAACATCTCGATGATCTCGCCCAGCTCCTCGCGCAGCATAGGCTCGCCGCCGGAGATCCACAGCTTGCGGAAAGGGGGCGCGGTCGAGGA
Source organism: Terriglobia bacterium (assembly GCA_041482115.1). Lineage (GTDB taxonomy): Bacteria > Acidobacteriota > Terriglobia > Bryobacterales > JACQDG01 > JBGPDC01. Next base: position 9,155 of record JBGPDC010000163.1, on the reverse strand, counting down.
AAGGCGGGAGATCTGGTCGAAGGTGAGGTCGTCGGGGCTGTTGAGCTTGTCGAAGTAGAAGCAGGTGCGGCAGAGCGAATTGCAGCGCGAGGTGACAAACAGGAACAGCGACTGGAAGCGGCGCGGCTGCCAGCGGTCGCGCAGGATGCGGAAGTATGCGGGGGCGGCCATGTGTCGGGTGTTCCCAGAGATGTGCTTCAATCATACCGTGCATGTATAGCGAACGGTTGCTCGACCACTTTCAGAATCCCCGTAACGTGGGGGAGCTGCCACCGCCGGCGATCACGGTGGAGGTGATGAATCCGGTGTGCGGGGATATCCTGCGGCTTGCGACGCGCTGGGAGGGGGATCGCGTGGCGGAGGTCCGTTACAAAACGCGGGGGTGCACGGCCTCGATCGCAGCCGGGTCGGCGCTGACCGAATTGCTGGCCGGGAAGAGCCGCGCGGAGATCGCGCGGCTCACCGCGCGCGACGTGGAGGCGGCGGTCGGCGGACTCGCGACTGAATCGAAGCACGCGGCGGTGTTGGCGATCGATGCCGTGAAGGCGCTACTGGTGTCTCGAAGCTAATGCCGCGGGCGGGAGGGTCTGCCGAGTTCCACGATCAACTGGCGGCGCAGTACGACGCCCGGCTGACCAGCAGCCCCTACGACGTCCTGGCGCGCGCGGCGTTCTTGGATCTGGTCGCGCGCCACGTCCCTTCCGGAAGCACGCTGCTCGACTTTGGCTGCGGCACGGGCCTCGACGCCTTCGAGTACGCGCGGCGCGGATATCGGGTCCTGGCGTACGACAACTCGCCCGGCATGATCGCGGAGCTGGAACGCCGCTGCCCGGCGGAGATCGCCTCCGGCGCGATCACGCCTTACGCGATGGACTATTCGTCCTTTGCGAATCGCCTGCCGCAGTGGCCCGCACCCCAGGGGGTGGTCTCCAACTTCGCAGTCTTGAATTTGATTCCAGATCTCGAACCACTGTTCGATACCTTCGCACGGTGCCTGGCGCCGCCGGGTTGGGTGATTGTCAGCATCTTGAACCCCCTCCACTGGTCGAAAGTAAAGACCCCGCGGTGGTGGAGCACTGCCGGGCGGCAGCGCACCGGGGCGCCCATCTACTTGACCCGGCCCTATACGAGCTACTTACACTTCGTGCCGGCGTTGCTCCGCGCGGCGCGGGGATTCCGGATGGTGGGCCGCGCCAATGCCGGGAAGTACGTCCGCTACGACTCCGTAATGCCAGGGAACGAGCGCTTATGGTGGGGGCGCACTGAGGCGAAGGTGGGTCGAGCGGATCGCATCTTGTGGCACACCGCAGCGCACAAGCTGCTGGGACACTTTGTGTTTCTGGTTTTGCGGAGAGACGCGTGAGGCGGCTCAAGCAGCAACTGCTGAAGCTGGCGAATTTCCCACGGTATGGGCCGGTGGGGTTGCACGATCCGCAGCGGGAGGTGGAAGTTTGGCTGCACGGGCCCGACGGACCCCGGGAGGTGACGTACAACAACGTCGTGGCCGCGCTGCGTCCTTTCACCCTCGGGGTGATGTTCGATCGCGACTATACGCCCTCGCCGGAAGGTGAACCGTGGCGCTTGTGCATGCGGGCGCGACACGAACCCAACCGGTTGCTCGGCGTCATCCATCTGCGGCTGGTGCGCAGCATTCGGCTCCCGGAACATCGCTTCGGTTTGTTTGAGACGAGCGGCTGCGAGAATTACGTGGTGCCCGCCCTCAGTCTCCGGCTTTACTATCTCCTGCAGAGATGGCGGGCCGCGTCACGCCGGCGCCGGAACCCGTACAACTTTCAAATGACGCCGGCGGATTTGCGCTGCTCGTACGTTTTCTACATTTGCCCGCGCCCCGTGGTGCTGGTGTCGGTCGAGCACGAGGACGCCGGCAACCTATTCCCTATGGACTTGATCGGGCCCACGGACTCGCCCTGGTTCTCGATGGCGTTGCGCAGCACTAGTCCGGCCGTGCGGCTGATGCAACAGTCGCGGCGCATGGCACTGGCGAGCGTTCCATTCCAATACAAGAGCGTCGCCTATGAACTGGGCAAGCACCACAAGAAAACCAACATTGACTGGGCCGGAGTGCCCTTGAAGATGACGAGGTCGCCATGCTTCGGTCTGCGAGTTCCGGAGGCGGCACTCCGAGTCCGGGAAGTGCGCGTCGCAGAGTTCCACGAGGTGGGTTCGCACATGCTCTTTATCACCTCGATGGAACGCGAGACGCTTCCGGAGCCGGCGCCGGAAGGTGCCGCGGGCCTGCAATTGTTCCACAGGTACGGTTCTTACCGGCAGGCAGGTGAAGGGAGCTAGACAGCTTCCTCGGGCAGCACCAGGAAACCCTCGCGACGGGCCGCTTCACGCAGCCGCTCATCGAGACAGACGAAGGCGTGGCCGCGCGGGCGCTCTTCGGCCCAGGTGAGGGCGGCCGCCAACTGGAGAGCATCGGCGGCGCGGAGGTCGTGAACGGCCAGCAGTCTCACGGCCCGGTCGCGGAGGGACGCACTGGGATGGACCTCGATCCACGTGGCGGCCATCTCCTCCAGCGTATGCTCGGCCCGCTGCCTTTCTTCGGTGCTCACGTGAGCCACTCTGGTTCTGCGCTCCAGAGCCGACCAGCATTCCACCAGAGCGCCCCACCACACAAAGGGTACGCCTCGCTCCTCGGTGATGGCGCGCAGCAGAGGCGAAACCGGCTCGCTAAAGGCCAGGGGAAACAAAGCTGAGGAATCCCAGAAGCTCACCGGCCTTCGCGCCGCTCCTCGATCAACAGTTTTCGGAGTTCGCCTTCCGGATCTTGCATCCGAGGCTCTTCCCAAAAGCCTTTCGGCCACTTTCCCGTACCTCGCTTGATGATGCCCTGGGCCTCCAGACGTTGAAGCCGTTTCTCTTCATCGGTCTCGGCGTCCGGGATGGGAATTATCTTGGCGATGGGCTTGCCACGCTCCGTCACTACGACCTCTTCTCCGGTTTTGACGCGGGCGAGGTAACGACTCAGCGAGGCTTTCAGCTCCGCGACCGCAGCTACTTTCATGACTCTTCTAGTCTAGTCGAAATGACTAGTCTGGTCAACCGGATCTACCGGCCGGCGCGCAGCTTGTTAAAGAGGGTCACGACGCGGGTTACGAAGTCGACCGTTTCGCGGTAGGGCGGGAGGCCGCCGTACTGATCGACCTTGGCGGGACCGGCATTGTAAGCCGCGAGCGCCTGGTGCACCTGGTTGCCGGATCCGGCGTAGCGCTCGAGCAACTGGCGCAGGTAGGCGGTGCCGCCGTCGATATTCTGGGCGGGGTCGAGCGGATTGGACACTTGCAGCTCCCCGGCGGTTCCCGGCATGAGCTGCATCAGCCCGACGGCGCCTTTGGGCGAAACCGCTGCCGGATTGTACGCCGACTCGGCCGCGATCACGCTCTGCACCAGCTCGGGCCAGACTCCGTGGCGGTGGGCGGCTTCGTCCACAAGCGCTTTCATGTCGGGCGCTTTCGCGACGGCTGGCTCGATTGGTGCCGCCGGAGGCGCGGGCGGTGGCGGGACGTAGTCCTCAGCTTCAAACCCGACTACCTGCTCGCTCGGGAACGCGAGGCTGCCGCCGTCGCGGTCGTAAAGGATGGTCTGGCTGCCCTCTACGGCGTGCCGCTCGGCATGCACCCGGAACCCCGTGGCCAGCACGGCGTATTCGCCCGCCCACAAGGGCGCTGCGACGAGAAGCAGGCAGATCGGTAGGGTCCGCATGAAACCTCTATACTACTCATTTATGACGTTCGTGACCCACCTAGCGTGCAGCAAATGTAACGCCCGGTATGCGGCCGGCCAAGTGCACAACCTGTGTACGGCCTGCGGTGGACCCTTGCTGGTCCATTATGACCTCGCCCGGGCCCGCGCCGAATGGCCCCGAACCCGCGTGGCGGAAGGGCCGCGCAGTATGTGGCGGTACGGACCGATGCTGCCGGTCGAGCGGCCCGAGGATATCGTCTCGCTGGGCGAGGGGATGACGCCGCTGGTCCGCACCGAGCGGCTGGGCGCCGCGATGGGCGCCGCGCAGCTCTATCTCAAGGACGAGGGTCTCAACCCTACCGGCAGCTTCAAGGCCCGGGGGCTCTCCTGCGCGATGTCGATGGCGCGCGAGCTGGGCATCAAGAAGGTCGCGATACCGTCGGCTGGGAATGCCGCTGGAGCGCTCGCCGCCTATGCGGCCGCGGCCGGGATCGAGGCGCATATCTTCATGCCCCGCGACGTCCCCGCGGCGAACCTGATCGAGTGCCGCATGACGGGCGCGCACGTCACGCTGGTCGACGGTCTCATCAGCGATTGCGGGCGCATCGTCGCCGAGCGCGCGCCGGTGGAGGGCTGGTTCGACGTCAGCACGCTCAAGGAGCCCTACCGCATCGAGGGCAAGAAGACCATGGGCTACGAGCTGGCCGAGCAGATGGGCTGGACGCTGCCCGACGCCGTCTTCTATCCCACGGGCGGCGGGGTAGGCATTATTGGTATGTGGAAGGCGTTCGACGAGATGGAGCGCCTCGGCTGGATCGGCCCGCAGCGCCCCAAGATGATCGTGGTGCAAGTGGAAGGCTGCCAGCCCGTGGTGGAGGCCTACGAGAAGGGCGCCGAAAATAGCCAGTTCTTCCAGAATGCCTATACCGTCGCCAGCGGACTCCGGGTGCCCAAGCCCCTCGGCGACTTCCTGATCCTGCGCGCGGTGCGGGAGAGCGGCGGGACCTGCCTCTCCGTGACCGACCAGGAACTCCTCGACGCCGGCGCGCGCCTGGCCGCGGCCGAAGGCCTGTTTGTCGCTCCGGAAGGCGCGGCCTGCATCGCGGCCCTCGAGAAGCTGCTGGCAAGTGGCTTCCTCAAGAAAGACCACTCGATCCTGATCTACAACACGGGCAGCGGTCTGAAGTACATCGACACGTACGCCGTGCGCTTTGAGGTCGAGGAAGGGGCGGAATCCCGGCTCGGCGGACTCGTGCTGCCCCGTTAGCCGGACTGGTCGAGTTTCCACTCGATCTGGCGGAGCATGCCGAGCAGCACCTGGGCGTCCGGCGGGGAGAGCGCCAGGCGTCCCACGAGGCGGCGCAGTTTCAGCACGTGGGAACGGCGGGTGCGCGCCTGCACGTAACCGCTGGTTTCGAGCAGCCCCAGCAGCCGCTCGAAGATTTTCTCTTGCAACTCGGCTGGAGCCGCCGGGCGTGCTGGCTCCTTCGGCCCGCCGCTGCGCGCTTCGCGCGCGAGCTCGTAACAGCACAGCGCCACGGCCTGGCCCAGGTTCATCGACGGGCACACGGGGTCGGTGGGAATTCGCAATACCCACTGGCAGTGGCTGAGGTGCTGATTCGAGAGTCCGTGCTTTTCCGAGCCGAAGAGCAGCGCCGCCCTGTCGCGCGCGAGATGCGTCCGAAGCAGCCGTGACCCGGCCGGCAGCGGACGGCGCGGCTGCCGGAAGACGCGTCCCTCAGGCGACGCCGTCCCCGCGACAAGCGAGCATCCCGCGACGGCCTCGGCCACCGTCTTCGTCACTTGGGCCTCGGCCAGCACAGCCGCCGCACCCACCGCCGAGCGCGCCTCGCGGAAGGCCACGTCATAGGGCGTCACCAGCGCGAGACGCCGGAAACCGAAGTTGAGCATGGCCCGGGCCGCCGCGCCGATGTTCAGCGGATTGCGCGGCTCGACTAAAACTACGGTGAGGTTATCCTGCCAGCTCATCGCTACAGGCACGCGCCGGAACGCGAGAAGCCTCATGCTAGCATTGGAGTGCTTTCTATGCCGCAACGCGTGGTGATCACCGGGATCGGGGCGGTCAGTCCCAACGGCATCGGACGCGAAGCCTTCTGGTCGGCGACGCGCCAGGGCGTGAGCGGGGTGAAGCGCATCAGCCTGTTTGACGCCTCGGAGCTAGGCGTGCAGGTGGCCGGCGAGGTGCGCGGCCTCGACGTCGACCAGTATGTGGAGATCAAGGACCGGCCGCACGTCTCACGCGTGGTGCCGCTGGCGCGGGCCGCGGCGGCCGAGGCTCTCGCTGACGCCGGCATCGAGCCGGAACGCCTCTCGCGCGAGGAGCAGCGGCAGATTGGGGTGTTGGTCGGCTCGGGCGGCGGCAGCCAGGAGTTCACCGAAGAGCAGTACCGTCTCTATTACACCGGCCATCACAAGCAGGTCAGCGTCTATACGATTCCGACTTCGACCATCGGAACGCTCGCGAGCGAAATCTCGATGCACTTCGGCTTCCGGGGCCCGAGTCACGTGGTCTCGACCGGCTGCACTTCCTCGAGCGACGCTCTCGGCTACGCCTTCCGCCAGATCCGCTTCGGCGCGGCCGAGCGCATGATTGTAGGAGGGGCCGACGCTCCGATCTCCTACCTCATCGTGCGCGGGTTCCTGCTGATGCGCATCCTGACCCAGCGCTGGAACCACGCCCCCGAGCGCGCCTCGCGCCCCTTCTCGCGCGACCGCGACGGCTTCGTGCTGGGCGAAGGCGCCTGGTTCTTCTTCGTCGAGTCGCTGGACGGTGCCCGGGCGCGCGGGGCGCACATCTACGGCGAGATCGCCGGGTGGGGTTCCACTTGTGACGCATATCATCGCGTCCGCCTGGAGGAGTGCGGCGAGGAGCCGGCGCGCGCTATGGGACTGGCCCTGCAGGAAGCCGGGGTCCAGCCGGAGCAGGTGCAGTACGTCAACCTGCACGGCACCTCGACCGAGCTGAACGACCGCATTGAGACGCGGGCCGTGCGGCTCTGCTTCGACGGTCACGCCGACCGGCTGGCCGGCTCTTCCCTCAAATCGCTGATCGGTCACCCCCAGGGAGCCTGTGGGTCGGCGTCGGTCGCGGCCACGCTGCTCGCCATGCGCGACGGCGTGCTGCCTCCGACGATCAACCTCGAGGTGCGCGACCCCGAGTGCGATCTCGACTATGTATCGGACGTGGGCCGCCGCGCCGATCTCGAGTGCGCGGTGGTAAACTGCATCGGCTTCGGCAGCAAGAATTCGGCGCTGGTGCTGCGCCGCGTGTAGCGGCCTCCGCGCGATGTCCCGCCCCTACATACCCGAGCTGCTCGACGCCGCTGCGACGCGCTCGGCCGAAGTCGCGCAAAGCCTGGACGATCTGCGCCGCTTCAACCGCTGGCTCGGCGGGACCAGCGTGCTGCTCGGCCTGCTGGCGGGCGAGGTTCGCCGGGCGCGCGTCGAGAGCTTCTCGTTTCTCGACGTCGGCGCGGGCTCGGGCGACCTGGCCGCGGCCGTGGCGGCACGCCACCCGCAAGCGCGCATCGTCGTTTCCGACCTCAAGCCTTATCACTTGCCCGGCCACGGCACGGCAGCGGTCGCCGCGGCCGCGCGGGCGCTGCCATTTCCCGAGGCGTCCTTCGATTACGTGGCGGCTTCGCTGCTGCTGCATCAGTTGCCGGATGCCGAGGCCGTCGCGGCGCTGGCCGGCTTTGGCCGCATCGCGCGGCGGGCCGTGCTCATCAACGATCTCGAGCGCCACTGGTTTCCGCTGGTTTTCCTGCGCCTCACCGCACCGGTCTTCTCGCGCAGCCCGCTCACGCGTCACGACGGGCCAGCGTCGGTGCGCCAGGCTTTCCGCCCGGAGGAGTTGGGAGCGCTAGCCCTCGCGGCGGGCTTCCACGATTTCGTGGTGCGGCGGCACCGGCCCTGGTTCCGGCTGTCGCTCGTGGCGCGCACGTGTATGGGCCATGCCTGACGCGGTCACGATCGTCGGCGGCGGACCGGCGGGGGCAGCGGCGGCGCTCGCGGTCCTTCGCGCCGGCGGGCGAGCGGTAGTTTGGGAGGCGTCGGCCCGGCCTCACCACAAGGTCTGCGGCGAGTTCTATTCGCCGGAGATCATCGCGCGCCTCGCAGAGCTGGGCGTGGCGGGCGATTTTCATGCCCGGCGTCCGGCGCGCGTGACCCACGCCGAGCTGCACTTCTCGAAGCACCACCGCCGCTTCCCGCTGCCGGAGGCGGCCTGGGGTTTGAGCCGCTACGCTTTCGATGACCTGCTGCTCAGTGCGGCGCAGCGTGGGGGCGCGGAGGTGCGCCACGAGCGGTGCCGGGCGCCGGAAGGTCGCTGCGTGTGGGCTGCGGGCCGCGCCGCCGCTGGTCCGCGAGGCCGGCGGCTGTTCGGTTTCAAGGCGCACTTCACAGGTCCGGCCAACGACGCGGTCGAGCTTTATTTTTTTTCGGGCGGCTACTGCGGCCTCTGCGCCATCGAGGACGGCCGCACCAACGTCTGCGGACTCGCGACGGAGGATCTGCTCGGCGCGAGCGGTTTCGAGATCGACCGGCTGCTGGCCCAGGCGCCCCGGCTCGCGGCGCGGCTCGCTCCCCTCGAACGCGTCACCCGCTGGCACTTCGCTGGTCCGCTGCGCTTCGGGGCCGCCGAGCGGATTCCCGCGCGGGCCCTGGGAGCCGGTGACGCTGGGCGATTCGTCGATCCTTTCACCGGCAGCGGGCTGCTCGCGGCGCTCGAAACGGGAGCCTGGGCCGGCGAGGGACTCTTACGAACACTCGAGGGCGAGCCGTGGGAACGGTGCCGCGCCGAACATCAGCGACGGTGCGCGGCATTCTACGGCCGCCAGACCGCGACCACCGTGATTCTTCGGCGCTTGCTGGCGCTAGGATGGGCGGAGCCGCTGGCCGGCCTGGTGCCCGGGCCCTGGCTCTTCCACCTGACGCGTCCTATCGTGACTTCCAAAAATTCTGCAACAAGATAGGCCATAAGAACCGTCTAAAGTAGTGTTGGCGATTTCCCTACTGGAGGACTGCCCCATGCAGAACGGTACGTTTCGTAACGCGTCGTTATTCTTCCTGGCGGGCGCGACGTTGGCGGGCGGAGCGGCTCTGCTGCTTGCGCCGCAATCGGGTGAGCGCACCCGGCGGGCGATCCGTCGCAAAGCCGAAGATGCAGCCGACTTCCTGACCGAGACTGGTAACAAAGCAGGACGGCAATTCCAGGGCGTGCGGAAAGGGATCACCCAGGCCTGGAGCCGGACCCGGCTGGCGGCCTAAAGCCTTCGGGCGAGACTAAGGGGCTGTCTAGAAACAACGTGATCAGACTACCGGTTTGCGAGGGCGGATTTCGTAGTTCCAATCGCCGTGGAACTTGTCAGGCTTGAGATCAATCTGGGCGACTTCCTTGTCCGACACTTTGATGCCAGACGGGT